>NZ_DATMIO010000282.1:0-10564 GCF_035554235.1 Microbacterium sp. | reverse complement strand
TGTCGAGCTTCTTGGTCGCGACGTGCAGCGACTTCTCGGCCGCGGACTTGTCGCCAGCGACGACGGCATCGCGCGTGCGACGGATCGCGGTCTTCAGCTCGCTCTTGACGGCCTTGTTGCGCTCGTGCGCCTTCTCGTTGGTCTTGTTGCGCTTGATCTGCGACTTGATGTTTGCCACGTGAGTGATCGGACTTTCGTTCGGTGAGCGATGGAGTTGCCGAGTTGCAGAAGAGGGCTGCCGCACGGCGGTCGTGAGGGCATAACCCACACGCAAGCCAATCACCGAGTCTATCAGGTCTGTTCGAGGGTCGTGAGCGCGACGTCGAGCAGCGCGTTGAAGACCCGCGGACGCATCACCGTGACGTGGTGGGTCGTGCGCGGCACCACGATCAGCTCGGCATGCTTGGCGACACGCACGAAGAGCTGCTCGTTGACGCGTAGCTGGTCGAACTGCCCGTTGACGAACCACAGCGGCACGTCGATGCGATGCAATGCCGCCAGCAGGTCGAGGACGGAGAGGCTCTGCAGCGCGATGTCCTGCGCGTCCAGCGCATAGCCGCCGGCCCCGAAGTCGGCGCGGGTCTCGTCGGGCAGGATGCGATCGAGCATGCGGTTCGTGAGCCACATCCCTCGGTCGGGGAGCGAGTCCACCCCACGTGCGAGGAGTCGATATGTGGACAGGCCCACACCCCGCGGGATGGCCGTGCATGACGCCGCGATGAGCCCCGCAATGGGCGGGGGGTCCTCGCGTCCCGCGTACTCAACGCAGATCAGGCCGCCCATGGAATGCCCGACGAGCAGCACGGGGCCGCAGGCCGCGGCATCCTGAACCGCCTCGTCGATCGTCGCGAAGGCACCGTCCAGCGTGAAGTCCTCGGCCATGCGGCTGCCGTGACCGGGCAGATCGACGGCGTTCGCCGGAATCCCGCGTTCGGCGAGGTGGGCGAGCTGCGCGCGCCACATCGTCGCCGACGTGCGGATTCCGTGGACGAACACCACCTGGACGGTCACTGCCCCAGGCTATGCCCGCCCACGGAATCGCTGAGCCGTACTTCGCTCGGCTGTCGTTCAGCTAGCGAACGACCCGAACCGCGACCTCGCCGCTGACCGAACCCACGACGTTGGTGGCATCTGCCGGCACGAACGTCGCGGTGTATGAGTGGATGCCGCGCGTCAGGGTGTTCGGGAGCCGCACGCTCGCCGAGCCCTTCACCACGGGAACCGTCGCTATCACCGTGGTGCCCTCACGAAACTCGACGGCGCCCGCGGGCGCCTTGCCGGTCTCGAGCGTCACCCATGCCACCAGGGTCGAGGGCAGAGCGCGGTTGACGTGCACGGGGAGCACCGCGATCAGATCGGTGTCGGATGCCGCGGCGCGAACGGTGATCGAAACGGGTGCCGACTCGGACGCCGCGACGAGGGCCGATCCGGTGTACCGGGCGATCACGTCGTGCGCACCGGCGGCCAAGGTCCCCGGCAGGGGAAGCGTGGCCGTTGCCACACCGCCGTTGAGCGGCGCCGTCGCCACGACGGCCCCGCCGACGAGGAACTGGACCGAACCGGTGGCCGCGACATCCGCCGTGACCGTCGCGGTGGCTGAGACCGTGCCCTTCGCGCCGTACACGACCTCGGTCTTCGCGAGGGCGAGCGTGGTCGATGATGCCTCGAGCCCGGCCTTCAGGCCGACCTTTACCGGGTCGTGATCGCTCGAGCGGAAGGCGTCGGGCGCGTAGAACAGCGTGCCGTGGTAGTTGTAGCGGCTGTACTCGAGGGCGAGCGACTCGGGGGAGTTGATCGTCCAGATGTCGGCGCCCGTGGCGCGGTCGGCCGCGGCGCCGCTGAGCAGCACGTGGTCGAGTGAACCCGACAGACCGCTGAACGAGTACGAGCTCTCGCCCAGCTCGAACGCGTGCTCGGCATCGACGAAGCCCGCGGCGTAGAGCACCTGCAGCGGGTCTTCCTGGCCATACGCGTTGAAGTCGCCCACGAGCAGCACCGAATCGGTGCCGGCGCCCGTCGGGTCGGTCGCGATCCAGTCCCGGAGGGCGGTGGCCTGTCGCACGCGCGACTCGTTGGACGCGCCCTGGCCATCGCCCGCGTCCGGGTCTCCCGGCCACGGGCCGGCGGAGCCCTTCGACTTGAAGTGATTGACCACGACGACGAAGTCTTCGCCACCATCGGCCGGAGAGAACGCCTGGCCGATCGGCTCCCGCGCGTTGCCGAACGCCTGATCGTCGGCACTCTGGTCGCCCAGGGCGGTCGAGGCCCCGAGGGGCGTGACGAGCGCCGGCTGATAGATGATCGCGTTCGTGATGACATCCCGGGTCAGCGGGTCGGGGAGGTTCGCGGGCGAGGGCACGAATGCCCAGCGCTCCTCCCCGGCGTCGGCGTTGAGCGCGGTCACGAGAGCGCCCAGCGCCTCATCGGTCGCTTCGCCGAGCGCCGCGGAGTTCTCGATCTCGAGGAGGCCGACCACGCTCGCGTCCAAGGCGTTGATCGCTTCGACGATCTTCACCTGCTGCCGCGCGAAGTCCTCGGCATCCCACGCCCCGCGCTGGGGGCAGTCCTTCTCGACCGTCACCCCGTCGCCGGCGCGGTCCGTGAAGGGATCGCACGTGGGCGAATCGGTGCCGAGGGTGGTGAAGTAGTTGAGCACGTTGAACGAGGCGACGCTGATGTCGCCGCCGACCGGCTCGGGAGCGCCGGTGCGCGTGTTCTCGAACGTCGCCGGGTAGCCCGCGGGATCGGCCGCGCTGAGCGGAGCCGTGGGCTGGAGCTTCCACGTGTTGTTGCGCCAGTCCACGATCAGCGGGTCGGTGAACGTCACGGCCGCCCCGACGCGCACGGGCGCAGTGGTCGAGATCCACGGCGGCGTCAGCGCCTGGTTCGCGGCGTTCAGGAAGTTCGTGGAGGCGCCGTCATCCAGCGCAACGGCACGCGCAGCGTTGTCGGCGGCGACCGCCGCGGCCTCTGGCGAGCCCGGCAGCGCGACATCCGTCGGCTGACGAAGCGGCGTCGTGCCGGCCGCGAGACCGACCTCCCCGTACTGGTTCGTCGAGAACGTGTTGGTGACGGTGAAGGGGCCGGCGGGCGAGATCAGCATCGACTCGAGCGCTTCGCGGCCCTCGTCGGTGGCCGGCCACGAGGTGGTCGCGGGGACGGGAGCGGTGAACGGATCGGCGAGGATCGCGCGGCCGGCGTCTGAGGCGACCGTGATCTGCGTCACCGCCCGCCGGTCGTTCGCGTTGTTGCGATACTCGCTCACCAGACCGGTCACCTCCACGTACGCACCGAGCGGGGTGGTTGTGGCGGTCGAAGGCGAGTAGACGAAGATCGCATCGGATGCCGTGTGCGAGGCGTCGAGCGATCCTCCGGTGCCCTCCGTCTGGATGACGTAGCCGCTGTATCCGCCCGTGGGGTAGCTCGCCGTCACGACGCCGCGGGTCATCACGGGCTCTCCGGCGAATTCGGACTCCGCTCCGGTGCCCTGGATGTCGGAGATCGAGTGGAACTCCGGCTCGGGATCCGGATCGGGATCCCCCGTGACCCGTGCCGTGGGTGTCGGGGCGCCGGCCGCGAAGTCGACGGCGTTGTTCGCGGTGTTCTCGTTCGCGGCGCTGCGGGCGATAGAGGTCGTGTTGCTCGTCGCGGGGGCGGGCCCGGTGCCGGCGAATTCGTTCGCCGTGCCGCCCCATCCCACGTAGTCGATGACCTGCGGGAGCGCGGTGTTCCCGGCAGCGCCGGTCAACGGCGTCACCGAGCTGACGAGCGCGACCTTGGCGCCCGAGCCGCTCATGGGGATCGAGCCGCTCACATCGGGAGCGATCTCGAGCGTTCCTCCCGCTCCCGCCGCCTCACCGATCAGCAGGTGCTGACCGGGCTGAAGGATCACATCGGTCGCGGGGGCGGAGGCGACGAGCGGGGTGACCTGCC
Organism: Microbacterium sp.; assembly: GCF_035554235.1. Classification (GTDB taxonomy): domain Bacteria; phylum Actinomycetota; class Actinomycetes; order Actinomycetales; family Microbacteriaceae; genus Microbacterium. The sequence goes on along the minus strand of NZ_DATMIO010000282.1, from coordinate 6,631 downwards.
ACGACGTGCCGGTTGCCGACGCGTACTGCACGCTCCAGCCGGCCAGGTCGACGGGCGCCGCGCTCTTGTTGTACAGCTCGATGAAGTCCCGCTTCAGCGTCGCGCCCGAATTGCCGCCGCCGCCGTAGACCTCGCTGATCACGACCGGTGCACTGGGCGATACCGCCGCGGATGCCGCGACCGGCGCGGCAAGGGTGGCGGTCGCCAGACCGACCACGGTGGCGACCGCCACCGACCCGACGAGCTTCCTGCTTCTGTCCTCCGCCGGGCGGGGCATGGATGCATGGCGCACTTGTGCTGTCTCCTTCAGTGGTGCCCGGGCGCGGTCGTCCTGTCCGAGCGGCGATGTTCGGTTTTCCCCCGTGCGTCCCCCGATCGAGCATGCATGGCGCCCGTGAGGGTGGCAAGAGAGGATGCCGAACCGGGCGTGAACAGTGCATGAAGCCGTCCCGTTCCCCTCACGCACGTCACGCACGGGCCGGTCGCCGGCGCGCGCGGGCGGGCGGCGCTCCCGCCCCGTAGAATCGAGCGGACATGTCACCCCGCGCCCTGAAGCAGCTCGAGCCCGCCGCGACGCCCCCCGAGCAGATCCGCAACTTCTGCATCATCGCTCACATCGACCACGGCAAATCCACGCTCGCCGACCGGATGCTGCAGATCACCGGGGTGGTCTCCGATCGCGACATGCGCGCGCAGTACCTCGACCGGATGGACATCGAGCGCGAGCGCGGCATCACGATCAAGTCCCAGGCCGTGCGGATGCCCTGGTCGCTGACGGGCGCGGTGACCGGGTCGGCGCAGCCAGACGAGGTGTTCGCGCTCAACATGATCGACACCCCGGGTCACGTGGACTTCACCTACGAGGTCAGTCGTTCGCTGGCGGCGTGCGAAGGCGCAATCCTGCTGGTGGACGCCGCACAGGGGATCGAGGCGCAGACGCTCGCGAACCTCTACCTGGCGCTCGAGAACGACCTGCACATCATCCCGGTGCTGAACAAGATCGACCTGCCCGCCGCCGATCCCGAGAAGTACGCGAAAGAGCTTGCGAGCCTCATCGGCGGCAAGCCCGAGGACGTGCTCCGGGTCAGCGGCAAGACCGGGCTCGGCGTCGAGGAGCTGCTCGATCACGTCGTGCGGCAGATCCCGTCGCCGAAGGGCGACCCCGATGCGCCTACGCGGGCGATGATCTTCGACTCGGTGTACGACTCCTACCGCGGTGTGATCACGTACGTGCGCATGATCGACGGCAAGCTCAGCCCGCGCGAGCGGATCCAGATGATGTCCACACGTGCCGTGCACGAACTGCTGGAGATCGGGGTCTCATCGCCCGAGCCCACCCCGACGCGGGGGCTCGGCGTGGGGGAGGTCGGATACCTGATCACCGGCGTGAAGGATGTGCGCCAGTCGAAGGTGGGCGACACCGTCACGAACGCGGCGAAGCCCTCCAAGGAGGCACTGCCCGGATACACCGACCCCAAGCCGATGGTCTTCTCGGGCCTCTACCCGATCGATGGCAGCGACTACCCGGTGCTGCGTGAGGCGCTCGACAAGCTCAAGCTGTCGGATGCCTCCCTGAACTACGAGCCCGAGACCTCCGTCGCGCTGGGCTTCGGATTCCGGTGCGGCTTCCTCGGCCTTCTCCACCTCGAGATCGTCACCGAGCGCCTCGAGCGCGAGTTCGGGCTCGATCTCATCTCGACGGCGCCGTCCGTGACGTACGAGGTGACCACCGACGACCGGAAGACGTACACGGTCACCAATCCCAGCGAGTTCCCCTCCGGCACCAAGATCGCGAGCGTGACCGAGCCGATGGTCAAGGCCGCGATCCTCGCGCCGAAGGACTACGTGGGCACGATCATGGAGCTCTGCCAATCGCGCCGGGGAACGCTGCTGGGCATGGAGTACCTGGGCGAGGATCGCGTCGAGATCCGCTACACGATGCCGCTCGGCGAGATCGTCTTCGACTTCTTCGACAATCTGAAGTCGAAGACCGCCGGGTACGCGTCGCTCGACTACGAGCCGAGCGGCGACCAGGAGGCCGACCTGGTCAAGGTCGACATCCTGCTGCAGGGCGAGCCCGTCGATGCGTTCAGCGCCATCGTGCACCGCGACAAGGCCTACGCCTACGGTGTGCTGATGACCGAGCGCCTGAAGAAGCTCATCCCGCGCCAGCAGTTCGAGGTGCCGATCCAGGCGGCGATCGGTGCCAGGATCATCGCCCGCGAGTCGATCCGCGCGATGCGCAAGGACGTGCTCGCGAAGTGCTACGGCGGTGACATCACCCGCAAGCGCAAGCTGCTCGAGAAGCAGAAGGAAGGCAAGAAGCGCATGAAGATGGTCGGTCGCGTCGAGGTTCCGCAAGAAGCATTCATCGCCGCTCTGTCGGGTGATGTCGAGACCAAGGCAGCGAAGTAGGCTGGAACCCATGCGCCGCGGCACGTTCAGGGACGAGACCGTCGACTACGCCGCCGTCGGGGCGACTCAGGCACCGGATCTGATGCAGTATCCGCCCGAGCGGAGCATCCCCGCGGAGGAGTCCTGGCGCATCGGGAGCGGTGAGGCCCGATTCAAGACCGCGAGCGAGGCCCTGCTCTCGTGGACCGCGCAGAAGGCGGCGGGACTGTCCCTGAGCGATGTGCGCCCGGCATCCGGCCCCATGTACTCCGGTGTCAGCTTCGATGCGGAAGGCCACCCCGTCGCTCCGAGCCGTCTCGAGGCCGAGCAGCGCTTCGACTCCGACGGCACTCCCTTCGTCGGGCCCGGCACGACCGTGCACCTGCATGGCCGCGTGGGCGGGATGAAGATCGACGGCGAGCGGCGGGTCATCTTCGTGGTCGAAGAGGCGCGACGCGTCGGCTACGCCCTCGGCACGGTGGATGGAGCCGTCGTGAGCGGCGAGGAGTCGTTCATGCTCGATTGGCACGCGAACGACGAGGTGTGGTTCACGGTGAGGGCGTTCGACGCCCCGCGGGCGTTCCTCTACAAGGTCGTCCCTGCCATGACGCGCCGCCGTCGGCGCGAGCTCTTCACGCGCTACCTCCGGGCCATCTCGCCCCTCTATTCGACGCCCACGTGATGGCCGGCCCGCTTCCGCTCGGCGAGCCCGCTCCCGCCGATGGAAGCCTGCCCGCGGCGTCCTCGATCGACCCCGCCACGCCCTTCTCCGTGTACCTCCACGTGCCGTTCTGCCGCGTGCGCTGCGGGTACTGCGACTTCAACACGTACACGGCGGGTGAACTGAGGGGGTCCCGCCAGGACCAGTACGCCGACGTGCTGCTGGGCGAGGTGGCGCTGGCGCGCGGCGTGCTCGCCGCGGCAGGACCCCGGCGGGCGGCATCCACCGTCTTCTTCGGCGGGGGAACACCGACGCTGCTTCCCGCCGGTGACCTCGGGCGCATGCTCGCCGGCGTGCGCGACGCGTTCGGCCTCGACGACGACGCGGAGATCACGGTGGAGGCGAATCCCGACACGGTGACAGATGCCGTCACCGCCGAACTGGCCGCGGCCGGCGTGACCCGTCTCTCGATCGGCATGCAGTCATCCGTTCCGCACGTGCTGGCGGCCCTCGACCGCACCCACTCGCCGGCCAACGTCGCCTCGGCCGCCGCGGCCGCCCGCGCCGCCGGCCTCGACGTCAGCGTCGACCTCATCTACGGCGCCCCCGGCGAATCCCTCGCGGACTGGACCGCCTCGCTCGAGTCCGCGCTCGCGCTGGAGCCCGACCACATCTCGGCGTACGCGCTGATCATCGAGGACGGCACGAAGCTCGCCCGTCAGATCCGCCGCGGCGAGGTCCCCGCCCCGGACGACGACCTGCAGGCCGACATGTACGAGGCCGCCGACCGGATGCTGGGAGCCGCCGGGTTCGAGTGGTACGAAGTGAGCAACTGGGCACGCACGCCGGCTCAGCGCTCGCGCCACAACCTGGCCTACTGGCGCGGCGCCGATTGGTGGGGGTTCGGCCCCGGCGCGCACAGCCACGTCGCCGGGACCCGTTGGTGGAACGTCAAGCACCCGGCGGCGTACGCGCAGCGTCTCGCGGCGGGGGAGTCGCCCGCGGCGGGGCGCGAGCGCCTCGATGATGACACCCGGCTGCTCGAGCGGGTCCTTCTCGAATCACGCGTCCGCGACGGTCTCGCGATCGGCGTCCTGGGCGAGGCGGGCAGGCGCGCCGTCGCCGGGCTGGTGGCGGACGGGCTCGTCGACGGGCGCGAGGCGGTGCGCGGGCGTGTGGTGCTCACGTTGAGCGGGCGCCTGCTCGCGGATGCGGTGGTGCGGGCGCTGACGGAATGACATCGTCGCTCAGGCTCCTGCGGGGGACGATCGGATAGAATTGGCACTCAGGGCGGACGAGTGCCAGCGGGAGGAGCAGTCATGGTCACAGAACGCGGCCTTCAGGTGCTCCGCGCGATCGTGCAGGACTACGTGGACACCCACGAGCCCGTCGGCAGCAAGTCGATCGTCGAGCGGCACGCGTTCGGGGTGAGCGCCGCCACGATCCGCAACGATATGGCGCTGCTCGAGGACGAAGAGCTGATCACGGCGCCCCACACATCCTCCGGTCGCATTCCGACCGACAAGGGCTACCGCGTCTTCGTCGACCACCTCGCCGCATTGCGGCCCCTCACGCCGTCCCAGCGTGCCGCCATCACGAGCTTTCTCGGCGAACCCACGGATCTCGACGACGTGCTGGCCCGCACAGTGCGCGTGCTGACCCAGCTCACGGGCCAGGTCGCGATCGTGCAGTACCCCTCGTTCTCGCGGGCGAGCGTGACCCACATCGAGCTGGTGCAGCTCGCCCCCGCCCGCCTGCTCGTGATCCTGGTGACCGACACCGGCCGCGTCTCGCAGCGGATCGCGATCGTCGGCGGCGACCTCGACGAGTCCGACGTCGCCGTGCTGCGCGCCCGGCTGGCCGCCCTCATCACCGGCCGAGGCGTGCAGGAAGGCTCCGAGCGCATCGACGCCCTGCGGGCCCAGCCGATCGCCGAGCCGACTCGCCTCGACAATGCCCTCCTGACCGTGAGCCATGTCGTAGCCGAGGAGTTCGAGGAGTTCCGTCAGGACCGCCTCGTGATGGCCGGCGCCGCGACGCTCGCGAGGCGAGAGCAGGACTTCAGGGGCAGCATCCACCCCATCCTCGAGGCGATCGAGGAGCAGGTGACCCTCCTTCGCCTCATGAGCGAGATGGCCTCCGACGCGCACGGACTCGGGGCGAGTATCGGTCGCGAGAACGAGGCCTTCGGCATCCCGGAGGCGTCGATCGTGACGAGCGACTACGACGCGGGCGGGGGTACCGCCAGGATCGGCGTGATGGGACCCACCCGAATGGACTACCCCAGCAATCTGGCTGCTGCGCGGGCCGTCGCCCGCTACCTGAGCCGGCTGCTGGACGAAGACGAGACGCGCCGCTGAGGCGGCGGGTTCCACCGACGACGAGCGCGCGCGGCGCGCTCACAGGAAGGCGACAGTGGCTGACCACTACGAAGTGCTGGGGGTCGCTCGCGATGCGAGCACCGACGAGATCAAGAAGGCGTACCGACGCCTTGCGCGGGAGCTGCACCCCGACGTCAACCCGGGGGCCGATGCCTCGGAGCGCTTCAAGCTCGTAACGCACGCCTACGACGTGCTGAGCAACCCCGACGAGCGTCGGCGCTACGACATGGGCGGCGACCAGGGCTTCGGCGGCGCCGGCGCAGGGTTCGGCGGCTTCGGCGACATCTTCGAGACCTTCTTCGGCGCCGCCGGCGGCTCTCGCGGCGGACGCCCGCGTTCGCGCCGCGAGCGCGGCCAGGACGCGCTCGTCCGGGTGACGCTCCAGCTCGGCGACGTCGTCTTCGGCACCCACCGCGACCTCGAGGTCGACACGGCGGTGCTGTGCGAGACGTGCCACGGGTCGTGCTGCCAGGCCGGCACCCAGCCCGTGACGTGCGACATCTGCCAGGGGACCGGCCACGTGCAGCGCCAGATGCGAAGCCTCCTCGGCAACGTCGTCACGAACCAGCCGTGCGGCTCGTGCCAGGGATACGGCACCACGATTCCCTACCCCTGCGGCACATGCCAGGGCCAGGGTCGCGTCCGTTCGCGGCGCACCGTGTCGATCGACATTCCGGCCGGCGTCGAGACCGGGCTGCGTCTCCAGCTCCCCGGCTCGGGCGAGGTGGGACCGGCGGGCGGACCCAATGGCGACCTCTACATCGAGGTCACGGTCGCGCCGCACGAGATCTTCAGCCGTGACGGCGACGACATCCTCGCGACGCTCGAGGTCTCGATGCCCGACGCGATCCTGGGCACGATGACGACGATCGACTCCCTCGACGGACCCGTGGAGCTCGAGGTGCGCGCCGGCGTGCAGGCCGGCGACGTGCTCACGATCAAGGGCCGCGGCATCACCCCGCTCCGCGGGACCACGCGCGGTGACCTGCGCGTGGGGGTCCATGTCGTCACGCCGACCCGGCTCGACGCGAAGGAGCGGGCGCTCATCGAAGACTTCGCCAAGAAGTCGAAGCCGCCCACGCCCCACCTCGCCGAGTTCCAGCAGGGCCTGTTCGCCAAACTCCGCGACCGGTTCCGCGCGTAGGCCCCGTGAGCCTGCACTTCCTCCTCGACGCGGCATCCGCCGCTCAGCCGG
>NZ_DATMIO010000281.1:0-13181 GCF_035554235.1 Microbacterium sp. | reverse complement strand
ATCGACGTCGCGGTCATGACACGCATGCGCATTCCGCATGTATCGGACGTGACGCTCCCGGGGGAGGGTCCGTCATCGACCGATGCGTCCGGGTCGGCGCCGTCCGGTTCTTGACCTCCCCGAATCCTTGATAGGCTGAATTCGTTCCCGCGAGCCATGCACAGAGTCATTGGTGATGTGCCGCGCCGCGGATGACACCCATCACTCATCGTCGCATCGGAACTCTCCGGTGCCCCGAAGCTGGAGCCAGCACTGTTGACTCAAGCCGCGACTTTCCTCGCCACCGCAGCGTCGTCTGACGACAGCTCGTTCCACCCGCCGTCGATCACGGACTTCTTCCCTCCTGCGATCTTCTTCGAGGGCACCCCGTTCGAGATGACGCGCATCACTTTCGCGCAGCTTCTCGCCACGCTCGCCGTGGTCGTCATCTTCTGGCTCGGCACGCGCCGGATGACGATGGTTCCGGGTCGTTTCCAGAGCATCGTCGAGATGGGCCTCGACTTCGTCCGCGTCAACATCGCACACGATCTGCTCGGGCGCAAGGACGGCACGCGATTCCTGCCGATCCTCACCACGATGTTCTTCATGATCCTGTTCATGAACCTGACGGGAGTCATCCCGGGCATCAACATCGCCGGCACCGGCGTCATCGCGGTGCCCCTGCTGCTCGCCGTGGTCGCGTACGTCACGTTCATCTACGCGGGCATCAAGAAGAGTCCCAAGAACTTCTTCAAGAACTCGCTGTTCCCGAGCGGCGTGCCGCCGGCGCTGTACATCATCGTCACGCCGCTGGAGCTGCTCTCGACCTTCATCATCCGGCCCGTCACGCTGACGCTCCGACTCCTGATGAACATGATCGTCGGCCACCTGATGCTCGTGCTGTTCTTCTCGGCGACGCAGTTCTTCATCGTCACACTGGGCGGTTGGTGGACGGTCCTGGGCGCGGGCACCCTCGCGTTCGGTTTCGCCTTCACCCTCTTCGAAATCCTGGTGGCCTTCCTCCAGGCGTACGTCTTCACGATCCTCACCGCGGTCTATATCCAGCTCGCGGTCGCGGAAGAGCACTAGCGGGCAGGCGTCAGCCGCCCACAACGAAAGGAAAAACACCCGTGGATGCAACTACGGTTCTCGCCGAGGTCACCGGTTCAATCGCGACCGTCGGCTACGGCCTCGCGGCGATCGGCCCGGCCATCGGCGTGGGCATCGTCGTCGGCAAGACGATCGAGGGCGTGGCCCGCCAGCCCGAGCTCGCCGGCCGCCTGCAGGTGCTGATGTGGATCGGTATCGCCTTCACCGAGGCGCTCGCCTTCATCGGCATCGCCACCGGCTTCATCTTCGGCTACGCCTGATCCTCCCACCCACCACTTCTAAGGAGCCAGGATGCTGAACGCACTGGTCACGATCGCCGCAGAAGAAGGCGAAGCGCCCAACCCGCTGCTGCCCGCGGCCTACGACATCCTGTGGTCCGCGGTGTGCTTCATCGTCATCCTCGTGCTGTTCTGGAAGTTCGCCCTTCCTCGCATGCAGGCCCTGCTCGACCAGCGCGCGGTCGCCATCGAGGGAAACATCGCGAAGGCCGACGAGGCGCAGAAGAAGGCCGAAGCAGCGCTCGAGCAGTACACGGCGCAGCTCGCCGAGGCGCGCCGCGAGGCCGGCGAGATCCGCGACGCCGCCCGCGAGGACGGCAAGAAGATCGTCGCCGAGGCGAAGGATGCTGCGGCCGCTGACGCGGCCCGCATCACCGCCACCGCGCACTCGCAGATCGAGGCCGAGCGCCAGAGCGCGCTCGTGTCGCTGCGCTCCGAGGTCGGGACGCTCGCGCTCGATCTCGCCGGCGGCGTCATCGGGGAATCGCTCAGCGACGACCAGAAGGCGCAGAGCGTCGTGGACCGCTTCCTGGCCGACCTCGAGGCGTCCGAGAACTCCTCCGAGACCCTTCGACAGGCTCAGGAACCGGTGCGCTGATGGGCAGCGCGACCACTCAGGCGCTCGGGAGCACCGTCGCGGCGCTCGACGCGCAGACGACGATCGACCTCGACACCGCGCGCGAGCTCTTCGCCGCCGCGCGTGTCGTGGGCGAGTCGTCTCAGTTGAGCGGCGCGCTCGCCGATCCCACGGCACCAGCCGGCACGCGGGCACGGCTCGTGGCCGACATCTTCGGAAAGTCCTTCCGGCCCGCGACGGTGGCGGTCCTGACCGCCACCGCGCAGCAGCGCTGGTCGGGCGCGGCTGACCTCGTCGACGCGATCGAAGAACTCGCCGTGCGTGCCGCCACGCGCGCGGATAAGAACGTCGACGTCGAGGGCGAACTGTTCCGCGTGTCGCGGCTCGTCGCCGAGAACCCGCAGCTCGAGCTCGCGCTCGGCAGCCGCCTCGGCGATTCCGCCGCGAAGGGCGCCCTCGTGCAGACGCTCCTCGGCGGCCGCGCGAGCGAAGCGACGACGCTCATCGTGTCATCGCTCGTGCAGCAGACGGGCGACCGTCGCGTGCGGCAGCTGCTGATCCGCGCGATGCAGATCGTCGCCGACCAGCGCGGTCGTACGGTCGCGAGCGTCGTCACCGCCGCCCCGCTCACCGCGGCGCAGCGCACGCGCCTCGTCGAGACCCTGTCGCGCCGCTACGGTTCGGGGGTCTCCCTCAACGAGATCATCGACCCGGCCGTCGTCGGCGGACTCCGCGTGCAGATCGCGGACGACGTGATCGACGGCAGCATCTCCTCGCGCCTCGCCGATCTCCGGCAGAAGCTCGCGGTCTAGAACACGGATTTCCCGCCCCGCGCGGAGGAACTTGGGATGAGAGTCCCTCAACACGAAGGAAGACAATGGCAGAACTATCGATCAGCCCCGACGTCATCCGTGACGCGCTGAAGGACTTCGTCGCCGCCTACGAGCCGACCGGCGCCGCGGCGACCGAGGTCGGCACCGTCCTCGACGCCGCGGACGGCATCGCGCACGTCGAGGGGCTCCCGGGCGTCATGGCGAACGAGCTCGTGACCTTCGCCGACGGCACCAACGGCCTCGCGCTCAACCTCGACGAGCACGAGATCGGTGTCGTCGTGCTCGGCGAGTTCTCCGGCATCGAGGCCGGCCAGGAAGTCACGCGCACGGGCGAGGTCCTCTCGGTCCCCGTCGGCGACGGCTACCTCGGTCGCGTCGTCGACCCCCTCGGCCACCCCATCGACGGTCTCGGCGAGATCGCCACCGACGGTCGCCGCGCGCTCGAGCTCCAGGCTCCCGGCGTCATGCAGCGCAAGTCGGTGCACGAGCCGATGCAGACCGGCATCAAGGCCATCGACGCGATGATCCCCGTCGGCCGCGGTCAGCGTCAGCTCATCATCGGCGACCGCCAGACCGGCAAGACCGCCATCGCGATCGACACCATCATCAACCAGAGGGCCAACTGGGAATCGGGCGACGAGAACAAGCAGGTCCGCTGCATCTACGTCGCCATCGGCCAGAAGGGCTCGACGATCGCCGCCGTCAAGGGAGCGCTCGAAGACGCCGGCGCCCTGGAGTACACGACGATCGTCGCCGCTCCGGCATCCGACCCCGCCGGCTTCAAGTACCTCGCGCCCTACACCGGCTCGGCCATCGGCCAGCACTGGATGTACGGCGGCAAGCACGTCCTGATCATCTTCGATGACCTGACGAAGCAGGCCGAGGCCTACCGTGCCGTGTCACTGCTCCTCCGCCGCCCGCCGGGCCGCGAGGCGTACCCCGGTGACGTCTTCTACCTGCACTCCCGTCTGCTCGAGCGCTGCGCGAAGCTCTCCGACGAGCTGGGCGCCGGTTCGATGACGGGGCTCCCGATCATCGAGACGAAGGCCAACGACGTGTCGGCATACATCCCGACGAACGTGATCTCGATCACCGACGGCCAGATCTTCCTGCAGTCCGACCTCTTCAACGCCAACCAGCGCCCCGCGGTCGACGTCGGCATCTCGGTGTCGCGCGTCGGCGGCGACGCGCAGGTCAAGTCGATCAAGAAGGTCTCGGGCACGCTGAAGCTCGAGCTGGCACAGTATCGCTCGCTCGAGGCGTTCGCGATGTTCGCGAGCGACCTGGATGCGGCATCCCGCCGTCAGCTCGCCCGCGGTGCGCGCCTCACCGAGCTGCTCAAGCAGCCGCAGTACTCGCCGTACCCCGTCGAGGAGCAGGTCGTCTCGATCTGGGCCGGAACGAAGGGCAAGCTCGACACCATCGAGGTCGAGGACGTGCTGCGCTTCGAGCGCGAGCTGCTCGACTACCTGCGCCGCAACACGTCGATCCTCGAGACCCTGCGCGACACCAACGTGCTCGATGACGACACGGCGGCCGAACTGGAGCGGAAGACCGACGAGTTCGTCCTGGAGTTCCAGGGCGGCAAGGGACAGGCGATCGACAGCCCTGGACGCGAGGAGTTCGCTGCGGCGGACGCCGAAGACGTCAACCAGGAGCAGATCGTCAAGGGACGCCGGGGCTAGGACGAGCCGCAAGGCGACACTATGGGCGCACAACTGAGGGTCTACAAGCAGAAGATCAACACTGCTCAGACGACCAAGAAGATCACCAAGGCGATGGAGCTCATCGCAGCCTCGCGCATCCAGAAGGCGATGACGCGCGTACGCGCGTCCTCACCGTTCGCGCGGGCCGTCACGCGCGCCGTCTCGGCCGTCGCGACGCACTCCAACGTCGACCACCCGCTCACGCGTGAGCACGATGTCGTGCGGCGTTCGGCGGTCGTGATCTTCGCGTCCGACCGCGGCCTCGCCGGCGCGTTCAACTCGCAGATCCTGCGCGAGGGCCTCGAGATGTCGGAGCTGCTCAAATCGCAGGGCCGCGAGGTCGTCTACTACCTCGTGGGTCGCAAGGCCGTCGGCTACTTCCAGTTCCGCCGCATCGCGAGCGCGGCGGAGTGGACGGGCGACACCGACACGCCGCACTTCCACACGGCCGAGGAGATCGCCTCGACCCTGCTCGACGCGTTCTCCCGCAGCTACGAGGCCGGTGGCGTCGATGAGATCCACCTCGTGTACAACCGCTTCGTCAGCATGATGACCCAGTCGCCCGAGACGGTGCGCCTCCTCCCGCTGCAGATCGTGGAAGCGGACGCATCCGCCGCCGCGGACAGCCAGGTGTACCCGCTCTACGAATTCGAGCCGGATGCCGAGACGGTGCTCGACGCGCTCCTTCCGGTGTACATCCAGAGCCGTGTCTTCAACGCGCTGCTGCAGTCATCCGCCGCGAAGCACGCCGCCACGCAGAAGGCGATGAAATCGGCCAGTGACAACGCCGACAAGCTCATCACCGACTACACCCGCCTGCGCAACAATGCGCGTCAGGCGGAGATCACCCAGCAGATCGCCGAGATCGTCGGCGGCGCCGACGCTCTGTCGTCGAACAAGTAGAACCTCCGAAAGAGAAGAAGACAATGACTTCCACCGCTACCGCCGAAAAGACGGAGACCGCGGTCGTGGGGCGCGTCGCGCGCGTCACCGGTCCCGTCGTCGACGTCGAGTTCCCGCACGACTCGCTGCCCGACATCTACAACGCGCTCAAGACGACGATCGTCATCGAAGGCGAATCGAACGAGATCACCCTCGAGGTCGCGCAGCACCTCGGCGACGACCTCGTGCGCGCCATCGCCCTGAAGCCGACGGACGGCATCGTCCGCGGCCAGGAGGTCCGCGACACGGGCGAGCAGATCACGGTGCCCGTGGGCGATGTCACCAAGGGCAAGGTCTTCAACGTCATCGGCGAGGTGCTCAACGCCGAGCCGGGCGAGAAGATCGAGATCACCGAGCGCTGGCCGATCCACCGCAAGGCCCCGAACTTCGACCAGCTCGAGTCGAAGACCACCATGTTCGAGACCGGCATCAAGGTCATCGACCTGCTGACGCCCTACGTGCTCGGCGGCAAGATCGGCCTCTTCGGCGGTGCCGGCGTCGGCAAGACGGTCCTCATCCAGGAGATGATCCAGCGCGTCGCGCAGGACCACGGCGGTGTGTCGGTGTTCGCCGGCGTCGGCGAGCGCACCCGTGAAGGCAACGACCTCATCCACGAGATGGAGGAGGCGGGCGTCTTCGACAAGACCGCCCTCGTCTTCGGCCAGATGGACGAGCCGCCCGGGACGCGCCTGCGCGTCGCGCTGTCTGCCCTGACGATGGCCGAGTACTTCCGCGACGTGCAGAAGCAGGACGTGCTGCTCTTCATCGACAACATCTTCCGCTTCACCCAGGCCGGGTCCGAGGTCTCCACTCTGCTCGGACGCATGCCGTCCGCCGTGGGGTACCAGCCGAACCTCGCCGACGAGATGGGTGTGCTCCAGGAGCGGATCACCTCGACGCGCGGCCACTCGATCACCTCGCTGCAGGCGATCTACGTGCCCGCCGACGACTACACCGATCCGGCCCCCGCGACGACGTTCGCGCACCTCGACGCCACGACGGAGCTTTCGCGCGAGATCGCGTCGAAGGGCCTGTACCCCGCCGTCGACCCGCTGACCTCGACGAGCCGCATCCTGGACCCCCGCTACATCGGCGAGGACCACTACCGCGTCGCGACCTCGGTCAAGCAGATCCTCCAGAAGAACAAGGAACTGCAGGAGATCATCGCCATCCTCGGTGTCGACGAGCTCTCGGAGGAGGACAAGGTGGTCGTCTCGCGCGCCCGCCGCATCCAGCAGTTCCTCTCGCAGAACACCTACATGGCGAAGAAGTTCACCGGCGTCGAGGGCTCCACGGTCCCGATCAAGGAGACGATCGAGTCGTTCGACGCGATCGTCAAGGGCGACTTCGACCACGTGGCCGAGCAGGCGTTCTTCAACGTCGGCGGCATCAACGACGTCGAAGAGAACTGGGCGCGCATCCAGAAGGAGAACGGCTGACCATGCTTGTACTGAGCGAACGGAGTGAGTCGAAGTGGCCCTCAACGTGAGCCTCGTCTCCGCGGATGCGGAGGTCTGGTCCGGGGAGGCGAGCCTCGTCGTCGCCAAGACGGTCGAGGGCGAGATCGGCATCATGACCGGGCACGAGCCCATCCTGGCGATCCTCGCGGAGGGCCAGGTGCGGATAACGAAGGCGGACGGATCGAAGATCATCGCCAACGCGCAGGACGGCTTCCTCTCCATGGAGGGCAGCGAGCTCACGATCGTCGCGGGCAACGCGGCGCTCATCTCCTGACCGCGCTTCGTCTCGCTGCGTTAGCTCAACGACCGACCAGAAGGTCCCGGTCGTTGAGCTACGAGACGAAACGCGCCTCCGCACGCCCGAAGAATCCATGCTGATCCTGCTTCCGCCCTCCGAGACGAAGCGCGCCGGGGGCTCGCACCGACCGCTGGATGTCGGCGGCCTCGCGCTGCCCGCGCTGGCCCCGCAGCGGGAGGCGGCGATCGATGCGATGGTCGCCCTCTCCGCAGACGCCGAGGCGGCGCGCCGCGTGCTCAAGCTCGGCGCGACACAGGCCGACGAGGCATCCGTCAACACGGCCCTGCGCACCGGCCCCACCCTGCCGGCGGTCGATCGGTACACCGGCGTGCTCTTCGACGCGCTCAATGCCGCGTCGCTCGACGGGTCTGCCCGGCGCTGGCTCGCCGCCCATGTGCTGGTCCACTCCGCCCCGTTCGGCCCCGTCGGGGCGCTCGATCGCATCCCCGCGTACCGGCTCGGCGCGGCCGCGTCGGTGCCGGGGCTGCCGCCCCTCCGGCGGCTGTGGGCGGATGCCGTGTCGGCGGCGCTGGGGGAGTCCTCGTCGTTCGTGCTCGACCTCCGCTCCGAGGCGTACGTGGCACTCGGCCCGGTTCCGGCATCCGTCCCCACGGCGTACGTTCGCGTCGTGACCGAGGTCGAGGGCGGTGCGGTGCGGGCGCTCAATCACTTCAACAAGCACGCCAAGGGGGCGTTCGTTCGCGCTCTGGCGCTCGCCCGCCCGCGGGTCTCGACCCTCGCGGGCATGCTGCGCTGGGCCGATGACGCCGGCTGGACGCTGCGACACGCGCGCGGCTCGCGGAGCGTCGATCTCGTCGCGAAGTGACACACGGGGGTCAGCCTCCTGCGCGCGGCCCCGCGGAATCGCTAGCATGAGGGGCGCGGCCCGCTAGGGCCTGCGCACGCGGTCCTCGGGGCCACGAACCAGAATGGGGTTCTTCATGGACAACGACTACGACGGAGTGGGCTACCTCGCCTTCTTGATCGTCCTGTTGCCGATCCTGCTCATCTTCGCCGTCGCCGGGTATGTGATCTCATCGCTGTTCCTGATGCGGATCTTCGACAAGGCCGGCGTACAGGGCAAGTGGCGGGCGTGGGTGCCCGTCTACAACGCGATGGTCTTCGCGAAGCTGGGCGATCTCTCGCCCTGGGTCATGCTGGGAGCGATCGTGGCATCCAGCCTGCTCAGCCAGGTGCCGGTCATCGGCTGGCTGATCTCGCTCGCGGCCCTCGCCGTCGGTGTGATCGCCGGGTGGCGCGTCGGTCTCAAGCTCGGCAAGGACTGGCCATACCTCCTGCTGTGGCTCATCCCCGGCGTCGGCACGCTGATCTGGCTGGGCATCCTCGCGTTCGACAAGTCGCCCTGGAACCAGATCGCCCCCGCTCCGTGGGCGAACTCCTTCCTCAAGGACACGACGACCTGGGCGGGCATTCCGAACCAGGTCGGCGCCGCGGGCTACGCCGCGGGACCGTCGGCCGGCTACGCCGGACCCCCGGCCGCGCCGGGCGCGTTCGCGCCGCCCGCCGGTCCTCCCGCCCCTCCCTCGTACGCACCGCCGGCGACGCCTCCGGCGGCCGCGTACCCGCCGCCGGCCGCCCCGGAGCCGCCTGCCGGCCCTCCGGCACCGCCGACGGCACCTCCTGCCGCTCCCGAGCCGCCGGTCACCCCTGGGACGACGCCCCCCGCGGCGCCTGCACCGGACGGGCCCGACGCGCCTCGTCCGTAGTCGCTTCGCATCGGCGGCGGCCCCGTTCCCACACACGGATCGGGGCCGCCGCTGTGCGCGGCCCCGGCGGCTCCGGGTAGCGTGGCGGGATGGCTCTCACCCCGCGCCGCGTCGGCGCCTCCGGACTGCTCGTGTCTCCCGTCGGCCTCGGCTGCAACAACTTCGGCCGCCCAGGAACGAAGACGGAGACCCTCGCGGGGACGCAGGCGGTGCTGGATGCCGCGATCGACGTCGGCGTCAGCTTCCTCGACACCGCCGACATGTACGGCGGCACGCCCGGGCTGAGCGAGACGCTCATGGGACAGGCGCTGAAGGGCAAGCGCGACAAGTTCGTGCTGGCCACCAAGTTCGGTCATCCCGGCCGCGACATGGGGGAGGGCGCCTTCGGGGCGAAGACCGGGCGCGCCTACATCCTGCATGCGGTGGAGTCGTCGCTGCGCCGCCTGCAGACCGACTGGATCGACCTCTACCAGCTGCACGTCCCCGACCCGCAGACGCCGATCGAGGAGACACTGGATGCCTTGACCGACCTCGTCCGCGAGGGCAAGGTGCGCTACATCGGCCACTCGAACCTCGCCGGCTGGCAGATCGCCGAGGCGCACTACGAAGCGATCTCCCGCTCGTCGGTGCCCTTCGTCTCGGCGCAGAATCACTACAGCCTCCTCGCCCGCGGGGCGGAGCGTGAGGTGCTGCCTGCCGTGAACAGGTTCGGTCTGGGGTTCTTCCCGTACTTCCCGCTCCACAACGGCCTGCTCACGGGCAAGTTCACGCGCGAGGGAGGTCCCGAGGGCAGCAGGATCATGTCCACGCGTCCGCATCTGTGGAGCAGCGCCCCGTGGGATGCCCTCGACGCGTACCGGGCGTTCTGCGAGGAGCGCGGCATCTCTATGCTCGACGCGACGTTCGGCTGGCTGCTGGCGCAGCCCGGGCTGGCGAGCGTCATCGCGGGCACGACCTCGCCCGACCAGGTCGCCGCCAACGCGCGCGCGGGCGAGGCGTGGACGCCGTCCATCGACGACCTCGCCGCGATCGACGCCCTGTTTCCGCTGCCAGCCGACCCCGCTGCCTGATCCGCACCGTCCACTAGTATGTGAGGACCGCGCCCGGTCGACCGGAAGCGCGGCGCGTGATCCATCGACTGGGAGGCCATCGCGTGCCCGATCCTGAATCACCGACACACAGCCACACCGCCACGCTCGCCGGCGGAGACGTCGTCACGCTGACGTGGGCGGCTGTCACGCACACCGGTCGCCGCCGCGAGGTGAATCAGGATGCCGTGCTCGCGGCGTATCCGCTCTTCGTCGTCGCCGACGGAATGGGCGGCCACATCGGCGGTGAGATCGCGAGCGCCAGCACGATCGGCCGGCTCGAGGCCATGGTCGCCAAGGGGCCCGTGACCACGCAGGGCATCGAGAAGGCGCTCGTGCACGCCGTGAAGGACATCGTGTCGCACCCCGAGACGACCGACGAGGGTACGGGCACGACGCTGACCGGCGTGTTCCTCGACACCGACGACGGCGACGCCTGGGTGACGCTCAACATCGGGGACTCCCGCGTGTACCTCCTTCGCGACGGCACGATCGATCAGATCACGACCGACCACTCCGTCGTGCAGGAGCTCGTCGCGGCGGGCCGCTTGAGCCCGGAGGAGGCGGAGAGCCACCCGTACGGCAACGTGATCACGCGTGCCGTGGGGCCCAGCGAAGCGGTCAAACCCGACTACGTGCGGCTCGACGTC
The DNA here is from genome assembly GCF_035554235.1 of Microbacterium sp. Classification (GTDB taxonomy): domain Bacteria; phylum Actinomycetota; class Actinomycetes; order Actinomycetales; family Microbacteriaceae; genus Microbacterium. The sequence continues at coordinate 2,533 of NZ_DATMIO010000281.1, read as the reverse complement.
GTCGACGGCGACCGCTTCGTGATCTGCTCCGACGGCCTGACCAAAGAGCTCACCGACTACGGCATCGGGCACTTCCTCAAGGAGCACGACGATCCCGAGGGCGCGATGGAAGCCATGCTCGCCGCGGCCCTCGAGAACGGCGGGCGCGACAACATCACGATCATCGTGCTGAATGTGTCGCGCACGGCCGCCGGCGCTCAGCCCGCCCAGGACTGACCGGCTCCTCCCCAGCGGGCGCGGGCACTGCGCTGTCCACGGACCACCTCCGGCACGGCGCCGACACACCCCGCGGGCGTTTCACTGGGCTCGTGACCTCGTTCTCCGAACCCCTCGTCCTCCCGCCCCCGCCCGAGGCGCGGCGGCGCGGCCCTCTTCCGATCCTCGCGTCGATCGTGCCGGTGGTGGGCGGGGTCGCGATGTGGCTCATGACGGGATCCCTGCTCGGCCTGTGCTTCGCGGCGCTCGGGCCGTTCATGGCCGTCGCGTCGCTCGTCGACGGAGCGCGGACCGCGCGCCGTGACCGCCGGGCCGGGGAACGGGAACTCGCGATCGCGCGCACGCGTCTCGAGCGCGAGATGGCGGCGCGGCACGCCGCGGAGCGGGAGGCGCTCGACGCGCGGCATCCGGATGCGGCCCTGCTGCTGCAGCGGCCAGAGCGCGTGTGGCGGGCGGTGCCCGGTGCGTCGGACGTGCTGGTCATCGGGCGCGGTCGGTCGGGCAGCGGCGTCCGCGTGGTCGGGGGCGACGAGGAGCTGCGTGCCCGGGCGGCGCAGCTCGACGATGCCCCGGTGACCATTCCCCTCGGCGCGGGGGTCGGGGTGCAGGGTCCCGAGGTCATCGCGCGCGCCGTGCTGCGCGCGCTCGTCGTGCAGCTGTGCCTCGCCCACGACCCGGAGGCGATGGCGATCGTCGCCGTTCCTTCCTCCGAAGACGAGTGGTCGCGTGACCTTCCCCACCGCGCCGGGAACGGCGGGCCCTCCGCGGCGCTCCGACTGGCCGTCGTCGGGCCGGGCGAGGCAGTGCCCGCGGGCGCGGACGTCGCGCTCGCGTACGCGGTCGAGGGGTCGGCCCTCCCCGCGCGCTGCGGGGCGCTCATCACCCTCACGGAGCCGGGGTGGGCGGAACTGCTGTGGGACGGCAGCACGTCACGAGTCGCGATCGAGTGCGTGAGCGATGCGCAAGCGCGAAGCGTGGCGCGGCTGCTCGCGCTGCGGGCTGCCGACGCGGCGCCGCCGGAAGCCGGCCCGGTCGCGCTCGCCGGGGTACTGCAGCTGAACCCGGCGTCCGCCTCGGGGCTGGCCGCGGCGATCGGCATGGACGGGCAGGCCGGCGTCGTGCTCGACCTCGTGGCCGACGGTCCCCACGCGGTCGTCGCCGGCGTGACCGGCAGCGGCAAGAGCGAACTGCTGATCTCGTGGGTCACATCGCTCTGCGCCGCCTACTCCACGCGCGAGGTGGCGTTCCTCCTCGCCGATTTCAAGGGCGGCACGGCCTTCGACGCGCTCGCCGCGCTCCCGCATGTGACGGGTGTGATCACGGATCTCGACGTGGCGGGTTCGCGTCGCGCGGTCGAAAGCCTGCGGGCCGAACTGCGCTGGCGCGAGGCGGAGCTCGCCCGCGCCGGGGCGCGCGACATCCTCGACCCGCGGGTGCAGATGCCGCGGCTCGTCATCGTCGTGGACGAGTTCGCGGCGATGCTCGCCGAGCATCCGGACCTGCACGCCGTCTTCACCGACGTGGCCTCCCGCGGGCGAGCGCTCGGGATGCACCTCGTGCTGGGCACGCAGCGCGTGTCGGGGGTAGTGCGCGACGCCCTGCTTGCGAACTGCCCGCTGCGGGTCAGCCTGCGGGTGACGGACGCCGCCGACAGTCGCATGGTCGTCGGCACCGACGACGCGGCGCGGCTCCCCGGCGGTGGATCCTCCCGCGGGATGGCGTACGTGCGGCGGGCCGCGGATGTCCACCCGCGCCTCGTGCGGGTGGCGCTTTCGAGCGCCGACGACGTCTCCCGCATCGTCGAGCATCGGGGCGGGGAGCCCCGGCCGCGTCGGCCCTGGCTGCCCGCCCTGCCGCGGCACCTGCGCCTCGAAGACCTTTCCGAGGCCCTCACCGACCGCGGGCACGGTGGATCGACGCGACTCGGCCTGGCGGATGACCCCGAGCGGCAGCGTCAGGAGGTGGTCGCGGTGGACCGGCGGCGCGACCGGGGCCTCGTCGTCATCGGCGGGCCGGGGTCGGGCAAGACGGGGGTCATCGACCTGATCGCGGCGCAGAATCGGGATGCGATCCGCGTGCCCCGCGACCCTGAGCGGGCCTGGGACGCGCTGCACACCGCGTTGCCGCCGGGCGCCGTCGTGCTCGTCGACGACGTCGACGCGCTCGTCGCGCGCCTCCCCGCCGATCACGCGCGCGCGGTGCTCGACCGTCTCGAGGGGATGGCCCGCGACGCCGCGGTGATGGGCACGTACCTCGTGCTGACCGCGCAGCGACTGAACGGTTCCCTGGCGCGCGTCGTCGAACCGCTTCCGAGCCG
>NZ_DATMIO010000280.1:0-5257 GCF_035554235.1 Microbacterium sp. | reverse complement strand
ACTCGGTGGGCGGCGCGAGCTCGACGGGCGGCGCGGACTCGGTGGGCGGCGCGGGCTCGGGCTCGGTCTCGGTCGTCGGGGCCACGAGGGCACCGACCGGCGGGAGCGGAGGCTTCGGGGGTACCACGAGCTCGGTCTCCGCCTCGGCGACAGCGAGCTCGGTCTCCGGCTCGGGCTCGGGCTCGGCGACAGCGATCGCCGGAGCTGCCTCGGGATCGGGCGCCACCAGGTCGGGAGGAAGCGGGGGCGGCGGTCCCGGGTCGACCTCGGGCACGGCGGGCGATGCGGCATCGGCCGGCTTGGGCTTCGGCTGCCCCGCAACGCGGCGCGCCGGTGCCTTCTTCTTCGCAGCGGGGCGGGCGGTCGGCTTCTTGCGCGGCGGGGCCGGGGTCGCGGCATCCGCCACGGCACCCTCGCCGCTGGTGACGACCCGGGTCTCCGGGTCATCCTCATACGGTTCCGTCCGTGCCGGCATGGATGCAGTCACCGATCCAACGTATCAACCATCTCGCGCAGGTCCGGTGTTCGTGATGCTCCCTTAATCAAGATGCTCAGGAGATTCGGAAAGTGTCACGAAAAGGCAACGGGCGCGCCGCATTGTGCCACTTCCCAGACCTCTTCGCTACCATGAGGCAGGCACAAGGGCGTGTCGCGTCGATGAATCGACAGTGAACACATGCGCACCCCCAGGAGCATAATTTGACCCTTCAGACCGTCATTCTGGCCGCCGGCATGGGCTCCCGGCTCGGCCGCGCCCTCCCCAAGCCCCTCACGGAGCTCAGCGACGGACGCAGCATCATGCGCCAGCAGCACGACAACATCCGTGCGGCATTCGGCGGCGACGCCAAGATCACGACGGTCGTCGGCTATCGCGCCGAGACGATCGTCGAGGCGTTCCCTGAGGCCGACTACGTCTACAACGACCGCTATGACCAGACCAACACGTCGAAGAGCCTGCTGCGCGCGCTGAACGCCACGGGCAAGAACGGCGTGCTCTGGATGAACGGCGATGTCGTGTTCGACCCGCGCGTGCTCGGGCGCGCGATCGAGCTCATCGAGCGCGAGCAGTCGTTCGTCTCGGTCAACACTTCCAAGGTCAGCGACGAAGAGGTCAAGTACACCGTCACGGCCGAGGGGTTCATCGACAAGCTGTCGAAGACCGTCACCGGCGGTATCGGCGAGGCCGTCGGCATCAACTACATCTCGCGCGACGACAAGAAGGCGTTCGTCCGCCAGCTCTCACGCGTCGACGACCAGGACTACTTCGAGCGCGGCCTCGAACTCGCGATCGCCGAGAACGACCTGCGCCTCGTGCCCATGGACATCTCCGACCTGTACGCCGTCGAGGTGGACTTCGCCGAGGACCTCGAGCGCGCGAACCTGTTCGTCTGATCGAGCAGATCTGAAGCGGAACGCCGGGCGTCCGGTCCGTCGCGCCCGCGCTCGGGGTGTGCGCGCTGTCAAGCCCCAGCGCGTCCTCAGCGAGCGACCATAGGATCGGCGTGATGTCCGAGAAGGTGCACAAGATCCATTCTCTGCCCGCCGATGCCCCCTGGGCCGGCGGGCTCCCGCCCGTGGGTTCGGCCGAGCATCCGCCGATGATCCGTGGCATCGACCGCGTGCTGGCGATCCAGCGACCCGTCGTGCTCGCCCACATCCGCAGCATCCGTCGTCGCCACCCGGATGCCTCGCCCCACGACGTCATCCGCATCCTCGAGCGCCGCTACCTCGCCGCTGTGACCACCGGGGGCGCGGCGGTCGGCGCGACCGCGGTCGTGCCGGGCATCGGAACGGGCGTGACGCTCGCGCTCTCGGGCGTGGAGACCATCGGCTTCCTGGAGTCGACCGCGCTGTTCGCGCAGTCGGTCGCCGAGGTGCACGGGCTGGCCGTCGAGGACCCCGAGCGCGCTCGCGCGCTGGTGCTCACTCTCATGCTCGGCAAGGAGGGCACCGACCTCGTCGCGCAGCTCGCGGGGCAGGCTCGCGGCAAGGCCGAGGGTCGCGACAAGTACTGGGGCGAGCTGGTCACCAAATCGCTCCCCCGCGCCGCGGTCGGACCGCTGGTCGACCGCCTCAAGACGTCGTTCATCCATCAGTTCGCCGTGAAGGGCGGCGCGTCGTGGCTGGGCAAGGCCCTGCCGTTCGGGATCGGCGCGGCGATCGGCGGCGCGGGAAACCACATCCTGGGTCGCCGCGTGCTGACGACGTCGCATCGGGCGTTCGGACATCCGCCCCTGGAACTGCCCGCCGACCTGGAGCCGCGCCCCGGCACATTGCGGATCGGCGGCACCGCCTCGCGCGGAATGCGCCGCGTCGGCGGCGCGGTCGTCTCGGCCGTCGGAACCGTGGGCAAGGCGGCCGGCGACGCCGTCGCGGGCGCGAGCCGCAAGGTACGGCCCAAGCCCCCGCCGCCCGCCTCCCTCGACGACTGACCCGCCGGGGCGCGTGACACGCGCGCCCGCGCGGCGGTACTCTCACCGCGGGGAGAAACGCGAGGGGACATGGTCGATCCGGGCGAGCAAGAGGCTCCGCTGCCGCGCGAGTTTCCGGGCAGGCCGCCGGAGACGGCGGGAACCACGCCGCCCGCCGAGCCGTCGCCCCCGCGCCCATCCCGGAACTACGTTCCACAGGGCTCACCACCCCCGGGCTCCCCGCCACCGGGCGCCCCATCACCCTCGACCCCATCACCGGCAGCCCCATCGCCGACCGCCCCGCCGAGCGAATTCGCGCTGCCCGGCATGCCCGAGACGGTATCGCTCGTGCCCGACTCCGTCATCACGCGCCCTCTGGCGCAGCGGATGGCGCAGTCGCCCGACCGACGCATCGGAGTGCTCATCGAGGTGCGTGCCGAGCTCATGACGAGCACCGACGACATCATGGACTTCGTCGTCGGGATGGTGGCGAGCATCGCGAACGACGCGCCACGGCGCAAGACACGCTCGTACGTCTTCGCCGCGCTCACCTCGGATGAGATCCGGGCGCTCGTCGAGCTGGACGGCGGCGAGAAGGGCTCCTCCGCCGCGAAGAAGCCCGCGGGGTCGTCGAAGGGCGCGTACCCGAACCCGGCGAGTTCCTCGAAGGGACAGCTGAAGTCGGCTCCCCGCCGGTACATCCACCGCATCTGGCCGAACTTCGAGGTGCAGGCGACGATCCACCGCACGTCGCTCACGACCAAGGCGGATGCCGCGGTGCGCTCCTTCGAGGCGACCGGCGAGGGGATCGTGTGGGCGGTGCTCGATTCCGGAGTCGATGCGAAGCACGAGCACTTCGCGCAGTACGACAACCTCGGCCTTCCGAAGTCGTGGCACCGCAACTTCCTGCCCGGCGGCGCGAACGAGGCCGCTCTCACCGACGCGAACGGCCACGGGACGCACGTCGCCGGCATCATCGCGGGCAGTCGCGTCGCGACGTCCCGAAAGCCCATCGTGGCGGCGACGTGGTATCGCACGGAGGATGGCAAGACGGGCGTGTCTGACGTGCTCCTCGAGCGCATCCAGGGCATGGCCCCGATGACCAAGATCCTCTCGTGCAAGGTGCTCGATGACGATCGGGTCGGCGACACCGAGTCGCTCATCACGGCGCTGGAGTACATCCAGGACCTCAACCGCGGCGGCCGCGAGATGAACGTGCACGGAGTCAACCTCTCGCTCGGCTACACGTTCGATCCCGAGTGGTTCGCCGCGGGACTGAGCCCGGTGTGCCGCGAAGTAGATCGGCTGGTGAGCCAAGGGGTCGTGGTGGTCGTGTCGGCCGGCAACACCGGCTATGGCTTCGCGACGGGCACGAACGGCAACGACATCCCGATGGCCTTCGGCATGACGATCAACGACCCCGGCAACGCGGCGCGCGCGATCACCGTCGGCTCGACATCCATCAAGCCCCACTCGACCGGCGTGTCGTACTTCTCCTCGAAGGGCCCGACGGGCGACGGGCGACGCAAGCCCGATCTGGTGGCCCCCGGCGAGCGCGTCGTCAGCGCGGGCACCGGCAAGCTCCTCGAGCGGGCACGCGGCGCGAACGCCAAGACCGCCTACGTCGAGGACTCCGGAACATCGATGTCGGCACCGCATGTATCAGGAGTCGCTGCCGGGTTTCTCTCGATACACAGGGAGTTCATCGGCCGCCCCGACGACGTCAAGCAGATCCTCCTGGATTCCGCGAGCGACCTCGGACGCGACCACCACTTCCAGGGGCGCGGGCTCGTGGACGCCATGCGCGCCATCCAGAGTGTGTGAAGACTCAGAGTGTGTGAAATGACGCAGAGTGTGTGAAGGAGCACGACATGAAGCTTCCGTACGCCGACGTCTCGATCGACAAGAAGGGTGCATTCGCCGACCCGGCGGAGCTCGACACCCTCGATGACCTCCTGACCGAGAAGCGCCCGACCGACGTACTCGTGCTCGCGCACGGGTGGAACAACTCCCCCGGGCAGGCCCGCGACCTGTACACGAAGCTCGTCGACTCGATCGTCGCGGTGCGGGGCGACGTGCAGGGCGCCCGCGCGCGACGGTTCGTGGTCGTCGGCGCCATCTGGCCGTCGATCCAATGGGCGCCCGACGAGAGCGACGGGGCCGGCGCGTCCGCGGGAGGGCCCGCGGCCGCACTCGCCGAGCTCGTGACCCAGCGCATCGAGAGCCCGGCGATCCGCAAACGTCTGCTGGCCCTCATCCCCGATCTCGAGACAGACCCCGCGGCCCGCGCGGAGTTCTTGACCCAGCTGCGCAAGAGCGTGCCCGCCCGCGTGCTCTCGGACACGGGCGCGGACGGCGACACGCCGCCGACCAGATTCGCGACGGGTGACGCCGACGACGTCTTCGCGGTCGTGAGCGGCACCCCGGGGCGACGGCGCCGCGGGTCGGACGGGGCGGCAGGCGGGGCCGCCTCGGTGGGCGGCACCGGTGGTGGAAGTGGAGCCCAGGACGGTGGAGCCCCGAACGGTGGCGGAGCGGGCTTCTCGCTCGGCGGCTTCTTCGACGCCGCCCGCAACCTGGTGAACATCACGACGTTCTACACGATGAAGGATCGCGCCGGCGTCATCGGCAAGAAGGGCATCGCCCCTCTTCTCGACCGCCTGCACGCGGGGGCGCCCGACGCGAAGCTGCATCTCGTGGGGCACTCGTTCGGCGGACGGGCGGTCACCGCCGCCGCCCTCGCGGCCGCGGCGCCCATTTCGTCGGTGACGCTGCTCCAGGCGGCCTACAGCCACTACGGCCTCGCCCGCAATTGGGATCGCGACGACTGGGACAGCCCCGGAGTC
>NZ_DATMIO010000279.1:0-21425 GCF_035554235.1 Microbacterium sp. | reverse complement strand
CGAGATGGCATGGGCGCTGTCGGTGCGCGGCGCGAATCCCGAGGACGGCGAAGACTCGGTTTCGATGGGATCGGATGCCTCGACCGCCGAACTCTTCCGTGCCGCCCTCGCTGCGCAGCGCGCCACGGAGCTCGAGCGGGGCCTCACCCTCGTCGGCCCGCACCGCGACGATCTCGTGCTCCGGGTACGGGGCCTTCCCGTCAAGGGCTACGCGTCGCACGGCGAATCGTGGTCGGTGGCGCTCGCGCTGCGCCTGGCGTCGGCAGAGCTGCTGCGCGCAGACTCGCCAGCCGGCGATCCGGTGCTCATCCTCGACGACGTCTTCGCCGAGCTCGACGCCGGGCGCCGCGGGCGCCTCGCGGGATTGGCGTCGGGATACGAACAGGTGGTGGTGACCGCGGCGGTGGAGGAGGATGTCCCCGACGCCCTGGCCGCGCGGGTCGTGCGTGTGGAAGCGGGCCGCATCCTGAAGGAGGTTTCATGACCGACTCCTCCCCCAGTGTGCCGTCGAAGGGTGTGCCGGCGAAGGGAGTGCCGGCGAAGGGCGCGCCTGCTCCCGGCTTCGCGTCGGCGGCGGGGTCTGCGGATGCTGTGCCCGAGACCGTCGCGACGTACCTCCGCCTTCGCGGCCTCGAGCCCAGCGCGGGGGCGGTGCGCCGCCGCCGCAAGCGCGGCGTCGTGGACGACGACAACGCTCCGTTCGCCCCGGGCCGCGACCCGAAGGGCCTCGCCGATGCCCTCACCGACCTGACCCGTGAATCCGGGTGGGTGCCGCAGCTAGCCCGCGAGGACCTCGTGCTGCAATGGCGGGAGGTGGCGGGCGAGGACACCGCCCGGCACGCCCGCCCGGTCGCCCTCGCCGATGGCACTCTGACGGTGCAATGCGACTCCACCGCGTGGGCGAAGCAGCTTCAGCTGATGCGCTCGCACATCCTCTCCCAGATCATCGCGAGGCACCCGGATGCCGGGGTGACCACTCTGCGCTTCGTCGGACCGGACGTCCCCTCTTGGAAATGGGGTCCCAGAGCCATTCCAGGCCGTGGCCCGCGCGATACCTACGGATAAGACACCTCCGTTCCTCCCCAGGTCGATTTCATCGCGGCACAGGGCCGCATAGCCCACAGTGGCGCGCGGTTCCTTGTAGACTGAGGGTGCCCTGAATAACGATGTGGAGTGCGCCGCGAATATGACGTCACAGACCCCCGACAATCTGCCCGAGGATCTCGACCAGCCCTCTCCCATCGCAACACCAGAAGACCCGCAGCCCGAACGGACCCACGTCGACTACGGGGCCGACGAGATCCAGGTGCTCGAGGGCCTCGAGGCCGTCCGCAAGCGGCCCGGCATGTATATCGGCTCCACCGGCCCGCGCGGCCTGCACCACCTCGTGCAGGAGATCGTCGACAACTCGGTCGATGAAGCCCTCGCCGGCTACTGCGACCTGATCGATGTCACGATCCTGCCCGATGGCGGCGTCCGCGTCGTCGACAACGGCCGCGGCATCCCCGTCGACATCCACAAGATCGAGGGCCGCTCGACGGTCGAGGTCGTGCTGACGGTGCTGCACGCCGGCGGCAAGTTCGGCGGCGGCGGCTACGCCGTCTCCGGTGGTCTGCACGGCGTCGGCTCCTCCGTCGTGAACGCCCTCTCGACGCGGCTCGAGGTGGAAGTGCGCCGACAGGGGCACGTCTGGCGCCAGTCCTACCGTGACGGCGGTGTGCCGCAGGCCCCCCTCGAACGCGCCGAGCCGAGCTCGGAGACCGGAACGACCATCACGTTCTGGCCGGACGACTCGATCTTCGAGTCCGTCGACTTCGACTACGACACGCTGCGCACCCGCTTCCAGCAGATGGCCTTCCTCAACAAGGGCCTGCGCATCGATCTGCGCGACGAGCGCCCGGCATCGGCCTACGACGAAGAGCTCGAGCCGGGACAGGTCGTGCTGCAGCAGCCGAACGACAGCTTCCTGTACGAGCGCGGCCTCGTCGACTACGTCGAGTACCTCAATCGGGTGCGCAAGGCGGAGCACGTCAACGAAGAGGTCATCGACTTCGAGTCGGAAGACACCGAGCGCAAGATCGCCCTCGAGGTCGCGATGCAGTGGACGACGAGCTACACCGAGAACGTCTTCACCTACGCGAACACGATCAACACGCACGAGGGCGGCACCCACGAAGAGGGCTTCCGCGCGGCCCTGACGACGCTCGTCAACAAGTACGCCCGCGCCCAGAATCTGCTCAAGGAGAAGGACGAGAACCTTTCGGGCGATGACGTGCGCGAGGGACTCACGGCCGTCATCTCGGTCAAGCTCTCCGAGCCGCAGTTCGAGGGTCAGACGAAGACCAAGCTGGGCAACACCGAGGCCAAGGCGTTCGTGCAGAAGGTCGTCGGCGACCGCCTCGGCGACTGGTTCGACCGCAACCCGGCGCAGGCCAAGAACGTCGTGCGCAAGGCCATCGACGCCGCGACCGCCCGCCTCGCGGCGCGCAAGGCGCGCGAGACCGCGCGCCGCAAGAGCGTGTTCGAGAGTGCCGCGATGCCCGACAAGCTCAAGGACTGCACGAGCAAGGACCCCTCGATCAGCGAGATCTTCCTCGTGGAGGGCGACTCGGCCGGCGGCTCCGCCGTGCAGGGCCGCGATCCCCACACCCAGGCGATCCTCGCGCTCCGCGGCAAGATCCTCAACGTCGAACGCGCCCGCCTGGACCGTGCCCTCGGCAACCGCGAAGTGCAGGCGATGATCCAGGCCTTCGGCACGGGCATCGGCGAGGAGTTCGACATCGACAAGGCCCGCTACCACAAGATCGTGCTGATGGCCGATGCCGACGTCGACGGCCAGCACATCACCACGCTGCTGCTGACGCTGCTGTTCCGCTACATGCGCGGGCTCATCGAAGCCGGCTTCGTCTACCTCGCGCAGCCGCCGCTCTTCCGCCTCAAGTGGTCGAACGCGCCGCACGAGTACGTCTACAGCGACCGCGAGCGCGATGCACTGCTCGCCGAGGGCGTCGCCGGTGGCAAGCGGATCCCCAAGGACAACGGCATCCAGCGCTACAAGGGTCTCGGCGAGATGAATGACAAGGAGCTGTGGGAGACGACCATGGATCCCGAGACCCGCACCCTCCGTCAGGTGACGATCGACGATGCGGCCGCCGCCGACGAGATCTTCACGATCCTGATGGGTGAAGACGTCGAATCGCGCCGCGGCTTCATCCAGCGCAACGCCAAGGACGTCCGGTTCCTTGACATCTGATCTCCCCACCCCCTCAGCGAGGCAGGCGGCGGGTCGCTCCCGGCCACCTGCGAGCCGCACGGCGCGCGCCGGCGCAGCGATGCTCCTGCCGAGGCGATCGGGGTAGGGGCCCGCTCTTGCCGAAGCAGGAGCATCGCGGAGCCGGCCCCAGCCACGTACGAACGGAAAGACGAGAATGACTGACGCAGAACGCCCCGCCGTCCCCGAGCACAACCACGGCCGGATCGACCAGATCGACCTGCAGGCCGAGATGCAGCGCAGCTATCTCGACTACGCCATGAGCGTCATCGTCGGCCGTGCCCTGCCCGACGTGCGCGACGGGCTGAAGCCCGTGCACCGCCGCGTGATCTACGGCATGTACGACGGCGGCTTCCGCCCCGACAAGGCGTTCTCCAAGTGCGCCCGCATCGTCGGCGAGGTCATGGGTCACTACCACCCGCACGGCGACGCGCCGATCTACGACGCGCTCGTGCGTCTCGTGCAGCCGTGGGCGCTGCGCTATCCGCTGGCGCTCGGCCAGGGCAACTTCGGCTCGCCCGGCAACCAGGGCGCGGCCGCCCCCCGGTACACCGAGGCGAAGATGCACCCGATCGCGCTCGACATGGTGCGCGACATCGAAGAAGACACCGTCGACTTCCAGGACAACTACGACGGCCAGACCCAGGAGCCCAAGGTTCTGCCGGCGCGCTTCCCCAACCTCCTGGTGAACGGCTCGGTCGGCATCGCGGTCGGCATGGCGACCAACATCCCGCCGCACAATCTCCGCGAGGTCTCCGCCGGCGCGCTCTGGGCGCTCGATAACCCCGATGCGACGCGCGAAGAGCTGCTCGAGGCGCTCATAGAGCGCATCCCCGGCCCCGACTTCCCGACGCACGCCCAGATCCTCGGCACGCGAGGCATCAAGGATGCCTATCGCACGGGCCGCGGCTCGATCACGATGCGCGCCGTCGTGAACGTCGAAGAGGTGCAGGGCCGCACGTGCCTGGTCATCACCGAACTGCCCTATCAGGTCAACCCCGACAACGTCGCGGTCAAGATCAGTGACCTGGCCCGAGAGGGCAAGATCACGGGCATCGCCGACATCCGCGACGAGTCCTCGGGCCGCACGGGCCAGCGCCTCGTGATCGTTCTGAAGCGGGATGCCGTCGCCAAGGTCGTGCTGAACAACCTGTACAAGCACACCCAGCTGCAGGAGAACTTCGGCGCGAACATGCTCGCGATCGTCGACGGCGTGCCGCGCACCCTCCCGCTCGACGGCTTCATCACGCACTGGATCGACCACCAGATCGAGGTCATCGTGCGCCGCACGCGGTTCCGCCTGCGCAAGGCCGAAGAGCGCATGCACATCCTGCGCGGCTATCTCAAGGCGCTCGACGCGCTCGACGAGGTCATCGCCCTCATCCGCCGTTCACCGACCGTGCAGGAGGCGAACGAAGGACTGCAGAGGCTGCTCGAGATCGACGACGTGCAGGCCCAGGCGATCCTCGACATGCAGTTGCGCCGCCTCGCGGCGCTCGAGCGTCAGAAGATCATCGACGAGGCAACCGAGCTCGAGGCGAAGATCGCGGACTTCAAGGCGATTCTCGCCGACCCCGCCCGCCAGCGGACGATCATCCGCGACGAGCTGATCGCCATAGTCGATCGGTTCGGCGACGATCGCCGCACGGAGATCCTCGCCGGGTACGACGGCGACATGTCGCACGAAGACCTCATCCCCGAAGAGGAGATGGTCATCACCGTCACGCGCGACGGCTACATCAAGCGCACCCGCAGCGACAACTACCGCTCGCAGCATCGCGGCGGCAAGGGCGTCAAGGGCGCGCAGCTGCGCGCCGACGACGTCGTCGAGCACTTCTTCGTCACGACGACGCACCACTGGCTGCTGTTCTTCACGACGAAGGGCCGCGTCTACCGGATCAAGGCCTACGAGGTGGGCGAGGCGGGCCGCGACGCGAAGGGCCAGCACGTGGCCAACCTCCTCGCCCTGCAACCCGGTGAGGAGATCGCGCAGATCCTCGACATCCGCGATTACAGCGTCGCGACGTACCTCGTGCTCGCCACTCGCGGCGGTCTCGTCAAGAAGACCCGCCTCACCGAGTACGACACCAACCGCCAGGGCGGGGTGATCGCGATCAAGCTGCGCGAAGACGACGAGGTGACCAGCGCCCTCCTCGTCGAAGAGGGCGACGGCATCCTGCTGATCAGCCGTCACGGCATGTCGCTGCGCTTCACCGCGACCGACGAATCGCTGCGGCCCATGGGCCGCTCGACCGAGGGCGTCAAGGGCATGTCGTTCCGCGGGCACGACAGCCTGCTCTCGGCGTCGGTGGTGCGCGACCAGGGCTACGTCTTCGTGGTCACCGAGGGCGGCTATGCCAAGCGCACGTCGGTGGACCAGTACCGCAGCCAGAGCCGCGGCGGAATCGGCATCAAGGTGGCCCGTCTGACCGATGATCGCGGCGACCTCGCGGGCGGCCTGATCGTCGGCGAGGACGACGAGGTCTTGGTGGTTCTTGCCAGCGGCAAGGTGGTACGCTCTGCCGTGGCCGAGGTGCCCGCCAAGGGCCGCGACACCATGGGTGTCGTGTTCGCGCGGGCCGGCGACGATGATCGAATCATTGCGATCGCCCGCAACGGCGAACGAGGCCTGGCCGACGCAGCCGAGGCCGCCGAAGGCGAAGTCCCCGAGGGGGACGCTCCCACCGACATCCCCGAGGAAAGTACTGACGCATGAGCACCGTAGCCGACAAGCTCGCCAAGAAGTCCACCAGCAAGTCCAGTTCCAAGCAGGTCCGCCTGCGCCTGGTCTACGTCGACTTCTGGTCGGCCGTGAAACTGTCCTTCCTCGCGGCCGTCGCCCTGGCGATCGTCACGATCGTGACGTTCTTCCTCGTCTTCACGGTCGTGCAGACCACCGGCCTCATCGACCAGGTGGACGAGTTCTTCCAGAGCTTCTCCGACGGCGGAATCTCGATCACCGCCTTCGTCGGGCTCCCCCAGGTGATGGCGTTCGCCGCGGTCGTGGCCATCCTGAACCTGATCGTCGTGACGGTGCTCGGGGCCGTCATCGCGGGAATCTACAACCTCGCGGTCAAGGTGACCGGGGGCCTCCTGGTCGGCTTCACCTCGAGCTGACCTCGGTTTCTCGAAACCGGAACCTTCAGGTAAAGTCTTGGAGGTTGACGGGGGTATAGCTCAGGCGGTTAGAGCGCTTCACTGATAATGAAGAGGTCCCAGGTTCAAGTCCTGGTACCCCCACCAAATCACCTCAGGGGCCTTAGCTCAGTTGGTAGAGCGCCTGCTTTGCAAGCAGGATGTCAGGAGTTCGATTCTCCTAGGCTCCACAATCACTACACCCTGCTCGACACGGCGACCCCCGCGACTCCGAGCCGCCCACTGCGTAGGCTGGGCCGATGAAGCTCCGCGTCGCCGCGTACGCCGTCATCACCGATGACGAAGGGCGCGTGCTGCTGGCGCACTGGACCGAGGGGCGGCGCCCGGCGTGGACGATGCCGGGCGGCGGGCTCGAGCCAGGTGAGGACCCGGCCGTGGCCGCGCGCCGCGAAGTGCACGAAGAGACCGGGTACCGGGTGCGGATCGGCGACCTGCTCGGCATCCACTCCCGCGTCATCCCCGCGGCTCGGCGGGTGGATCCGGACGCGGCCGAGCCGATGCAGGCGCTGCGGATCGTGTATCGCGCCACGGTCACGGGCGGGCGCCTGCGCGACGAGAAGGCAGGCTCGACCGATCGGGCACAGTGGTTCACGATCGACGAGGTCGTCGCGCTTCAGAGGGTCAAGCTCGTCGACGTCGCGCTCACGATGGCCGGTCTGATGTGAGTTCCTGCGAGATGTCGGCGATCGTCGCGTCGTAGGCGATCACGAGCTCGTCGGCGTCCACGAACAGGCTGTAGCCGTGGGCGCCCGCGCCCATCGCGATACGCGTCCCTACGATGCGCTGGTCGGCGTACACCGGCCACTCGGTCGTGCTGCCGATGGGCACGATCGTGCCGCGCTCGTAGCCGGTGGCGGCGAGGGCGCGCGCGGCATCGGGCAGTTGCAGCTTGTTGACCCCGACGACCGCACGGAGCTTCGGCCAGGAGATCGCGCGATCCCCGGGAACCAGCGCGAACAGGTACGTGTCGTCGGCGCGCTTGACGACAAGCGTCTTGACGATGTCGGCCGGGCGCAGGCCCAGCAGCGCGGCCGCCTCCGGGAGGCTGGCGGCGGCCGGTCGCTCGCGCAACTCGATCGCCAACCCGCGGGCGGCTGCCGCTTCGAGCACGCGCGTCGTCGCCTCTTCGGGCTCAGCAACCGATGTCACGCGTCGGAACAGTTCTCAGGCGTCGGGCGCGCGCAGCGGGTCGTCGGCGACCCAGAGCTCGTCGTCTGCGCGGAGCGTCTGCCAGGCGGCGTAGATCACGCCGACGGCGGCCGCGACACCGAAGACGATGGCGACCACACCGCCGACGCCGATGCCCGAGCGTGCCGGCGGCGCGACGGGCGCGTGGACCTTCTTGAACGGCGTGAGGTCGAAGCCGCGTCCGGCGGCTGCGCGCTGACGCGTCTCGTTCGCGGCATCCCACACCGAGAGGGCGGAGCCGAAGACGCCACCCACCGTGGGGACGATGCGCTGGTCGATGACCTTCTTCGTCTTGTCGAGCACCGGGGCAACGTGCGCGGAGTACTTCTCCTGCACGGTCGGGATGACCTGCTCGCGGTTGAAGTGGCCGAGCTGCCGCCCCGCTTCGCGCGCGATGTCCGCCGCTTCGTTGACGAGAACCTGCTGTGTGTCCCACAGTCTGTTCGCCGAATCCTGCAGCTTACGGAGTTCCTTCTTGCGCTTACGGCTAAGGCTCACGGGGGCCTCCCTATCGATGAGGATTGGAATATCCCATCTTGCCAGACGTGGCCCCACGCGGGAGGGCTTGCACAGAACTCTGAGAGAATGTACGCATGCCTCAGCACACCGCGGTAGCCACCCTGCACACGAACCACGGCGACATCGTCGTCAACCTCTTCGGAGACCACGCGCCTCGCACGGTGCAGAATTTCGTCGGCCTCGCCGACGGAACCGGAACCTGGACGCACCCCGGCACCGGCAAGCCCGGTGAGGGCCCGCTCTACAAGGACGTCGTCTTCCACCGCATCATCCCCGGCTTCATGATCCAGGGCGGCGACCCGCTCGGACAGGGCGTCGGCGGACCCGGATACACCTTCAACGACGAGATCAGCGGCGAGCTCGACTTCACCGCTCCTTACAAGCTCGCGATGGCGAACGCCGGCCTGCGCCGCAACGCGATCACCGGCGCGGCCGAGGGCACCAACGGCTCGCAGTTCTTCATCACGACCGACCCCACCCCGTGGCTGCAGGGCAAGCACACGATCTTCGGCGAAGTGGTCGGCGACGACTCGAAAGCCGTCGTCGACGCGATCGCCGCCGTTCCGACCGCCGCCGGCGACCGCCCGATCGAGCCCGTCGTGCTCGAGTCGATCGACGTCGTCGCGGTCTAGCCGCTCGAGCGTGCTCCCCGTGCCCGTGGAACCGGTTCGTCCGTGACCTCGCCCGAGTTCGCGCGCAACACCGACAACTTCTGCTACCGGCATCCCGATCGGCAGAGCTTCGTGCTCTGTCAGCGGTGCCTGCGCACCATCTGCCCGGAGTGCCAGACGCAGGCGGCCGTGGGCGTGATCTGCCCCGAGTGCCTGCGCGACCAGCAGAAGTCGCAGACCCCGGCGCAGGTGAAGGCCGAACGTCGCTGGTCGCGCGCCCCCCGCACGGTCGCGCTGTCGAAGGATCAGCCCGTCGTGACCTACGGGATCATCGCGCTCTCGGTGCTGGTGTACATCGCGCAGCTGATCCCGAACTCCCCCGTGCAGCAGTGGCTGAGCTTCTACGCGCCGTGGCTCTACCCCTCACTGTCGGGCACCTTCGAGCCGTGGCGGCCGTTCACGATGCTCTTCGTGCACGGCGGGGTCTGGCATGTCGGCCTGAACATGCTCGCGGTGTGGATGATCGGGCGGAGCCTCGAGCCGCTCCTCGGGCACATCCGGTACCTGGCGCTCTACCTGATCAGCGGACTGGGCGCCGCCGTCGCGGTCACCCTCCTGTCGTTCACCACCCCGGTCGTGGGCGCCTCGGGTGCGGTTTTCGGCCTGCTCGGCGCACTGCTCGTGATCGGCCGGCACATCGGCGCGAACATCAGCGGCATTTTGATCATCGTCGGCATCAACCTCGTGATCGGCTTCATCCCGGGGATGGGAATCTCGTGGCAGGCGCACGTCGGCGGGCTCGCCGTCGGTGCCCTGGTCGGGCTGATCTACGCACGCACCCGCACACGCCAGCGCCGCGGACTGCAGATCGCCCTGCTGATCGGGCTCGTCGTCGCGCTCGTGGCGCTGCTTTTGATCCCGCTCGCGATCTACGCCTAAGAGGGGCGGAGCCGGGCCTGAGGCGGACGGAGCGGTGAGTTATCCACAGATCCATCCACACATGGGGATGAATCACACCGGTGTAATTCCGGTCAGCGCCACCGCGTGGTCATGAGGAACCCGATGAACGCGATGCCGAAGCCGATCACGAGGTTCCAGGCCTCGATGCCCGGAATCGGGTATTGCATGCCGCTCAAGTAGAAGACGAGCACCCACGCGAGCCCGAGCAGCATGAAGCCGATCATCACCGGCTTGAACCACACCGGGTTGGGTGCGACATCCGACTCGCTGCGTTCGACGTGCTCGTCACCAGATCGTGCCATGGGAGCATTCTACTCGCAGGGTTCGCGCAGAAGTGGTCGATAGGATCGGCCCGTGGACAGGGGAACCGCGGTCGAGGGCGAGACCATCGTGGCAACGCCGCGCCGCCGCGTCTCCGTGGCAGGTGTGATCGGCGAGATCCTCATCACCGTGGGCGTCGTGGTGATGCTCTACGTCGTCTGGCAGATGTGGGTCGGCGACATCATCTACGGCGCTCAGAACAACGCCGCCGCGGCCGAGCTCTCGCAGGAGTGGGAGGGTTCGCCCGACCCCGTGCCCCTCCCCGACGCGAGCACACCCGCGGCAAGCCCCGATCCGACCCTCCCCGATGCGGGGTGGGAGCCGGTCGTGCTCGACGAGCCCGCGGACGCGGAGGTGTTCGGCGTCATGCACATCCCGCGCTTCGGCGCGGAGTACGCCACGAAGATCGCGGGAGGTGTCTCGCGAGCGCGCACGCTCGACCCGATCGGCATCGGACACTACCCCGGCACCGAGATGCCCGGGCAGGTCGGCAACTTCGCCCTCGCCGCCCACCGCACCACCTTCGGCGCCCCCTTCGCCCGCATCGCAGAATTGCACGTCGGCGACGCCATCGTGATCGAGACCGAGGCGGGCTGGTACACCTACCGGTTCCGCACGCTCGAGTATGTGCGGCCCTCCGAGGTCGACGTGCTGGCGGACGTGCCGCAGTCGCCCAACCCCCCCGGCAGCGAGCGCTACCTCACCATGACGAGCTGCTCGCCGAAGTTCTCGCTCGCCGAGCGCATCGTCGGCTACAGCCTCTTCGAGTCGTTCCGGCCGCGCACCGAGGGACCTCCCGCCTCGCTCACCGAGGGAGTGGGCGCCTGATGTACGGCGCACTGTGGCGTACGCTCCCCGGGCCGTGGCCGGTGAAGGTGCTCATCCTGCTCGTGCTCGCGGCGGCCATCGTGTACGGACTGTTCTTCTATGCGTTCCCGTACGTGAGCCAGTACGTGAACCCGCAGGAGGTCACCGTCGGGCTGGGCCCCCGGGTATGAACGACGCAGTGATGAACGACAGAGCGATGAACCACGGCTCGATGAACCACATCTCGATGAACCACATCTCGATGAACCACGGCGGAATGAACCGCGCCCGTGTGCTCGTGGTCGACAATCACGACAGCTTCGTGCACACCCTCGTCGGCTACGTCGAACAGCTCGGCGCGCTCGTTGACATGGTCGAGGCCGATGAGATCTCCGATGCTCCGCGCGCGATCGACGGATACGACGGGGTGCTCGTCTCGCCGGGACCGGGAACCCCCGCGAACGCCGGCGCGTCGATCGCGATCGTGCGCGCCGCCGCGGCCGCGCGTGTGCCACTGCTGGGCGTGTGCCTCGGCCACCAGGCGATCGGGGAGGCATTCGGCGCCACCGTGTCGCACGCCCCCGAGCTCATGCACGGCATGACCTCACAAGTGCGGCACGACGGATCGGACCTCTACGCAGGGCTGCCGAACCCGTTCACCGCCACGCGGTACCACTCGCTCGCGATCGAGCCCGGCAGCCTTCCGCCCGACCTCGCCGTCACGAGCCGCACCGAGGGCGGGGTCATCATGGGCGTCGCGCACCGGACGCGACCGGTGTGGGGCGTGCAGTTCCATCCCGAATCGGTGCTGACCGAGGGCGGGTACCGGCTGCTCGCGAACTGGCTGGCCACGATCGGGATGCCGGAGGCCGTGCGCGCGGCGGGCTCGCTGCATCCGCTCCCCGGCGTCCACCGCGGCGATGGCGCGGCGCTCGCCTACGGTTCGGCGCAGTAGGTCCCTACGGTCCGGTGCAGTAGTTCAGCGTCACGGTCGCATGCACGGGCGCCTCGCCCGGAGGGATCGACTGCGACGCCACGGTGGCGGGATCGGTCGCCGAGCACGACGGATCGGCGAGCGTTTCGACGAAGAGCTGCGAGTCGTCGGCCTCGAGCGCCCGGGTCGCGGCATCCACCGTGAAGCCGCGGTAGTCGAGGATGACGACGCGGCCCGTCGCGACGACCATGTTCACGGTCGTGGCGAGCTCGACCTCCGTACCCTCGAGGGGGTCGGTCGAGATCACCGTCCCGGCGGCGAGAGCGGGGTCGTTGCGCTGCGTGATCGTGCCTATCGACAGACCGGCGGCGGTGATGGCGTCGCGCGCGGGCGTCTCGAGCAACCCCTGGAGTTTCGGGACGGCGGCGGTCTCCTCGCCTCGCGAAACGTACACGGTGACCTTCTGGGCCGGCGTCACGGAGGCGCCTGCCTCCGGTTCGGTGCGGACGACGTCGCCTTCGTTGACGTCGCTGCTGGCCTCCTCGACCCGATACGCGATGAGGTCTTCCTTCTCGAGCGCGGCGTTGGCCTCGTCGTACGTCATCCCGGCCACGTCCGGGACGATTCGCGAGTTGGCCGGCGTCTCGGAGGCGGGCCGGATCGTCACGGCCCAGAAGAGCACCGAGATGAGCAGCACGGCCAGGATTGCGACGCCCGCCCAGATCCAGGCGACGGGCGGCCCGCTCTGCGTGCGCGCCATCGTCGTGTCGGTGCTCAGCTGCCGGAGCGAGCGCGCGGTCTCGGCCGCCTGACGCGGATTCGGGCCGTACAGCTCGCTCGTGAGCGAACCCAGCTGACGCTTCGTCGGGGCCTTGCCGTCGAAGGCCGCATCGAGGGACTCGCGGAAGGATGCCGCATCCTGATATCGCTGGAAGGGATCCTTGGCGAGGGCGCGCAGCACGACGGCGTCGAGGGCGCGAGGTACCGTCGCGATGACCTCCGACGGCGACACGGGCGTCTCGCTGACGTGCTGATAGGCGACCGCCACGGGCGAATCGCCCCGGAACGGCGTGCGCCCGGTCAGCAGTTCGTACAGCACGACGCCCGTCGAGTACAGGTCGGCGCGCGCGTCGACGGACTCGCCCTTCGCCTGTTCCGGAGAGAAGTACGACGCGGTGCCGAGGATCGCGGTGGTCTCCGCGACGGTCGACGAGGATTCCGACACCGCACGGGCGATGCCGAAGTCCATCACCTTGACCTGGCCGGCCTCGGTGACCATGACGTTGCCCGGCTTGATGTCGCGGTGGACGACGCCCGCGCGGTGGGAGTACTCCAGGGCCTCGAGGATGCCGTCGACGTAGCGCACGGCATCCGCCACCGGCACGGGGCCCGTCGCGATGATGTCCTTCAGCAGCGCGCCGTGCACGAGTTCCATCACGATGTACGGCGCCGGGTGCGTGCCCGAGGCATCCGTCACGGTGTCTTCGCCCGCGTCGTACACCCGCACGATCGCGGGGTTCGCCATGCGCGAGGCGGCCTGCGCCTCGAGCCGGAAGCGTGTGCGGAACGCGTTGTCGTTCGCGAGATCGCGGCGGAGGATCTTGATGGCGACCTGGCGCCCGAGCGTCAGGTCGTAGCCCCGGTACACGCTGGCCATGCCGCCCCGCCCGATGAGCTCATCGATGCGATACCGTCCCGAAAGGACGCGCGGTTCGCTCGACACGGATCGACTCCCAGGGTGGTGGAACAAGCTGTCAGCCTAGCCTAAGCGGCTGCGCGCCTCTCCGAGATCAGCCGTCTTCGCCCGCCGGCGGCGGTGTCTCGGAGTCTCCGGCGACGATCGGCACGTCCATCGGCGGCGACGAGCCGGAATCGCGCGGTCCGGCGTTGCACGTAGCCGTGTAGCTCGCGCTGACGGTCGCTCCCACCGGACCGGTGACGATGATGTTCGCCTGGCGCACGGTCGGCGCGAAGACCTGCTGGTTCGCGGGTCCGGAGGTGAAGGTGGCGTTCGAGACGACGACCGTGTACTGGCTGAGCGTTCCCGTGCCGGATGGGCACGTGAAGTTCTGCCAGTTGAGCTGCACCGTCGATCCGGCGCTCACTTGCGTTACGGCGACGCCGGCCTCGGTGATCGTCGGCGCGTTCTCCGGCGAGCCGACCGAGACGACCTCGGCGTAGACGGTGAGGTCGACCGTCGTGCCTTCCTCGAGGCGGCCCTTCGGCTGGAAGTCGTAGACGAGGCCGACCTGGTCGTCGGACGGCGCGGCATTTCCCGGCGCACACCGGGCGACGAGATCGTTGCTCACGAGGATCTCGCTGGCGGCGTCGCAGGTCTGGTTGAGCAGCCCCAGGCTGTCGACATCCACCCTCGTCTCTGACGGCGTGGGTGTGGCAGACGACGGCGACGGCGGCTTCGAGGTGGAGGAGTTCGTGGGATCGGCGCTCGGCGTCTGGTTCGCGAGCACGGCCCACAGGGTTCCGCCCAGCACGAGCAGAAGCAGCACGATGAGGGCGATGAGCGGCCACGTCCATGGGCTGCGCTTGCGCTTCTCGGTCGGCTCCTCGTCCGAGGGGACGGGAGCGGCGGGCAGCAGACGGGTGGTGTCCTCGCCCGAGGCACCGAGCAGCTGGGTGACGTCGTCACCGCCGCTCCTGGCGCCGGTGGCGATGGCGGGAACCGCCGCGGCGGCGGCCGCGACATCCCCGCGGCGAAGCGCGCTCGCGGCCCGCGCGACGGCCGCCGAAGACGCCGGCCGGTCATCGGGCTTCTTCGCGATCATCGCCATCACGAGGTTCTGCACGGGCACGGCGACCGTCGGCGGAAGCGGCGGCGGCTGCTCGTTGATCTGCGCCATCGCGATCGCGACCTGCGACTCCCCCGTGAAGGGGCGCTTGCCGGCCAGGCACTCGTACGCGACGATGCCGAGCGAGTAGGTGTCGGTGGCGGGCGACGCGGGGTGACCGGAGGCCTGCTCGGGGGAAAGGTACTGCACCGTGCCCATCACCTGTCCGGTCGCCGTGAGCGGCACCTGGTCGGCGATGCGGGCGATGCCGAAGTCGGTGATCTTCACGCGGCCGTCGGGGGTGATCAGCAGGTTGCCCGGCTTGATGTCGCGGTGCACGAGGCCCGCCGCATGCGCGGCCTGCAGGGCGGCGGAGGTCTGCGCGACGATGTCGAGGGTCTTGTCCGCCCCGAGGGATCCGTCGCGCTCGATGATCGTCGAAAGCGCTTCGCCAGGGACCAGCTCCATGACGAGAAAGGCGCTGCCGTTCTCCTCGCCGTAGTCGAAGACGCTCGCGATGCCCTCGTGGTTGACGAGCGCGGCGTGGCGGGCCTCGGCGCGGAAGCGTTCGAGGAAGCCCGGGTCTCCCATGTACTCGTCTTTGAGGATCTTGATCGCGACGGTGCGGCCGATGACGTGGTCGGTGGCCTCCCAGACCTCGCCCATCCCGCCGATCGCAATCCGCGAGATCAGTTCGTAGCGGCCGCCGAATGACACACCCTGTGTTGGCCTCATCTGTTCAGCACCGCCTCCATGACCTTCTTCGCAATCGGAGCCGCGATGGTGTCACCGCTGCCCGACTGCCCTTGCCCGCCGCCGTCTTCGACGACGACGGCAACCGCAACCTGCGGATCGACGGCTGGTGCGAAACCCGTGAACCACAAGGTATACGGTCGCTGATCGCCGTTCTCCGCCGTGCCCGTCTTTCCGGCCACATCGACTCCTTCTATTCTTGCACCCGACGCCGCGCCGTCACTGACATTGGCGACCATGAGCGCCGCCAGCTGCTGGGCGATGCCGGGATCGAGGGCTCTCCCGAACTCGGTGTTGTCGTACGTCTTCTGCACCGCAAGGTCGGGGCCGATCACACTGTCGACCATGCGCGGGGCCATCACGACGCCGCCGTTGGCGATGCCGGCCGACACCATCGCCATCTGCAGCGGCGTCGCCGTGACCTGACCCTGACCGAACCCCGACAGGGCGGTCTGCGCGTCATCCAGCGCCCGCGGATAGCTCGAGGGCGTGGAGACGAGCGGGCTCTCGAACGAGAGGTTGAACCCGAACAGCTCGGCCATGTCGAAGATCGCCTCGTCGCCGAGTTGGACGGCGAGCTCCGCGAACGGGATGTTGCAGCTCAGGCGCAGTGCGTCGGCGATCGTCACCTCGGCGCCCGGGCCGCATGTGCCGCCCCACGCGTTCTGCACCGTGCTCGAGGACTGCGGGAGTTGATAGACGGCCGGATTGGGCAGGGTGGACTGCGGGGTCCACGCCCCCGACGCGAACGCGGCGGCCGCCGTGACGAGCTTGAAGGTCGAGCCCGGAGGGTTGAGGTCGCCCGCTATCGCGCGGTTCGCCAGGGGATCGGCCGGATCGGCGTCGAGGGCGTCGTAGGCCGCAAGCGCGTCCGACGTGTTGTGCGAGGCGAGCAGGTTGGTGTCGAAACCCGGCGATGTCGCCATCGCGAGGACGCGGCCGGTGGCCGGCTCGATGGCGATCACGGCGCCCTGCAGGCCGGCAAGGCCCTCGTACGCGGCGCGCTGGGCGGCGCCGTCGAGGGTCAGCAGCACGTTCGAGCCCCGCGGCGCCTGACCGGAGAGGATGCGTTCTATGCGGGAGAGGAACTGCGCGCTCGCGGTGCCCGAGAGCACCGGGTTCATGGCCTGCTCGATGCCCGTGGCCGCGTCCGCGCCGAACACGGGGTTGATGTAACCGGTGACGGGCGCCCACATCGCGGCATCCGTGTACACCCGCTGGAACGAGTACACGTCGTCGGAGGGGACGGATGTCGCGATCGCGACGCCGTCGACGATGATCGAGCCGCGTTGCACCTCATAGCTGTCGTAGAGGGCACGCGTGTTGCGCGCGTTCTCGGCCAGCTCCTCGGCCTGCACGACCTGGATCCAGCTCGTCGACCCGAAGAGGGCCAGGAACATGAACAGCATGACGATGCTGAGCCGTCTCAACTCCTTGGTCATCCGATCACCACCCGCGGCTGGCGGCGGACGCCGTCCGAGATGCGCAGCAGCAGCGCGACGATCAACCAGTTGGCGATCAGCGACGAGCCACCGGCCGTGAGGAACGGCGTCGTCAGGCCCGTCAGCGGGATCAGGCGGGTGACGCCGCCGACCATGATGAAGACCTGCAGGGCGATCGTGAACGAGAGCCCGGTGGCGAGCAGCTTGCCGAAGTCGTCCTGCCCGGCGAGGCCGATGCGCACGCCGCGGCTCGCGAACACCATGTACAGGCACAGGATGGCGAAGACGCCGACGAGCCCGAGCTCCTCACCGAGGCTCGGGAGGATGTAGTCGCTCTGCGACAGGGGGGTGAGGTAGGGCCGGCCCTGCCCGAGTCCCGTTCCGATGAGCCCGCCCTGCGCGAGGCCGAAGATGCCCTGCACGAGCTGGTAGCTGCCGCCCGTGCGATCGATGATCTCGGGGTTGAAGGCATCCAGCCAGTTCGCGAAGCGCCCGCCCACATAGCTGAGCACTTGTGACGCGAGCAGCGCGCCCGCCACGGCGAGACCGACACCGAGGACGACCCAGCTCGTCTTGCCGGTCGCGATGTAGAGCATGGCGACGAACATCCCGAAGATCAGCAGACCCGTGCCGAGGTCGCGCTGCAGCACGATGATGCCGAGCGAGATCAGCCAGATCACCAGGAGCGGGCCGAACTCACGGGCCCGCGGCCAGGTCAGCCCGAGGAAGCGGGTGCCCGTGGACATGAGGCTCTCGCGGGTGCGCACGAGGTAGCCGGCGAAGAAGATCGCGAGCAGGATCTTTGCGAGCTCTCCTGGCTGGAACGAGAAGACGCCCGCGATCGTGACCCAGACGTCGGCGCCCGCCTCGTCGACGCCGAGACCCGGAACGAACGGCAGCAGAAGCAGCAGGATGCCCGCGAAGCCCGAGACGTAGGTGTACCGGAAGAGCACCCGGTAGTTGCGCAGCAGCAGCACGACCGCGATCGCCCCGACCACGGCGATGGCCGTCCAGGCGAGCTGCTTCGTCGAATAGGCATCCCAGCCGTGCAGGTCGACCGCGATGTCGATGCGGTAGATCATCGCGATGCCGAGGCCGGTGAGCAGGGTCGCGATCGGCACCACGAAGGGGTCGGCGTCGGCGGCGCGCAGGCGGAGCACGATGTGCAGGGCGAACACGAGCGCGGTGAGGCCGCCGCCGTAGACGAGGAACGTCCACTCGATATCGCCGAGAGCGCCGAGCTGCACCAGGGCCACCGCCGCGGCATTGATGGCGCTCGCGAAGATGAGCAGGCCCAGTTCGCGGTTGCGCTGCGTCTGGGGCACCCGCAGCCGGCGCAGGGCGCGGATGACGGTCGTGTCGGCGGAGACGTCGCGGGTCGCGGTCATCGCTGGGCCTCCGCCGTCTCGCGGAGCCGGTCGACGATCGCCTCGGCGTTCACCAGCGAGCTCGCGCTGATCGTCTCCTCCACGGTGGAGCGGTCGAACGAGGGCAGGTCATCGAGCAGGATGCCGGTGTCTTCGTGCGGCGTGGAGAGCGAAATGGGCCCGATGTTCTGCTGGATGCCGCGGAAGATCACGACCGTGTCGTCGTCGGCGCCGATGAAGTAGCGGGTCTGCGTCCAGGCGTACGCACCGATCACGGCGGCCGCCAGGAGCGCGAGCACGACGACGAGCCCGACGATCCAGCCGATGCGGCGGCGGCGTGCGCGGCGGCGATCCTCCTCGATGAGTTCCTCGAGGAACTCGGCGGCGGGCTCGAAGTGGGTGGGCTCGTTGGCCGCCTGACGGTTCGGGTGCAGCCAGCCGCCGCGGCCCGAGCGGGCGGCCGGCACGGCCACGCCGACGGGATTGGATGCCGAGCCGACGATGGTGGGCGTGCCCGAGACGACGGGATGCTGGCCGCCGACGTCGACGATCACGACCGTCACGTTGTCGGGCGCCCCGCCGTCGAGCGCCTGCTTCAGCAGCGCGTCGGCGGTGCGGCCGGGGGGCATGCCGAGGCCGAGCGACTTCGCCGTGTGGGCGTCATCCACCACTCCCGACAGGCCGTCGGAGCAGAGCAGCCACCGATCGCCGTCCTGCGTGGCCATGATGAATGTGTCGACCTCGGGATCGGCCGACATGTCGCCGAGCACGCGCATCAGCACCGAGCGGCGCGGGTGGTAGCGAGCCTCTTCCTCGGTGATCCGTCCTGACTCGACGAGCCGCTGGACGAACGTGTGGTCGGTCGTGATCTGGGTGAGCTGCCCGTCGCGGTACAGGTAGATGCGCGAATCGCCGATGTGCGCGATGACCGCGTAGTCGTCGACCATGACGAGCGCGCTGACGGTCGTGCCCATGCCGGCGAGCTCGGGGCGCTCCCGCACCATCTCGATGAGGTCGGCGGCGGCCTCCGAGATCGCCTGCTGGAGCTCGCGCTCGGCCTCCGCGGTGGTCGCGTAGGCGTGGTCGAGGCCCTCCAGGCGGGCGACCGCGAGGCTCGAGGCGACGTCGCCGCCCGCGTGTCCGCCCATGCCGTCGGCGACGACGAACAGGTTCGAGCCGGCGTAGCCCGAATCCTGGTTGTTGGAGCGCACCTTCCCGGTGTGGGAGATGGCGGCGCTGGAGCCCTCGAAGACCATGGCTCCTTTACTTCCGCAGCTCGAACGTCGTCGCGCCGACCTTGATCGGCGCGCCGATCAGGATGGGCGTGGGAGTCGAGACGCGCTGGCCGTTGTGCCAGGTGCCGTTCGTGGAGTCGAGGTCCTGGATCATCCACTGCTCGCCCCAGAGCACGAGGCGGGCATGGTGGCTCGACGTGTAGTCGTCGCGGATGACGAGCCCCGACTCGCTCGATCGCCCGATCGTGAGGGGCTCGGTGCCGAGGGGCAGTTCGAGGCCTGCCTTGGGACCGGACGTGATGACGATGCGCGCGACCGCGTCGGAGGTCGCCTTTCCGCCGGGCTTGGCGGTGGGCGTGACGGAGGACGCGACGGGCCTGCCGACCGGGGCGGTGGCCGCGTTCGGACCCGGGGCGCCGACCGGTGCGGGCCCCGCGACGGCGGGCTCGGGGAGCTTGCGCACCTTGACGCCGAACAGGTCGGCGCGCAGCGAATACACGACCGCGAACACGAAGAACCAGAGGAGAAGCAGGAAGCCGATGCGCAGGAGCAGCAGAGTGAGTTCACTCACGGAGCAAAGCCCCCGTCCCGCACGTCGTAGGCGCGCGTGGCGTCGGCGGCCGGAGTGGTCGGCCGCGGTGGGGTCGCGATGGGCACGACGTGGAAGACGATCTCGGTGCGGCCGATGCGCACGGTCGAATCGGGCGCGAGATGTGCCTCGCCCACCTTGCGGCCGTCGAGGAACGAGCCGTTCGTCGACCCGAGGTCGCGCACCATGGCGCGTTCGCCGTCCCAGAGGATCTCGACGTGCTTGCGGCTCGTGCCGGGGTCGGCGATCGTGATGTCGGCGTCGCTGCCGCGGCCGATGACGGTGCGCGACTTGGTGAGCGGATGCCGCTTGCCCTCGACGTCGACGACCGCGCGCCACGACACCTGTCCGGCGGCGGTGCCCGACTCGACGCGGATCGTGCCGGTGGGCACCGTCTCGTCGCTGCGGACCGCGATGGAGACGGGCCCCGCGAAGCTGTAGCCCTGCGATTTGGCGTGCTTCTGCACGAGCGTGTCGAGCTCTGAGACGAGCGTCGAACCGAGAGCGCGCATCTTGTCGTTGTCGGCCGGCGAGAGATGCACGGTGAGCGAGTTGGGCGCCAGGATGCGGTCGCGGCTCACGACGGCGGCCTTGGTGTCGAGCTCGCGCCGCAGGGCGGATGCGATCTCGACGGGTTGGATGCCGCTGCGGAAGGTCTTGGCGAACGCGCCGTTCACGGCGCGTTCGAGACCTTTCTCGAAGCTGTCAAGTAGTCCCACGCGACTCCTCAGGCAGGCAGGCAAGTATCGACATCGTAGTTGCACAGGCTGTGCAGCCGCAGAGCGGCGTCCCCCGAGACGGGCGCGCTCCCCCGATCGTGATATCCTCGGGAGGTTGACATGAGCGGGAAACCGCCGGTGTCGGCGTCTGCGCGAGTGGCGGAATAGGCAGACGCGCTGGCTTCAGGTGCCAGTGTCCGAAAGGACGTGGGGGTTCAACTCCCCCCTCGCGCACAGTGTGATGTCTCAGGACATCGCGGACGGATGAACCCCCGGTTTGGGGGGTTCATCCGTTTTTCGTTGGTAGCCGTGGGCGGGGCCCGCGCAGGCGGGTTTGGGGCGGATTCCCTCCTTCGGGGCGCACCGGCCGCGCCCCATAGGACGAGATGCGCCCCAAACCCGGTTTATACCGGGCACCGAGACGGCACCGGGCGGGCGGGAAACGCCGGGGAAGATGTTCGAGCGTCGTCGGCTTCGACGACATCCCTGAGGCGGCGCACTCCCTCCCTCCGCTGACCACCATGCGGCAGGCCTTCGAGGCACTCGGGCGCGACGCGATGAGCCCGGTGCCGATCCAGTGTGCCTATGACGGGTGAAGCGAGGGTGAGAACCCGACTCCGGCGGTCGGTTCGCGGTTAGACAGATCGCAGGTGTCTCTGAAGGTGCGTGCGTTCCACACGGCGACGGGCACTGCGAACAGAACAACAATGAGGGGGATCTCTGTGGGTCGTGCGAGTTGGTTGAGGGCTGATCGCCCCCGGAGGCGC
>NZ_DATMIO010000278.1:0-3094 GCF_035554235.1 Microbacterium sp. | reverse complement strand
CTCCTTCCGTTTGCGGCTACCACGGTATGGATCCTCGTCGATCTGTTCAGCATCCCGGCGATGACGCGGGAGGTCAATCAGTACGGGTGACTCTGTGGAGCATGGCGGTCGTGCGCCATCGTCACCCTGACTTCATCAGTGCGTTCCGCGGCCGCGCTAGCATGCGCGCGTGACCTTGTTCGAGTCGAATCATCCTGCTGATCGACAAGCGGAGGCAGATCCCTTCGCCTCGGTTCGCAGCCGCCGTCAGCGGAACGGATTGGCGTCGGCACTCGGAGTCGTTTTGGCTCTTGCTGGTGCCGCTGTACTGATCATCGGCCCCGCACAGGTGGCGATGACCGCGTCGCGATGGTTCACGAGTGACACGTTGCCTGCGCAAGGGGTGATCGAGCTCGCCGACCGATCATTCCTGACGAAGGAAGGACGTGTCATCCTCTATGACGCCCGAACGAGGCTCGTTGGCCGGGAAGAGATCGGCGACGTGTGCCCGATCTTCGAGGGTGGCGCCAATGCGCTCGGGTGTTTTTCGCTCCTCCATGGGATCTATATCTACGAGCCGGGTGATACTCGGCTGGCCGACATGATGGTGACGACGCTGACGCACGAGATGCTTCACGCGGCGTATGCCTTGCTCGCTGCCGACGATCTCGCCGCGGTCAATGGAATGCTTGTCGCCGAGATCGCCCGCGTACCCGCAGACGACGCCATCCACGATCGGATCACACTGGCCATGCGCGGGAGCGAGGCTGCTCGCGGAACGGAGACATTCGCGCTCCTCGGCACCGAGGTTCACCCTGACGGCGGTTTGGCGCCTGAGCTGGAGGCGGTGTATGCCCGTTACATCAGCGATCGCGCCGCGCTCGTCGGTGTGTACGAGGCGTTCGAACCGGTCATTCAGGGCATCGTCGACGAAACGCAGCGAGCGATCGACCAACTCGCCGCGGATGAGTCCGCGAACGCCGATGGCCGTGCGCGGTGGGAGGTCGATCGTGCCACCCACGAGGCGGAGCGCCAAAGGTACGCGATCGACGCCGATCGCTATAACGCGCTTCCTGAGGCCGAGCGCGGCAACTGGTCGGTGAGCTGGACAACGCCGGACGGGTTGATCCTCACTCAACCGCTCGGCGCGTCGCTCGCGACCCGCCTCGCGCAGTTGGAGGCGTTCCGTGCGGACCTCGACGCTAGAGCCGCGGCACTGACCGAGGCCGAGGCAGAACTCTCCGCTCGACGATCGCACGTTGAGGCACAGCTTGCAGACACGAACGCGTTGCTCGAGGCTGCGTACCCGGGCCAGACGCTCGACTGACTCAGGTGGCACACCTTCTAGGCTGGGCCTATGGTCGACCTCGTTCGCGGCATCCGCGGCGCCCTGCACGCCGCCGCCGACCCCCAGCGGGCGCCGGCGCAGCAGGCCTATATGAAATCCGCGATGCCGTTTCTGGGTGTCGGGGTCCCGCAGTCGCGGCGGATCGCCCGCGCCGCGGCGAAGGAGATCAAGGACCGCGAAACGCTCCGGGGTGCCGCGCGGGTGCTGTGGGCCGAAGCCGCCTACCGCGAGGAGCGGTACGCCGCCATGGCGCTGCTGGCTGTGCGCCCGGCATCCGATGATCTCTCGGTCACCCTGCTGATCGAGCACATGGTGCGAACGGGGCAATGGTGGGACTACACCGACGAGCTCGCGCACCGGCTTGCGGGGCTGCATGACGGGTACCCGACCGAGACCGGGACGCTCGTGCGAGCGTGGGCCGTCGACGACGACATGTGGATCCGGCGGATCGCGATCCTCTCGCAGCTCGGCCGGCGCGACCGCGTCGACCGGGACCTCCTCGGCGACGTCATCCACCCGAACATCGATGACCGTGAGTTCTTCATCCGCAAGGCGATCGGATGGGCGCTGCGCGAGTATGCCCGCGTCGCCCCGGACTGGGTGCGCACGTTCGCCGACACGCACGCGCTCAGCCCGCTGAGCCGGCGCGAGGCGCTGAAGCACCTTGATCCTGCCCGGTAGGCTTTTCGGATGGAACTCCGCCGGTCGAACCACGCGGCGATCGTCGCGGGCACCGGCACGCGAACGCCTCGGGCCTGAGCGGGCAGGGCGCGGCAAGCGCCCGAAGCTGAGCGGTAGCCTTGATCCGACCATTCTGGAGAGTTCCCTTTGTCTGACAACGCCCAGCCGTCGCAAGACGGCTTCGCCCTGTTCCCCGACCGATCCGTCGTCGCCATGCGCGTAAACGGCGAGTTGAAAGATCTCGCGACTCCGGTCGCGGATTCGGATGCCGTCGAGCCGGTCACCATCGACAGCCCCGACGGCCTCAGCATCCTGCGCCACTCCGCCGCGCACGTGCTGGCCCAGGCGGTGCAGCGCATCAACCCGCAGGCGAACCTCGGCATCGGTCCGCCGATCACCGACGGGTTCTACTACGACTTCGGCGTCGAGCAGCCGTTCACGCCCGAGGACGTGAAGGCGATCGACAAGGAGATGCAGCGCATCATCCGCGAAGGTCAGCGCTTCGTGCGCCGTGTCGTCACCGACGACGAGGCGCGGGCCGAGCTCGCCGGCGAGCCGTTCAAGCTCGAGCTGATCGGGCTCAAGGGCGCTTCGGCCGGCTCGGCCACCGGGACCGACATCGCCGAGGGCGCGAGCGTCGAGGTCGGCGCGGGTGAGCTCACCATCTACGACAACGTCACCCGCGACGGCGAGGTCATCTGGAAGGACCTTTGCCGCGGCCCCCACCTGCCGAACACCCGCATGATCGGCAACGGCTGGGACCTCACGCGCATCGCGGCGGCCTACTGGCGGGGGAGTGAGAAAAACCCGCAGCTGCAGCGCATCTACGGCACCGCATGGCCCTCGAAGGACGAGCTCCGCGCGTATCAGGAGCGTCTCGCCGAGGCCGCCAAGCGCGACCACCGCCGACTCGGCAAGGAGCTCGACCTCTTCTCGTTCCCGGATGAGATCGGCTCGGGACTCTCGGTGTGGCATCCGCGGGGCGGCATCATCCGCCAGGAGATGGAGCAGCACGCTCGCCGCAGGCACATCGAGGGTGGCTACACCTACGTCTACACCCCGCACATCACGAAGCGGGACCTGTTC
>NZ_DATMIO010000277.1:0-2688 GCF_035554235.1 Microbacterium sp. | reverse complement strand
GGCGAACCGCACCCCATGCTCGGCGACATCGAAGGGTTCAAGGTCCAGCGCTTCTCTGTCGATGAGTTCGACGCCCAGAGCCGTTTTCAGAACATCGACAAGGTGATCCACGTCGGTGTGACCACCAATAGGGACCCGGTCTTGGAGACCGCGTGGCTTCAGGCGCTCGCCGATGAGCGAGGGCTGCCGAGCGGCATCGTCGCGCGCTGCGACCTTCGCTCAGACGACGCCGCGAGCGTGCTGGACGCGCACTGCGCGTATCCCAATGTGCGCGGGATTCGAGACAACGGGCAGCCGGGTTCATTCGCCGACCCACGGTGGCGGCAAGGCTACGCGAGGCTCGCGGCGCTCGACTTGGTGTTCTGCCACCAGGTGGGCGTAGAGCGCCTCGACGAGGCGCTAGCTCTACTCGGGGAGTATCCGAGCGTGAAGTTCTGCCTCGACCACTCCGCGATGCCGAGGGAGCGGTCCGGCGAGTACTTCCAGCGATGGTCGCGCGCGATCCGCCAGATCGCCGCCTACCCGCAGGTCTCGTGCAAGGTCTCCGCACTGGGGTCCGCGGACCGCCGATGGACGATCGATTCGATCCGGCCGTGGGTGCTGGAGCTCATCGATGCCTTCGGAGTCGACCGGTGCTTCTTCGGGTCCAATTTCCCCGTCGACGGCATCTTCAGCACGTACTCCGACCTGATCGAGGCCTTCCGGTGCGTCGTGGCT
The DNA here is from genome assembly GCF_035554235.1 of Microbacterium sp. Lineage (GTDB taxonomy): Bacteria > Actinomycetota > Actinomycetes > Actinomycetales > Microbacteriaceae > Microbacterium. The sequence goes on along the minus strand of NZ_DATMIO010000277.1, from coordinate 1,971 downwards.
GACTTCACGCGGGAGGAACAGGCGAAGCTGCTGCACCTCAACGCGAATCGAATTTTCCGGGTCTGAGCGGACATTCTGAATTCCGCGCTATCTCGAACAAATTGCCAAGCGCGGCCCTGCGGATAACGCCATCCTGGACAGAATGAACGCGTTCCGGCAGGATAGGAGCGCAAGTTGCTGTGTCTGCGGGTCAGCGTTGTCCCCAGGCAACGTCGGGTGTCGGTCCCCAACGCCATCCGTCTGCCCCGCTCGGTCCTCTCGAGCTGCTCGCCATCAGTGGTGGCTCGAGGGGGCCGTTCTCGTGCGCCGAGAACTCCCTCGACTCGCCGCCCCAGCGGCGAATCGAGAGAGTCCTCAGTAGTGAACTGGTCGGCGACGCCCAGTCTCCGCCGGAAAGCCCCTGGCAAATCATGCAGTCCCCACTGCTCCCCAAGCCGATCCGAACCGTGGGCAACGATACCGGCGGGGGACGGGTGTTTGTCCACTGATTAGGGGACAAATAGGGGACCGGAGGGGATAGGGGATTGCCCCTAACCGCTCGGGGTCGTCGCAACGGGTGGTGCCGTCGCGACAGAACTGAAACGCTGGATGCCGTCAGCAATCGCATCGACGGGAGCGCGCAATGTCCCACCGTACCGCCACGAGCGTCCCCTCCCGCTCCGGCTACGCACCGATCAACGGACTCCACCTGTACTACGAGATCCACGGGGCCGGTGGTACGCCGCTCGTGCTGCTGCACGGGGGCCTCTTCGACATCGACCTGCAGTTCGCACCCCTCCTGCCGAGCTTCTCCGCCGGTCGCCAGGTGGTCGCCCTCGACTTCCAGGGTCACGGCCGCACCAACGACATCGACCGGCCCCTGTCGTCGGCGGGCCTCGCCTCGGACGTCGTGGGTCTGCTCGATCACCTCTCCATCGCGAGGGCCGACGTCTTCGGGTTCAGCGTCGGCGGCGCTGTCGCACTCGATCTCGCGATCAACCACCCGGAGCGCGTGAACAAGCTCATCGTCTCGTCGGTCTCGTTCGCCCAATCCGGGCTCCGCGGGCAGAACGCGGAGACGGTCGCGGCGATGACCGTCGACATGATCGCGGGCACGCCGATGGAGCAGGCCTACCTCGCGAAGTCGCCGCATCCCGATCGCGAGCACCTGCAGGGGCTCCTCGACAAGCTCGGCGCCACCTACGAGCACGGCTTCGAGGACTGGTCGGAGGATGAGATCCGCAGCATCGCGGCGCCCACGCTCATCACCGTGGGCGATTGCGACATGGTGACGCTCGATCACGCCGTCCGCTTCCTCAAGCTGCGCGGTGGCGATGTGAACGGCGACTTCGACGGAGTTCCCGCGTCGCAACTGGCGGTGTTCCCGGGCACGACGCACTTCTTCGGCCTCTCGCGCACGAACCTCGTCAGCGACGTCGTGCTGACGTTCCTCGACGCGCCCCCGGCCGCGGAGTGATTCCAGTCATGTGTCGGATGCCGGTGCCAGACTGACCCCCATGCTGCTCACTGATCTGGCGCAGACCTCGGACGCCGTCGCATCCACGCGGTCGCGCCTGGCGAAGGTCGACGCCCTCGCCGAGCTTCTTCGCCGACTCGAGCCCGACGAGATCGCGCCGGCGATCGGGCTGCTGCTCGGCAAGCCGCGCCAGGGCCGCATCGGCGTCGGATGGCGTGGGCTCGCGGCTGCCGCCGGGGCGCCGGCCGCCGAGCCGACCCTCACCGTCGCCGAGCTCGACGAGACCCTCGACGCCCTCGCCGCGACGTCGGGTCAGGGATCTCAGCACGTGCGTGCCGCCGCGCTCCGTGACCTCGTCGGCCGGGCCACGGCGGGCGAGCAGAGCTTCCTCCGCGGCGCGCTGCTCGGCGAGGTGCGCACCGGCGCGCTCGAGGGGGTGGTGACGGATGCCGTGGCCAAGGCATCCGCGCGCCCGCCCGCGCTCGTGCGACGCGCCGCGATGCTCTCGGGCGACC
>NZ_DATMIO010000276.1:0-16072 GCF_035554235.1 Microbacterium sp. | reverse complement strand
CGAGAGAACCGGATGTCGGGGTCAGCTCACCCGCGGCGAGCCGCAGCAGGGTGGTCTTGCCCGAGCCGTTGCGGCCGACGAGGCCCGTGCGGCCCTCGCCGAATGCTCCGGAGACGTCGCTCAGCGCGACGGAACCGTCGGGCCAGATGAACGAAACCCGGTCGAGAAGAAGGACAGAAGTGTGCGTGGGCATGCTGCTCCCATGGCGTGAATGAGCACCGGTCGGAAAGTGGGTGCACTGACACCGGGGCCCCGGAACGGGGCGGGCTCACGCGAAGGGGGAGCGTCGACGGGTCAGCGCGCGGATGCGGGCGCGGAAGCGTCGATCAGTCTCACCGGAGGATCCTCACGTAGGGAACAGGAGTGCTCCACTTTAGAGGATGCCGCGCGACAGGTCTACCCGGGTCGCCCGAGCCCGCGCGGCGCTACTCGGCCTGTCCGGCCTCCGTCGAACCTTCGGGCACGGCCTCGCCGGCGGCATCCTCCAGCCGCTTCTCGAGAAAGACCCGCACGTCGTCGAGTTCGTCTTCCGACACGCTGTGCGTGAGGCCCGGGTATACGCGCCCGCTCAGCTCGGCGTGCCCGGGGAGCCACTCGGTGGTGTGCTCGACGAGGAAGTCGGGGATGACGTCGTCGTGCGTTCCACGACCCCAGAACACCGGGGGCCGCAGCTTCGCGAGCGCCGCGTCTCCGGGCAGCGGGCCGGGCGCGGCGTAGCCGCTCAGGTTGACGACGAAGTCGAAGAGCTCGGGCTCGAGCCGGAGGGCCTGCAAGGCGACGGACGCGCCCTGTGAGAACCCGAGCAGACCGAGGGATGCGGCATCCCGCCCCGCCTCGCCGAGCCAGGTGATCAGCCGCCCCGCGGCGTGGGTCACGGCCTGGGGGTCGCGGCCGTCCAGTCCTTCGATCGGGTACCACGAGAAGCCCGGGGCGGGCCACGGCGGCGCGAGGGGCGCGCGGACCGCCGCGACCACGAACTCGGGCGGAAGGTACGGCACGAGCGCGAAGAGATCCCGCTCGTCGGCCCCGTATCCGTGCAGCAGCACGAGCAGCGGCCTGCCGGCGCGCTCGTCGGGCTCGGCGGACCAGAGGGCAAGGGCATCGTCGAGGGTGGAGATCTCGGCCATGCGCCCATCCTGCCATCCGCGCAGCGATGCTTGACGGCGGGTGGCGTGCCCGTACCGGACCGATACGTGGGCGGGGGTGGCATGCCCGTGCCGGATTCAGGATGCGTGTGACGCCTGGGGCGCCAGGCGCCGAAAACGGAGGGTTCGGCTCGACTTTCGTCACAGCGTGCCTGTCTGCGGTACGCGCGCGGGGATTCGGAGGAGTCATGCGCGGGCGCCTGGGGTATACAGGAGTCATGCCGGTACGCACCCCTGACCCCGACCCCAACGACCGGGCCGACGACGGCGCCTCGGGCAGCCGATCCCCCTTGAGCAGCGGGGCGTTCGGATCTCCGTCCCAGGGCAACGCCGCGAACCCCGGATGGCTGACCGACATCGAGCTCGCCGAGGCGCGACGGCGGCTCCCGATCCTCTACGTCGAGGCCGTGCCGGTGCGCACCGACGGCGTCGGCGCCGTGATCGAGGTCGGCATCCTGCTGCGGGCGACGCCCCTCGGCGAGATGACCCGCTCGCTCGTCAGCGGCCGCGTGCGGTACGGCGAGTCGGTGCGCGACGCCCTGTTCCGCCACCTCGAGAACGACCTGGGGCCGATGGCCTTTCCGCTGCTGCCCCCGCAGCCGGTGCCGTTCACCGTCGCGGAGTACTTCCCGATCCCCGGGCTCTCCGCCTTCCACGACGATCGCCAGCACGCTGTGTCGCTCGCGTTCGTCGTTCCGGTGACGGGAACGTGCGAGCCGCGTCAGGACGCGCTCGAGGTGACCTGGATGGCGCCGGAGGAGGCGGCATCCGAAACCCTATCCGCCGAGATGGAGGGCGGCCGCGGAACCCTCGTGCGGCTGGCCCTCGCCAGCGTGGGCGCGCTCCGCTGAGCGCACTCACGAGCGCACCGCTTGTGCCCGCACGCGGCCGCGGCCGCGAGCTCAGACGGCGGAGGTCTCCCGCGAGATCGCGGCGATGAAGGCGTCGACATCCTCTTCGGTCGTGTCGAAGCTGCACATCCAGCGCACCTCGTTCTTCGCGGCATCCCAGTCGTAGAACCGGAACGACTCGCGCAGCCGGTCGGCGACGCCATCCGGAAGCGTCGCGAAGACGCCGTTCGCCTGCGTCGGCTGCGTGAACGCGACCCCGCTGATCGATCCGTCGGCGAGCCCCGCTTCGACGCCGGCGCGCAGACGCGCGGCCATCGCGTTCGAGTGGGTGGCGTTGCGCAGCCAGAGGTCGCCCTCCAGCAGCGCGATCAGCTGGGCCGACACGAACCGCATCTTCGACGACAGCTGCATGTTGAGCTTGCGCAGGAAGGTGAGACCGGTGGATGCCGCCGGGTCGAGCACGACGATGGCCTCGCCGAGCATGGCCCCGTTCTTGGTGCCGCCGAAGCTCAGCACATCGACGCCGGCATCGCGGGTGAACGCGTGCAGCGGCAGGCCGAGGGATGCCGCGGCGTTCGAGACGCGCGCGCCGTCCATGTGCAGCCGCATGCCCAGGCCGTGCGCGTGATCGGCGATCGCGCGGATCTCGTCGACGGAGTAGAGGGTGCCGAGCTCGGTCGACTGTGTGATCGAGACGACGAGCGGCTGGGCGCGGTGCTCGTCGCCCCAGCCCCACGCCTCCCGGTCGATCAGCTCGGGGGTCAGCTTGCCGTCGTCGGTCGGCACGGTGAGCAGCTTGATGCCGGCGACGCGCTCGGGAGCCCCGCCCTCGTCGACGTTGATGTGGGCGGTGGATGCCGTGATCACGGCGCCCCAGCGGGGGAGCATCGACTGCAGCCCGACGACGTTGGCGCCCGTGCCGTTGAAGACCGGGAAGGCCTCGACGCCCTCGCCGAGGTGGCGCGCGAAGACCTCCTGCAGGCGGCCCGTGTACTGGTCTTCGCCGTACGCGACCTGATGTCCGTCGTTCGCCGAGGCGAGGGCGGCCAGCACCGCGGGATGGATGCCGGAGTAGTTGTCGGAGGCGAAGCCGCGAAGCGCCGTGTCGTGGAGCGTGGTCACGGTCATCAAGCCTACGGCCGCGGCGCCGGCAACCGCCCTGCCGACGACCGCAGGGCATGAGGGGGTTCCCCGTGTCGGAGCCCATGGATACCCTCGCATCATGACTTCGCACGGTGACCAGACGGGCGCGCCGAACCCCGGAGCGCCCCCGCAGACAGAAGAGACCCGCGTTCCTGAACCCGGTGCGCCCGTGGCTCCGCCGGGCGGCATGCGCACCTTCATGCAGGTGCTCGTGAACACGATGATCGCGAACGTCACGACCAGCTTCCTGTGGTTCGGCTTGACCTTCTGGGTGTTCCTCGAGACGCGGTCCGTGCTGGCGACCGGCATCATCGGCGGCGCCTACATGCTGCTCGTCGCGCTGTTCTCGATGATCTTCGGAACGATCGTCGATCGGCATCGCAAGCACCACGTGATGGTGTTCTCGAGCGTGGTCACGCTCGTCTCGTTCCTCGCGGCCGGGGCGCTCTACCTGGCGCAGCCCGAGTCGGCGCTCCTCGACATCGGCGGGCCCTGGTTCTGGCTGTTCGCCGGCATCATCCTGTTCGGCGCCGTCATCGAGAACATGCGCAACATCGCGCTGTCCACGACGGTGACGCTCCTCGTGCCCGTCGAACGCCACGCGAACGCCAACGGTCTCGTCGGCACGGTGCAGGGCGTCGCATTCATGGTCACGAGCGTGTTCAGCGGGTTGGCGATCGGGCTCCTGGGCATGGGGTGGACCCTCGCGATCGCGATCGGCTTCACCCTCGTCGCGCTCGTGCATCTGTTCTTCCTGCGCATCCCCGAGGAGAAGCCGGTCGCCGAAGAGGGCCAGGCGAAGACGATCGACTTCCGCGGAAGCATCCGTGCGATCCGCGCCGCGCCCGGACTGTTCGCCCTCATCATCTTCTCGACGTTCAACAACCTGATCGGCGGGGTCTACATCGCCTTGATGGACCCGTACGGTCTGACGCTCTTCCCCGTCGAAGTGTGGGGAATCGTGCTCGGCGTCACCTCGACGGGCTTCATCATCGGCGGACTCGTGATCGCCAAGTGGGGATTGGGCAAGAACCCGATCCGCACGATGCTGTTGATCGTGATCGCCATGGGCCTCCTCGGCGCGCTCTTCACGGTCCGCGAGTGGTGGTGGCTGTACGCCGTCGGCATTTGGGTCTACATGATGCTCATCCCCGCCGTCGAGGCGTCCGAGCAGACGGTGATCCAGAAGGTGGTGCCGTTCCGGCGGCAGGGGCGGGTGTTCGGCTTCGCGGCCGCCGTCGAATCCGCGGCCGCGCCCGTCACGGCCTTCCTGATCGCCCCGATCGCCCAGTTCTGGATCATCCCCTACATGGAATCCGACCAGGGACAGGACACGTGGGGATGGCTCCTCGGCGAGGGCGAGGCCCGCGGCATCGCCCTGGTGTTCCTCTTCGCCGGGCTCGCCATGGTGGTGATCGCCCTCCTGGCATTCGGCACGAGGTCGTACCGCCTGCTGTCGGAGGAGTACCAGACCGCTGCGCCCGCTGACGCAGATGCGGACAGCGATACCGACGCCACTGCCGACAGCGATACCGACGCCACACCTGATGCCGACACCGCTACCGACAGCGATACCGACGCCACCCCTGATGCCGACACCGCTGCCGACACTGACGAAGACACGGTCAGGGAAGACGCGGTCAGGGGTGCGCCGGCGCCTCCGGCGGCGTGAGCGCGATGACCCGGTCGTTGAGCTCCGCGGCATCGTGCGACCACAGATCGACGACGGATGCCGCGAGCACGTCCTCGAGGCCCGCCAGGGCCGTGACCCGGAAGATGACCGCGGCACCCGACACGTCGGTCGCGGCATCCCGCGCGGCTTTGGCGAAGCCCTGCGCGACGGCGCGGGTCCAGGCCTCGCTCGCCGCCTTGACGGCGGCGTAGTTCGCGCCGCCCGCGAGCGGGCGCTCGACCGCCGTCGACGAGACGATCGCGAGGCGTCCGGCATCCGATGCGCGCAGGCCGGCGTCGAAGGCCCGGCTCGCGTGGCGCAGGGCCGTCAGCCCAACCTCGAGTGCGCGGTAGTCGTCGTCGGACTGCCCCGCGAGGCCACCGCCGCCGCGCCATCCGCCCACGAGGTGGATGAGCCCGTCGACCCGCCCGAAGCGGGCATGGATGCGCTCGGCGAGGTCGGCGACCTCGGCCTCCGCAGTGAGGTCGCACAACTCGGTGTGCACGCCGGGCAGCTCAGCCGCGACGGCGTCGAGGTTGTCGCGGCGGCTCCCGACCGTGACCACTCGGGCGCCCGAGGCGAGCAGGGCGCGCGCGACCGCGCGCCCCGCCGCACTCGTGCCTCCCGCGAGGACGACGACGCGCCCAGAGGCCCCGCGCCCGGAGGCCCCGTGTCCGGAGCCCCCGTGCCCGGATGCCCCGCGCCCGGAAACCGGCTCCGGCTCGGAGACCGCGTCCTCAGGCATCGGAGGCCCGGATTCCCGCCGTCGACTCGATCACGGGGCGCATCTTCCGATCGAGGGCCTCGAAGAACATCGACAGCGGGAACTCATCGTCCAGCACCGCGTCGGTGTAGCCCTTGGGCGGCCCGGCAAGCACGTCGTCGGGCAGCCCCCGCGCCCACGCGGAGGCGGGGTTCGGGGTGAGCGTGCCTCGCACGAGGTCGTACGCGGCGAGCCAGTGCGCGACCTTCGGCCGGTCGATCGAGCGCCAGTAGAGCTCATCGATCGCGTCGCCGAGGGCCACCACCGCCGCCGGAACGTCGGGCCAGTCGAACGCGAGCGCCGTGTCGGTCCAGTGCAGCACGCCGCGCTGGTGCAGCCACGCGAACAGCAGCTGCCCGCCGAGTCCGTCATAGTTGCGCACGCGCGACCCGGTGATCGCGAACCGGAAGATCCGGTCGAAGATCACCGCGTACTGCACGAGCGCGGCGTGTTCGAGCGTGTGCGCCTCGACGACCGTCAGCTGTTCGCCCCCCGCGAGGCGCGCCGCGAGCGCGTGCTGGATGCGCACGCTCTCGCGGAACGCGGTGAGGTCGCACCGCAGCTCCTCCAGCGAGTACAGGAAGTACGGCATCCGCTGCTTGATCATGAACGGGTCGAACGGCAGGTCTCCGCGCATGTGCGTGCGGTCGTGGATCATGTCCCACATCACGAACGTCTGCTCGGCGAGCTGCTGATCATCCAGCATCCGCGCCGCGCCCTCGGGCAGCTCGAGCCGGGTGATCTCGGATGCCGCGCGCACCACGCGCCGGAAGCGCGCCGCCTCGCGGTCTTGGAAGATCGCGCCCCACGTGAACGGCGGCACCTCGCGCATCGCCACCGTCTCGGGGAACAGCACGGCCGAGTTCGTGTCGTACCCGGGGGTGAAGTCGATGAGCCGCAGCGACAGGAACAGCTTGTTGCCGTAGTCGCCGGCCTCGAGGTGTGCGATGAACTCGGGCCAGATCGTCTCGACGATCAGGGCCTCGACGAAGCGGTTCTGCGACCCGTTCTGCGTGTACATCGGGAACACGACAAGGTGACGGATTCCATCGATGCGCTGCTGCTGCGGCTGGAAGGCCACGAGCGAGTCGTAGAAATCCGGGATGCCGAAGCCCTCGGCGGCCCACCGCTCGAAGTCGATCACCGATGCCTCGAGGTAGCCCGCGTCATGCGGGAAGAGCGGTGCGAGCTCCCGGATCGAGGCCACGATCGTGGCGACGTGCGCACGCGCGGCGTCGTGATCGGATGCCGCCGGCACCGAGCCGTCCTTCGCCTGCAGCGCCTGCAGGGTCGTGGCGGCGTGCTTGAGCGCGAGCCACGCGGAGTGATCCTCCGCTCCCGTCGCCGGCCCGGTCGCCGAGCGGGTGCCGCTCTGAGCTCGCGCCGTCCTGAGCCTGTCGAAGGGTCGAACGGTCGAAGCGTCCTCGACGACCTCGGGCTCGCCGATGATGGCCTTCGCGTTGTTCGCGTTGACGGTGGACATGGGAACCTCCGATCTACGAGGCTCGGGCCGCGGCCTGACGGGTTCGATCGATCGGCTGCGCGGCGGGTGAACGGGATACCTCACCAGGGTACTCGGCGGACCTTCGCGTCCTGCGGGGCCCATCGTCCGGCCGTCGCTCGCGACAGCGTCGCGGATACATCTTGCGGCGGATGTCGCGCCGTGGGCGCTCGCGTAGCGTGAGGGAGTGATCCGAAGCCTGACCCCCACGCAGCTCGTCGTCGACATGATGCTCGCCGCGTTCTTCGGTGTGGTGGTCGTATCGAACGAGCTCTTCGGCGGTCTCGGGCCGACCCGGCAAGACACGCTGTGGGGCATCGCCGTCGCCCTGATAATGACCGGCGCCCTGGCCGTGCGCCGCTGGTCGCCGGCGATCTCGCTCGCTGCCGCGTGGTGCGGCGCGATCGTGCAGATGCTCCCGGGGCTCAGCCCCCGCCTGAGCGACATCGCGATCTTCGCCGTGCTCTACGTCACGGCGGCGTACGGCACGCGGCTCGTGTTCTGGCTCGGATTCGCGTCGTCGCTCGTCGGCGCCCTCGTGATCACCCTGTATCTCACCTTCGGCCCGTTCCTCGGTGGTGGCGGGATCTCGTGGAGCAGCATCCCCAGCGCGCTCGCCGTGCTGGTCGCCGCGGGGTTCGCGCTCCTGCTGTCGTGGACGGTCGGCGCGCTCGTGCGCACCGCGATCCGGGCCAGGCAGAACCGCGCCGCCCAGGTGCGGGCCGAGAGCGAGGCCATCGCGGAGCAGGAGCGGGTGCGGATCGCGCGCGACATGCACGACGTCGTCGCTCACTCCCTCGCGGTCGTGATCGCCCAGGCGGACGGCGCGCGGTACGCGATCGCCGGTGCTGGACCCGACGCGGCCACGACCGCGCTCAGCACCATCTCGACCACCGCGCGGTCGGCGCTCGCCGACGTGCGCCTGCTGCTCACCCGGCTGCGACACAGCGAGGAATCCGGCCCGCAGCCCACCCTCGCCGACCTCGAGGGCCTCTACGCCGATGTGCGCGCGGCCGGTCTCGATGTCGCCGTCGACGTCGACCCCGCACCGCGCACGGAGCCGGGTGCGGGCGTGCAGCTCGCGGTCTTCCGCATCCTGCAGGAGGCCCTGACCAACGCGCTGCGGCACGGCGACGGCTCTCGCGTCGACGTCGCCCTCGCGTGGCATGCCGACCGCGTCGACATCGAGGTGCGCAATCGGGTCGACCCCGCCGCGCGCGTTCCCGTCGCGGGATCGACGGCCGCCCACGGGCACGGGCTGATCGGGATGACGGAGCGGGCCCAGCTCGCGGGCGGACGGCTCGGTGCCGGCGAACAGAACGGCGTGTTCGTCGTCCGGGCGAGCGTCCCGATCGAGAACGCCTCATGACGGTTGCTGAGCCCCGTAGAGGCATCCGGGTCGTGCTGGTCGATGACCAGGCGCTCTTCCGTGCCGGCATCCGCATGCTCGTCGACTCGCAACCCGACCTCGAGATCGTGGGCGAGGCGGCCGACGGGCGCGAAGCCCTGACCGTGGTGCGCGCCACGCGCCCGGACGTCGTGCTCATGGACGTCCGGATGCCGGTGATGGACGGCCTCGCCGCGACGGCGGAGCTGCTCCGCGATGCCGATCCGCCCCGCGTCGTGATGCTGACGACGTTCGACCTCGACGAGGCGGCGGCCCGCGCGATCCGTGGCGGCGCGAGCGGCTTCCTGCTCAAGGACGCCGACCCGGAGTTTCTGCTCGCCGCGATCCGCACCGTGCACACGGGCTCGGCCGTGATCGCGGCATCCGCCACGCGGGAGCTCTTCGCGCACTTCGCGGATGCCGCGCCGCGACCGGTCCCGCCCACCTACGGCGCCCTGACCGAGCGCGAGCGGGAGATCTTCGCGCTGGCCGCGCGCGGCCTCAGCAACTCGGAGATCGCGGCGCGCGAATTCCTGTCGGAGGCCACGGTCAAGACGCACATCAGCCGCATCCTCGCCAAGCTCGCGCTTCGCGATCGGGTGCAGCTCGTCGTGTTCGCGTTCGAGCACGGACTCGCCTGAGCGGGCGGCGGACGCGTTTAGGATGACGCAATGCCCTCGCTCGGTGAACTGATCGCCCCCCGCCGACTCGGCACCGACTTCCGCTGGCTGCTGGCATCGTCGTGGACCAGCAACATCGGCGACGGCATCGCGCTGTCTGCGGCCCCGCTGCTGATCGCCTCCCTGACCTCGTCGCCGCTCCTGGTCGCCGCGGGGGCGATGATGCAATTCCTCCCGTGGCTCCTGTTCGGACTCCTTGCCGGCTCGATCGCCGACCACCGCGATCGACGCCGGCTCGTCATGCTCGCGAACGGGTCGCGCGCGGTGATCGTGCTGGCACTGGTGATCTTCCTCGCGACCGGCCAGGTGACCGTCTGGGTGGTCCTCGCGACCGCCTTCCTCTACGGCACGGCGGAGGTGTTCGCCGACACGGCGGGAAGCACGCTCCTGCCGATGCTGGTGCGGCCCGCCGATCTGCCGCTCGGCAACGCGCGGCTGCAGACCGGGTTCCTCGTCGGCAACCAGCTCGCCGGCCCTCCGCTGGGCGCGTTCCTCTTCGCCATCGGATCGTTCTGGCCGTTTCTCGTCCAGATCCTGTGCGTGAGCCTCGCCGTCATCCTCATCTCACGCATCGCACGCACCCCTGTCCCGCCGCACGACCCCGTTCCCGCGGGCGCGAAGGCGCATCCGATCCGCGAGGGTCTGCGCTGGCTCCGCGGCAACGCCCCCGTGCGAACGCTCGTGATCATCATCCTCGTCTTCAACGTGACGTGGGCGGCGCCCTGGAGCATCCTGGTGCTCTACGCGACCGAGCACCTGAACATGGGTGCCGTGGGCTTCGGCGCGCTGACGACGGCGTCGGCGCTCGGCGGGCTGGCCGGGACCGCAAGCTTCGGATGGCTCGAGCGCCACGTGTCGTTCGCGACGCTCATGCGCACGTGCCTTTCGCTCGAGGTGCTCATGCACCTCGGGTTCGCCCTCACGACATCGGGCGTCGTCGCCTTCGCCATCATGTTCGGATTCGGCGCCTACGCCTTCATCTGGGGCACGATCTCGACGACCGTGCGGCAGCGCCTGGTGCCGCTTCAGCTGCAGGGGCGGATCGCGTCGGTCAACATGGTCGGCGTCTTCGGCGGCCTCGTGATCGGTCAGCTGCTGGGCGGGCTCATCGCCCAGGCGTGGGGTCTCACGGCCCCGTGGTGGTTCGCATTCGCCGGGTCGGCGCTCACCCTGGTGCTGGTGTGGGGTTCGATCTCGCACATCGCGGCCGCTGCGCCGGCGCTCGACGCCGAAGGGTCTCCGAGCAAACCGTAGGGCTTGGCAGGCGACTATTCCTCACCCGGCGCTCGCGGCGGCGGTCCGCGCGGCTCGTCGCCGGCGGATCGTTTCGACGACCGCCCAGACCAGCACACCGACGGCCACTCCCAGAAAGATGCCGCCGATGACGTCGGTCAGCCAGTGCGCCGCGAGATACGTGCGGCTCCACGACATCCAGAGCACCCACACCGCTCCGAGCGCCCACCAGAGCCAATGGCGGAACAGCAGTGCCAGGACCGTGGCGAGCGCTGCCGCGAATGCGACATGCCCCGAGGGGAATGATGTCGGCACGACTTCGGCAAGCGAGTCCTCAGGCCTGATCCGAGCCACGATCCGGGCGAGCGGAGCGGCGATCGCGATACACAGGATCAGTGTCGCGGCGACGGTGATGGCAGCCCACCACCAACGCAAGATCAGGAGGGTCGCGACGACGACCAACCCGGTGACGGCCGCGAGCACCGGGCCGCCGAGGTGACCCGGAATCCACGCCAGAACGAGTCCGGCGTCGGTCCGGTTCGCCACCATCAGCCCGTGCCACCAGACATCGACCGGAAACGGCTGGTCGCGGCGGACCGAAGTCACGACCCACAGGCAGACGACCGCCACGATGGCCGCCGCAGCGCCCACGATCAGGGGGACGAGCCGGGAGAGATCGGGGCGTTCGTGGGGAGCTTGCACGGGGCTATCCTCGCAGGCCCTCAGGATCCCCGTCAGGCTCTCGCGGCGCTTCTTCGTACCGCAGGCCCCGCTGAGCCTTCATGCGCTCGCGCCGTCGCGGGCATTTCGGCTCCTCACGGGATCGCGCGAGGCGGGCGGTTTCGACAGCGCTTCGAACGTAACCATTCACGGCCGCCGGGGCAATGGCCCTGTGCGCACGGTCGCCCGCAACTAGCCTCGGGTCTATGCGTCTGGCCAGCCTGCGGCATCCGGTTCTCGCCTACCGCCGCGCCCGCGTGATGCCGCGGTGGGTGCGCCGGCTCGATCGCTCGGTGAATCGGCGCATCAACGCCTCGCGGTCGTGGCACGTGCGCGACAGGGGGTACCGCCGGCTCAGTCGCGCCGCCGACCACGGGGCGCTCTGGTACGTCGCCGGCGCCACCCTGCTGACGCTCGGCTTCGGCCGCGCCGCGGTGCGCGGGGTCGCCTCGATGGCGATCGCGAGCGCGCTCTCCGACCTGGTCGTGAAGCGGATCTTCGGCGGGCCGCGCCCGCTCTTCCACGAGGTGCCGGTCATCCGCCGACTGAAGAACTACCCGACCACCGCGTCGTTCACGTCCGGGCACTCCGCCAGCGCCGCGGCCTTCGCGACCGGGGTTGCCCTCGAATCGCCGGCGGCCGGGGCGGTCGTCGCGCCGATCGCGGCGGCCGTCGCGTATTCGCGCCTGCACGTCGGTGCGCACTGGCTGTCGGACGTGGTCGGGGGAGTCGCGATCGGCGTCGGGGTGGCCGTGCTGGGCCGCGTCGTCCTGCCGGCGCGGGCGAGGAAGGAGCGGACCGACGACGCGGAGCTCGCGCACGTCGTCGAGCCGATCGAGCTTCCCGCGATGGGAGGCGGAGACGGTGTGCTGATCGTGATGAACGCGGATGCCGGAACCGCCGTCATCCGCCTCGATCCGCGACCCGTGGTCGCCGCGCGCCTCCCCGGTGCCGTCGTGCGCGAGCTGGCGACCGACGAGACGATCGAGGCCGCCGTCCGCGAGGCGATGTCGGGCGCGGAGCCCCCGCGCGTGCTCGGGGTCTACGGCGGCGACGGCTCGGTCTCGCGCATGGCGCACCTGGCGCTCGAGTTCGACCGCCCGCTGCTCGCGCTGCCGGGCGGCACCTTCAACCACTTCGCGCGCGCGGCCGGCATCGACAGTGTCGACGCGGCCATCGATGCCCTCGAGGCCGGTTGCGGGGTGGCCGCGAGCGTCGCCGAACTCACGACCGCGGGCCGGTCGATCACCGTGCTCAACGCCGCCTCGATCGGGATCTATCCCGACTTCGTCGCCCAGCGCGCGCGGCGCAAGGCGCGGCTCGGCAAGTGGCTCGGCGGTGTGGTCGCGACCTGGCGCGAGCTGCGCGACGCCGAGGCGATCGACATCGAGATCGCCGGGCGGGCGCTGCGGGTCTGGTCGGTGTTCGCGAGCGTCGGGCGCAACACCCCGGGCCAGGTCGCGACGATGCAGCGCCGCACGCTCTCGGACGACGTGCTCGATGTGCGGGTGCTGCACGCCCGCGGCTCCCGCCTGCAGGCGGTCGCCGCGCTCTCGTTCGGCAGGGCGACGCGCGCGGTGCTGCGGGCGGTGCGGCTGCTGCCGCCCGATTCGGATGTCGAGCGAATCACCACCGCCGAGATCCACATCGCGGTGCTCCCGCACCATGGACGCGCGACCTTCTACGCCCACGACGGCGAGCTCGAGCGCCGGCCTGCCGTCGATGAAGACGGCCGCTACACGTTGTCGTGCCGGATCGTGCCCGGCGCGCTGCGGGTCTACGCACCCCGCTCCGCGGCGGCGACCGGCTGACGCGTCATCCTTCCGATGTACGCGGATGCGCCGCTCGACCGACGCGCGCGGCAGTCCTCGGTTCGTAGCGTCGAGGCATGGAGATCACAACGACCGACCTCGGCCTCGCGGCCCGGGTTCAGCACCTGACGAAGACCTACGGCACCGGGGAGGGCGAGGTGCGGGCGCTCGACGGGGTCAGTGTCGGCATCCGCCGCGGCCAGTTCACCGCGATCATGGGCCCGAGCGGTTCGGGCAAATCGACGCTCATGCACATCATGGCGGGGCTCGATGCACCCACCCAGGGTCGCGCGTGGATCGGCGACACCGAGATCACGGGGCTCGGCGACCTCGAGCTGACCATCCTCCGCCGCCGACGCGTGGGTTTCGTCTTCCAGGCGTTCAACCTCGTGCCGACCCTCGACGCGATCGGCAACATCACGCTGCCTTTCGACCTCGACGGTCGCCGCCCCAGCGCCTTGGAACGCGCCCGCATCGACGGGCTCGTCGAGAGCCTGAGCCTCGGCCCACGGCTGCGGCACCGCCCGCATCAGCTCAGCGGCGGCCAGCAGCAGCGCGTGGCGATCGCGCGGGCGCTCGCCACGGCCCCCGACCTCGTCTTCGCCGACGAGCCCACCGGCAACCTCGATTCCCGCACGGGCCGCGAGGTGCTCGCACTGCTCGCCGCCGCGAGCCGCGACCACGGGCAGAGCATCGCGATGGTGACGCACGACCCGGTCGCGGCGAGCTTCGCTGATCGCGTGCTGTTCCTCGGCGACGGCCGAATCGTCGCCGACAAGCCCCGCCAGAGCGCCGAAGAGGTCGGCGCGTACATGCTCGGCATGGAGGTGGCGGCATGACCGCCGCGACGTTCGCTGCCCCTCCGGGCCGTCCCCTCCGCGCGCCGCGGCTCGCGTGGCTGCGCGATCGGGGGATGGGCGCCAGCATCCTGGTCGCCGCCCTGTCGAGCGCCTTCGGTGTCGTGCTGCTCACCGCCACCGGCTACATCGGCGCCGTGATGACCGCGAACTCGGCCATCGGCGGCAGCGCGACACTGGCCCTCGTGCTCGGCATCGTGTCGGCGATCTTCCTCGGCATCGCCATCTACGTCGGCGCGATCGTCACGGCCAACACCTTCGCGACCGTCGTCGCGGGCCGCACCCGGCGCATCGCGCTCATGCGGCTCGTGGGGGCGTCGGCGAGATCGCAGCGGGCGGATGTCGCACGTCAGGGTCTCACCGTCGGTGTCGTCGGGGCCGTGCTCGGGCTCGTCGTCGGCACCGGCTTCGCCGTCGCCTGCGTCGCGATGGCGCCCACCTGGCTGGGGATCGACGGTGTCTCGTACGCCGTCGCGCAGGCATCGCTGCTGCTCCCCGCCGCGATCGTCGCGCTCACGACATGGGCGGCCGCGTGGGTCGGATCGCGCCGCGTGCTCTCGGTGACGCCGCTCCAGGCGCTCGGGGGATCGGTCGAGACCGCTCATGGCGAGATCGCGCGCCGGAAAGGGCGCAATGCCGTCGCCATCACGCTCTTCGCGATCGGGGCCGTGCTGCTCGTGATCGGCATCGCCGTCGGCCTGCTCTCGCCGTTCGGGGTCATCATCGCCTTCTTCGGCGGGCTCTTCTCCTTCTCCGGTCTCATCGCGGGCGCGGCCGTCTTCATGCCGCCGGTGCTGCGCCTCGTCGGCCGGTGGTTCGGGCGCTCGGCGCCGGCGCGTCTCGCGGCCGAGAACGCCCTGCGCTACCCGGAGCGGTCGTCTCGCATGGCGATCGGCGTCGTCATCGGCGTGACGCTCATCACGATGTTCGCGGTGGCGCTCGAGTCGACGAAGGCCGTGCTCGCGGCATCCGCCGGTGGCGAGCTGCCGCCCGATCTGGTGACCGTCCTCGACACGTTCGTCGCGATCGTCACGGTGCTGATCGGGGTGAGCGCCGTGATCGCCGCCGTGGGGCTCGTCAACCTGCTGACCCTCGGAATCGTGCAGCGGCGCCGCGAACTCGGCCTGCTGCGCGCGCTCGGACTGTCGAACGGGCAGGTGCGCGGCATGGTGCTGGCCGAGGCCGCGCACGTCACGATCGCGGCCGTGGCAACGGGACTCGTGCTCGGCGTCGCCTACGGCTGGGCGGGGGCGCAGTCGCTGCTCGGGTCGATCCGGGTCTCGCCCGACTCGCCGAGCGGCGGGCTGCTCGTCGCGCCCACCCTGCCGTGGTTCACGATCGTCGTGGTCGTGGCGGCCGCCGCGGTGCTCGCGCTCGTCGCCGCCGTCGTGCCCACCCGGCTGGCGACGCGGGTCGCGCCCGTCGAGGCTCTCGCGGCGGAGTAGCCGCTGCGGGTCGCCGCGCCCGTGTGGCGCCGGGGTTTAGCCTGGAGGCATGGCCCCCGAACGCTCGCGCCGACGCCGCTCCGCGGCCGTCTACCGGCGGCGACGTCTCGTGCTCCTGGTCGCCGCGATCGTCGTCATCGGCCTGATCGTGTGGCTGTTCGTCGCCCAGCCGTGGACAGGATCGGCGACCGACGCCGGACCGGGGCGAACCCCGTCGCCGACTCCCACGAGCGAGGGGCCGACCGCACCGCCGGCGCCCGCGGACGCAACGCCCGACCCGGAGGCGGGTGACACCCCGGCGCCGTCGTCGACGCCGGCCGCGACCGAACCCGCCGTGCCGACCGCCGGCCCGTGCGTCGCGGCGCAGATGCAGGTCGTGGCCATGACAGACAAGGACACCTATGCGGCGGGGGAGAATCCGCAGCTGAGCATCCAGCTGACGAACCTCGGCACCAGCGACTGCACGCTGAATGTCGGGACGACGACGCAGGTGTTCACCGTCTCCAGCGGCAACGACACGTGGTGGCGCTCGACCGACTGCCAGAGCGCGCCCAGCGACATGGTCGTGCTGCTCGCGGCCGGCCAGACCGTCACGAGCGCGGCACCGCTCGCCTGGGACCGGACGCGCTCGTCGGTCGACACGTGCCAGGATCCGAATCGGCAGCGCGCGACCGGCGGTGGTGCCTCCTACCACGTGCGGGTCGAGATCGGCGGGATCGCGTCGACGGAGACCAAGCAGATCCTGCTCTACTAGCCGATCGCGGGCCATCCGCCTATCGTGGGTTTTCTCTCCCGTTCCTGCTCGATTCACTTCGATGTGCTAGGGCGAGCTTGTCCCCCGAAGAGGGGACAGACGAAGTCAGA
>NZ_DATMIO010000275.1:0-2286 GCF_035554235.1 Microbacterium sp. | reverse complement strand
GACGTAGTCCTCGTCGGTCTGCTTCCAGGCGAACAGGGCGCGAAGCTCCTTGCCCGTCGCCTCGATGGGGTGGTTCGCACCCTTCTCGCGCAGCGCGAGGAACTCGGGGGCACCGGCATCCTGGTCTGCGATGAAGCGCTTCGCGAACGCACCCGACTGGATGTCGGCGAGAACGGCCTTCATGTTGTCTTTGACGCGCGGGTCGATGACGCGCGGGCCGGAGACGTAGTCGCCGTACTCGGCCGTGTCGGAGATCGACCAGCGCTGCTTGGCGATGCCGCCCTCCCACATGAGGTCGACGATGAGCTTGAGCTCGTGCAGCACCTCGAAGTAGGCGATCTCGGGCTGGTACCCGGCCTCGATCAGCGTCTCGAAGCCGTACTGCACCAGCTGCGAGGTGCCGCCGCACAGCACGGACTGCTCGCCGAACAGGTCGGTCTCGGTCTCTTCGGTGAAGGTCGTCTTGATGACACCGGCGCGAGTGCCGCCGATGGCCTTGGCGTACGACTTCGCGAGCTCCCACGCGGTGCCGGAGGCATCGCGCTCCACGGCGATGATGTCGGGGATGCCGCGGCCCGCGACGAACTCGCGACGCACGGTGTGACCCGGCGCCTTCGGGGCGACGAGGATGACGTCGACACCCTCCGGGGCGTCGATGTAGCCGAACCGGATGTTGAACCCGTGTGCGAACGCGAGGGTCTTGCCGGGGGTGAGGTTCGCCTTGATGTGGTCGTTGTAGATGCCGCGCTGGTGCTGATCGGGCGCGAGGATCATGATGACGTCGGCCCACGCGGTCGCGTCGGACACGCTCTTGACCTCGAAGCCCTCGTCCTCCGCCTTCGCGGACGACTTGGAGCCGTCCTTCAGCGCGATCGCGACCTCGACGCCCGAGTCACGCAGGTTGAGGGCGTGGGCGTGGCCCTGCGAGCCGTAGCCGACGATGGCGACCTTCTTGCCCTGGATGAGCGACAGGTCGGCGTCGGAGTCGTAGAAGATCTCGGCCATGGTGGTGTGTTTCTCCTTGTTTGGGGTCTAGGTGCGCAGGACGCGCTCGGTGATGCTCTTGCCGCCGCGCCCGATGGCGAGCAGGCCGGACTGGGCGAGCTCCTTGATGCCGAAGGGTTCGAGGGCGTGCAGGAACGCCTGCACCTTGCCGGAGTCGCCGGTCACCTCCACCACGAGGGCGTCGGGAGCGTAGTCCACGATCGAGCCGCGGAACAGGCTGACGACCTCGAGCACGTGCGACCGGGTCGCATTGTCGGCGCGCACCTTGACGAGCATGTGCTCGCGCTGCACGGAGGTGGTGGGGTCGAGCTCCACGATCTTGATGACGTTGATCAGCTTGTTGAGCTGCTTGGTCACCTGCTCGAGCGGAAGCTCGTCGACATCGACCACCACCGTGATGCGGGACAGCCCCGGCACTTCGGTGACGCCCACGGCGAGCGACTCGATGTTGAAGCCGCGGCGCGCGAACAGCCCCGCGACGCGGGTCAGCAGACCCGGCTTGTTCTCGACCAGAAGGCTCAGCACGTGGCTCGGCATGGCTCAGGCCTCCTCATCGAACGACGGTGAATGGTCTTTGGCGTATTGCACATAGCTGTTGCTGACGCCCTGCGGCACCATCGGCCACACCATCGCGTCGGCGCTCACGACGAAGTCGATCACCACGGGGCGATCGTCGGTCTCGAGCGCGAGCTTGATGGCGGCATCCACGTCTTCTTCCTTCTCGACGCGGATCGCGAGGCAGCCGTACGCCTCGGCGAGCTTGACGAAGTCGGGGATGCGGATCGTGTCGTGACCCGTGTTCAGATCGGTGTGCGAGTAGCGCCCGTCGTAGAACAGGGTCTGCCACTGACGCACCATGCCGAGCGACGAGTTGTTGATGATCGCGACCTTGATCGGGATCTTGTTGATCGCGCACGTGGCGAGCTCTTGATTGGTCATCTGGAAACAGCCGTCGCCGTCGATCGCCCACACGTGGCGGTCGGGCTCGGCGACCTTCGCGCCCATCGCGGCCGGCACCGCGTAGCCCATCGTCCCGGCACCGCCGGAGTTGAGCCAGGCGTTGGGCCGCTCGTACTTGATGAACTGCGCCGCCCACATCTGGTGCTGGCCGACGCCGGCAACGTAGATGCCCTCGGGCCCGGTCAGGGCGCCGATGCGCTCGATGACGCGCTGCGGCGCGCTGAGGCCGTCTTCGGGTTCGGTCCAGCCCAGCGGGTAGGTTTCCTTCAGGTTGTTCAGGAAGGCCCACCAGTTGGCCAGGTCCGGGGTTCCGGAGGTGCC
>NZ_DATMIO010000274.1:0-5022 GCF_035554235.1 Microbacterium sp. | reverse complement strand
GATGTCGTAGTCGGGCAGGAACACGATGCGTCCGCGCACCTTGGGGTCGCGGCTGAATCGCACGAGCTGCTGGATGAGGATCTTGCCCGAATCATCCGCCGGGTGCGATTTGCCGCCGATCACGATCTGCACCGGACGCTCCGGATCGGTCAGCAGCCGCGTGAGCCGCTCGGGCTCGCGCAGCATGAGCGTAAGGCGCTTGTACGTCGGCACACGGCGCGCGAAGCCGATCGTGAGGATCGTCGGGTCGAGCATGTGCTCGATCCAGGCGGGGGCACGATCGCGTCCGCTGGCCTGCATGGCGGATGCCGCGACCCGGCGTCTCGCCTCGCCCACGAGCTCGTCCTTCATGAGGGAGCGGACACCCCAGAGCTCCTCGTCCGAAACGGCCCCGGCATCCCGCCAGTCGTGTGTGTCGGTGTACGCGTCGCCGAACGCGCGCTCGCTGACCGCCTTGAGCGCCGGATGCACCCACGTGGGGGCGTGCACGCCGTTCGTTATCGACGTGATCGGAACCTCGTCGGTGTCGACTCCCGGCCAGAGCTGGCCGAACATGCCGCGGCTGACGGCGCCGTGCAGCAGGGAGACGCCGTTGGCGTGCTGCCCGATGTGCAGGCCGAGGACGGCCATGTTGAACACCGAGTGGTCGCCGCCCTCGTAATCCTCGAGCCCGAGGGTGAGGGCGCGCTGCGCATCGATGCTCTCGAGCAGGCCGCTTGCGAGGTACTCGGAGATCAGGTCGCGCGGAAAACGGTCGATGCCGGCCGGGACGGGCGTGTGCGTCGTGAAGACGGTGGATGCGCGCACCTGGGCGAGCGCCTCGTCGAAGGTCAGGCCGTCGTGGGTGATGAGCTCCGACATCCGCTCGAGGCCCTGGAACCCGGCGTGCCCCTCGTTCGTGTGGTACACATCGGGCGCCGGGCGGTCGGTGATCGCGCAGAACGCGCGCACCGCGCGCACGCCGCCGACCCCCAGCAGCAGCTCCTGCAGCAGGCGGTGCTCGCCGCCGCCGCCATAGAGCCGGTCGGTGACGCGGCGCATCTCATCGGAGTTCGAGGGCGTCTCGGAATCGAGCAGCAGCAGAGGCACGCGGCCGATGTCGGCGACCCAGACGCGGGCATGCAGGTACCGGTCGTGCGGCAGGGCGAGCGTGACCTCGACGGGGGAGCCGTCGTTCTCGCGCAGGAGGGTCAGGCCGAGGCCGTACGGGTCGAGCAGCGGGTAGCTCTCACGCTGCCAGCCGTCGTCGCCGATCGACTGCCGGAAGTAGCCGGCGCGGTAGAAGAGTCCGACCCCCGTCAGCGGCACACCGAGATCGGACGAGCTCTTCAGATGATCGCCGGCCAGGATGCCGAGCCCGCCCGAGTACTGGGGCAGCGAGCCGTCCACGCCGAACTCGGGTGAGAAGTACGCGATGTGCGCGGGCTTCGGGCCCTCGAGGCCCTGATACCAGCGGTCGCCCGTCAGGTACGCCTCGAGCCGCTCGGACTCCTCGCGCACGCGCTGCACGAACTGGTCGTCGGCGGCGAGCTCGTCGAGCCGCGCCTGACCGAGCGCCCCCAGCATCCGCGCCGGGTTGGCGCCCACGTCGTTCCACAGCTTCGGATCCATCGACTCGAAGAGCGCATGCGTCGCGCGGCTCCACGACCAGCGCCAATTGGCGGCGAGGGTGTCGAGAGCGGAGAGGGAGTGGGCGAGGACAGGTCGGACCGTGAACGTGCGGATGGCCTTCATGCGGCCGATTCTAAGGGACCTGCAAACGCTTGCCGGACGCGCGTGCGGGGGCTCGATGCCGGGGCCGGGTCTACTGTGGGGGGATGGCAATCGCACGTCTTCACGGTGGGCCCCTCGACGGGCAGCTGCTGCCCCTCGAGTCGCCCGAACTCGCATCGCTCATCGTCCCTTACGGGGAGGGTCAGATCATCTACCGGCGTGAGGGAGATCTCGAGCGCACGGGGCAGGGAGACGGGCCCTCCGAGGCCGAGTTCTGGTTCGTCGAGGCGACGGATGAGATCGGGCCCGGCGACGACTGAGGGCCGCGCGTGACCGCTCCGTCGAGTTCGCACGAGATCGAGCGCAAGTTCGACGTCGACGACCAGACGCCCCTTCCCGACTGGACGGGGCTGCCTGGCGTCGTCACCGTGGCCGAGGCGGAGATCCGGCCGCTGGATGCCGCGTACTGGGACACCGCGAGCCTCGATCTCGCGCGCGCGGGGGCGGCGCTGCGGCGCCGCACGGGAGGGCCGGATGCCGGATGGCACCTGAAGGGCGCCCTTGTGCACGGGGGGCGCACCGAGCTGCAGTGGCCGCTCGGTGACACCCCCGACATCCCCGCGGAGGTGCTCGATCGCATCGCCGAGTTCACCACCGAGCCGCTCCTGCCCCTTGCCCGCATCCAGAACGAGCGCACGGCATACGCCCTGCGCGGCGCCGACGGCCGCACGGTCGCCGAGTTCGTGGACGACCGCGTGCGCTCCACCGACCTTCGCTCCGGCGCCCGCCGCTCGTGGCGCGAGTGGGAGATCGAACTCGCGGTGGCCGCACCGGCCGACATCGACGGATTCTTCGCCGCGGTCGAGCGCGCCGTGCATGCCGCGGGCGCGCGGAAGGCGGCATCCGCCTCGAAGCTCGCCCGAGCCCTGGGGCACTGACCCGCCCAGACACCAACGCCGCCCTTCGGCTTCGATAAGGGGCGGC
The DNA here is from genome assembly GCF_035554235.1 of Microbacterium sp. Lineage (GTDB taxonomy): Bacteria > Actinomycetota > Actinomycetes > Actinomycetales > Microbacteriaceae > Microbacterium. Next base: position 2,325 of record NZ_DATMIO010000274.1, on the reverse strand, counting down.
GTCGGTCACTCCCGCGTGCGGGCGTTGCCGCGAGTCTAGGATCCCGCGGTGCTCCGCGCCAGGGGTGTGAACGCCAGCCTTCCTTCGCCCGCACCGCCACCGCCCGCCGGCCTTTCGCGCGACACTCGGTCGGGCGGCCGAGACTCGCGGCGACGCGCCGAGTGCCGGACGCCGTGCCGATTCTCGGCAGGACCTGTAGCGTTCGCGTCAGGAGCCGCACCGCAGCGGCCACGAAGGGAGTCCGCCATGTTCCTCATCGACACGCTGCCCACGCTGAACTGGTGGGCCGTGCTCCTCGCCGCCGTCTCGAGCTTCGCCGTCGGGGCGATCTGGTACGCGCGCCCGGTGCTCGGCCGCGCCTGGATGAAGGAGATCGGGGTCGACCCCGACAATCCGGGGGATCGCTCGGGCATGGCCGTCGTCTTCATCGGGGTCTTCATCGCGTCGTTCCTGACGGCCGTCGTGCTCGCGACGATCTTCGCGGGTACGGGCACCAGCGGGCTGCTCGAGGGCTTCCTGGTCGGCGCCGTGATCGGCCTGATCGTCCGCGGCGGGGCGCACGTCATCCACAACGGCTTCGCCGGCCGCAGCGCGACCCTCACGACGATCGACGTCGCCCACGACACGGTCGCGATCGCGATCATGGGAGCGATCATCGGCGTATGGCCCTGATCGAGGCCTCCCGAGGCCGACGCTCAGAGGTTGATCATGTGCCCCGCGAGGCCGTGGAACGCCTCCTGCACGGCCTCCGACAGCGTCGGGTGCGTGTGCACGTTGCGTGCCGCTTCGAGGGCTGTGAGGTCCCACTTCTGCGCGAGCGTCAGCTCGGGAAGCAGCTCTGACACGTCGGGTCCGATCAAGTGCCCGCCGAGCAGTTCGAGGTGCTCGGCGTCGGCGACGAGCTTGACGAAGCCGATGGGCTCGCCGAGGCCGTTCGCCTTGCCGTTGGCGCTGAACGGGAACTTGGCGACCTTGACGTCGTAGCCCTCGTCCCGGGCCTGCTGCTCGGTGAGCCCGAACGAGGCGACCTGGGGCGAGCAGAACGTCGCGCGCGGCATCATCCGGTAGTCGCCCAGCGGCATCGTCTCGGCCTTGCCGATGGTCTCGGCGGCCACGACGCCCTGCGCCTCGGCGACGTGTGCGAGCTGCAGCTTGGCGGTGACGTCACCGATCGCGTAGATGTGCGGCACGTTCGTGCGCATGTGGTCGTCGATGGCGATCGCCCCGCGCTCGGTGAGCTGAACGCCGGACTTCTCGAGCCCGAAGCCCTCGACGCGCGCCGCGAAGCCGATCGACATGAGAACCTTGTCGGCCTCGATCGAGCCCTGCGTGCCGTCCTTCGCCGTGTACGACACGGTGACCTTCTCGCCCGAGTCGACGACCGTCTCGACCTTCGTCGAGGTCAGGATGTCGATGCCGTAGCCCTTGTACTGGCGGGCGATCTCCTTCGAGACATCCGCGTCCTCGTTGGGCAGCGCCCGGTCGAGGAACTCGATGATCGTGACCTTGACGCCGTAGTTGGCGAGGACGAAACCGAACTCCATGCCGATCGCGCCGGCGCCGACGATGACGATCGAGCCGGGCAGGTCGCGCGTGAGGATCTGCTCCTCGTACGTGACGACGTTCTCGCTCAGGGTGACGCCCGGAAGCAGGCGCACGGTCGAGCCGGTCGCGATGATCGCGTTGTCGAACGTCACGCGCTCGCTCGATCCGTCGGCCTTGGCCACGTCGATCGTGTTCGCGTCGACGAAGGCCCCGCGCCCTTCGTACTCCGTGACCTTGTTCTTCTTCATCAGGTAGTGGATGCCCTTGACATGGGTGTCTGCGACCTTGCGGCTGCGATCCCACGCGACGCCGAAGTCGAAGTGCACGTCGCCCGAGATGCCGAACAGCTCGGCCTTGTGGGTGAACTGGTGCGCGAGGTCTGCGTTCTTCAGCAGTGCCTTGGAGGGGATGCAGCCGACATTGAGGCAGACACCGCCCCAGTACTTCTCTTCGATGATCGCGACGGAAAGGCCGAGTTGGGCGCTGCGAACGGCCGCGACATATCCGCCGGGACCCGCGCCAAGGATGACGACGTCGTAGTGAGGCATGCCTCAAGCCTATCGGTCGGCGGGGGGCTCGCTTCCGGTCCGCGGGGCCTCCTCGTCGCGCTCGCGGCGACGGCGCCGGACGAGCACGATGGCGCCGATGACGGCAGCGGCGATGGCGGCGGCCACCAGCACGGGGAGCAGATTGACGAAGAGCGTCGCGCCCCAGTCCACGGACATGTCGTCGGCGAGCTCGGTCTCGGTCGGCGTCGGCGTCGCGGTCGCGGCGGGTGTC
>NZ_DATMIO010000273.1:0-6831 GCF_035554235.1 Microbacterium sp. | reverse complement strand
CCCATGCGGGCATGACGGCGGGGCCGCGCACGGCGGGGTGCGCACCGGGCTTCGGATCCGCCTCCTTGGGCACCGCGAAGAGGCACAGCCATGTGGTGACGAGGTAGAACGCCAGCGCGACGAACAGCACGATCGGCAGCTCGAGAGGCTGCGTCCAGCCCCACAGCCCACGGGCGGCGAGGTATGCCGTGAAAGCCACGCCGAGCCCGACGAGCACGCTCCGGACGCTGAGCATCAGGACTCCCCCGCCCATTCGATCGTCACGGTGGTGCCGTGACCCCCCGAGTCGATCTCGGCGATTCCGCCTACCGCGGCGACCCGGGCGAAGATCGAGCCGCGGATGCCGAGACGGTCCTCCGGGATGGCGCTCAAGTCCACGCCAGGCCCGGTATCGCGAACCCGCACGCGCACACCCGTATCGCCGAGGCCCTCGACGCTGACCGCGAGTCCCGCCCCATCCGCGTGCTGCACCGCGTTCGCAATCGCCTGCGTCGCCGCCAGCACGAGCGCACGTGCGACGCGCCCAGGCACCACGGGCCTCATGCCGATGTCGATGCGGGCCACGGCGACGCCGACCCCGAGATCCCGCGCGCCGGCCTCCACGCTGTCCGCGATCTGAGCCCGGGCGATGGGTTCATCGCTGCCCTCTTCGCCGCCGCTCTCCGCGTTCGCGAGTCGCGTGAGCGCCTCCCGCGCCATCGCCACGGCGAGATCCCGTTCGCGCGGCGATGACGCGCGCTCCGCGGCGATGAGCGCGGCGAGCACACTGTCGTGCATCAGCCCCGCGACGGCGATGCGCTCCTGCTCCGCGGCATCCGCGGCGGCCGCCCGCGCATAGGACGCGACCGCACGGGCCCTCGTCTCGTCGACGTTCGCAGCAACGGAGCGGAACACCCAGCCGAGAGTGAGGAGGACGCCCCCGAGGATCAGCGCGAACGAGACGTCGAGACCGAGCGGAAACCAGAAGTCCTGCGCGAACCCTGTCTGAATGAGCCGGACAACACCGAAGAGCAGGGGCGTCACGAAAAGCCACGTCAGCTGCAGCGGCATCCGGAAGGCGATCACCGCCGCGACGGTCGCGACGTTGACGAGGTACCAGATCCACGGCTGCCCGGTGGGCTCGGGGTCGGAACCGGCCGATGCGATCGGCCACAGAATCAGGGCCACGAGATACAGCGACGCGAAGACCGCGGCCAGCACACGGGCGCCCCGACCGATGATGCACGCCACGAGCATCGCCGCCAGCGGGACGAACGTCGCGACCATGAGAGCGACATGCCAGCCGGCCGAGCCTTCTCCCCCGCCGAGGCCCGCCACGAACGCCTGCGCACCGAGTGCTCCGCAGCCGAATGCCGCGGCAAGAGTGATGATCCGTTCGATGCGTGTGCGAGTGAAGCGCCCGAGTTCGGGATCGCTCTCCCGCGACTGCGGAATCAGCCCCCACGCCGCATCGAGCACGGCGCGATCGGTGTCAGTCGACACCCTGCGCGTCCCCTTCGGACTGCTCGAGAATGCCGTCCTCCATCGCCCGCCTCAGCAGGTCGACCTTCGTGGGCGCCGGGCGCCCGACCTCGACGTACTTGACGCGCACCCGGTTGATGTTCTCCTTCGCCGTGGAGTACGCCACGCCCAGCCGATCGGCGACCATCTTGAGCGGCAGGCCCGCGGCATACAGCCGCAGCACGTCGCGCTCCCGCGCGGAGAGCTGGGCATCGGCGAAGGCGCGGTCGCCCTCGACGGCACTCGCCCACTCGATGTTGTTGAGCGGCTCACCGTGTGCGACCGTGCGGATGGCGCCGATCACGTCGTCGATCTTCGACGCCTTGCTCACGACCCCCGCGGCCCCGGCGGAGAGCGCCTCGCGCACCGCGGCCGGGCGGTCTGCGACGCTGTGGATGATGACGCTCGAGCCGTCGGCGACGACACGACGCACATTCTCGGTCACGGTCGTGCCGTCTCCCAGCGTCAGGTCGAGAACGACGACGTCGGCGGGCTGCGACTTGCTGGATGCGCGCCAGTCGAGGTAGGCGTTCACCCCCGCACCGGAGAACACGACCACCGACCCGGCGCGCGCGCAGGCGGCCTCGAGTCCGAGACGAACGGACTCGTGGTCATCGATCAGTGCCACACGCGTCATGTGGTCAGCCTAGTCAGGGTCGGCGGGTAAGCGTCGCGACGGCCTCGACGTGATGCGAGTTCGGGAAGAGGTCGAACGCCCTCACGCCGCCCAGCTCGTAGCCTCCCTCGCGGAAGGTCGCGACATCCCTCGCGAGCGCGACCGGGTCGCACGCGACGTAGACGATGGCCGCCGGGCCGAGGCCGATGAGGCCCCGGACGACGTCGCCGCCCGCGCCCGAGCGTGGTGGGTCCAGCACGACGATGCCGCGGCTCAGGCGCTCGCGTTCGCGAGCGGAGGCGTCCGCCGCGAGCGCGGAGATGAACCGGTCGACACGGGCCGTCAGGGTGCGTGCCGCGATCCACTCCACGAGGTTGCCGCTCGCGTGATCCGTCGCGCGTGCGTCGGATTCGACCGAAGTCACCCGCGTGCCGCCGAGCTCGGCGAGGGCGGCGGCGAACAGCCCGACGCCGCCGTAGAGATCGAGGTGCCACGCGTCGGGATCCGGGCCGTCGGGCGCGACGGAGGCCACCGCGGTGCGCACGGCGCTGTCAAGGGTCTCGGCGGCGAGCCGGTGCACCTGCCAGAAGCCCCCGGCATCCACTCGGAACTCCCGCTCCCCGACGCGCTCCGTGACGACCTCGCGGCTCTCCGGCGGAGCCGTCTTCGCCGAGGCGGGGCGATGGATGACGCGCACGCGGCCGTCCGCGGGCTGCACCAGGTCGATGCGGCCCGGCTTGCCGCCGGTGCGGCGCAGGGCGGCGCGCTGCACGCCGGCCGTGGCGAGCGGGTAGTCCTCGACGGGGACGACCGTGTGGCTGCGCGCCGCGAACGGCCCGACACGGCCGTGCTCGTCGACGTGCAGGCTCACGCGGGTGCGCCAGCCGGTGCCGTCGGGAGAGTCCTGCTCGCCGATTCCCGCGGGGCTGATCTCCACGGGGATGTCGACGCCGCCGAATCGCCGGAGGGCATCGGAGAGCACCTCGAGCTTGAGGGTGCGCTGATGCGCGAGTTCGATGTGGCCGAAGTCGGCCCCGCCGGGGCGGTCCTCGGGCGGGACGTCGACGTCGGCCTGCGACCAGATGTGCGGGCGGCGGTGGGGCGAGGCATCCAGCACCTCCATGGTCTCCCCGCGCCAGAACGACTTCTTGCCGACATCCGTCAGCCGCACGCGCACCCGCTCGCCGGGGATCGCGTCGGGGACGAACACGACCCGCCCCTCGTGCCGCCCGACGAACACGCCGCCGTGGGCGACGTTCGTCACGTCGAGGTCGATGGCCTCGCCCGGGCTCGCTGCGACCGGCGGGGTGGGGTCGGGTTGGTAGGTCACGCCTCAGAGCCTTTCACAGCGCGGGCCCTCCACGGCTACCGTGAGGGTATGCAGGTCTGCCTCGCGTCGACGTCGCCCGCCCGCCTCATGCTGCTGCGTCAGGCGGGCATCGAGCCCCTCACGCTGGCCCCGGATGTCGACGAGGACGCGGTCATCGCCGCGATCGAGGCCGACACCGGGCGCACGCTCTCCCCGACGGAGCACGTGCTCGTCCTGGCGCGTCGCAAGGCGGCGGATGTCGCGACCCGGATCGGCGCGGAGGGCGCAGGCTTCGACGGGATCGTGATCGGCGGGGACTCGATGTTCGAGCTCGACGGGGTGATCTACGGCAAGCCGTACACGCCGGAGGCGGCCGCCGAGCGGTGGCGCGGGATGCGCGGGCGCACCGGCGTGCTGCATTCGGGCCACAGCGTGTTCCGGGTTCGGCCGGGCGTGGAACTGGTCGAGGCGGACGATGTGGCCGAGGCATCCGTCACGTTCGCCGCCGACATCAGCGACGACGAGATCGACGCCTACGTCGCCTCGGGCGAGCCGCTGCACGTCGCCGGCGCGTTCACGATCGACAGCCTCGGAGGCCCCTTCATCGACCGCGTCGACGGCGATCCGTCGACCGTGGTGGGGATGTCGCTGTCGACGGTGCGCCGGCTGGCGCGCGAGGTGGGTGCGTCGTGGCCCGAGCTGTGGAATCGCTCGTAGGCGTGCCGCTCGTAGACACCCGCACACGTTTCGGCGGTGATCTTGTGGCGACCACTCAAAATCGCGGTCCCTGGCCTCGGTAGGCTGACCTCCATGCCCGAAATCGCCAAGGTCCTGATCGCGAACCGCGGCGAGATCGCCGTCCGCATCATCCGCGCCGCCCGCGACTCGGGTATCGGGTCGGTCGCCGTGTATGCCGACCAGGACCGCGACGCGATGCACGCGCGCCTCGCCGACGAGGCCTACGCCCTCGAGGGCTCCACCAGCGCGGAGACCTACCTGCAGATCGACAAGATCCTCTCGATCGCCCGGCGTTCGGGGGCCGACGCGGTTCACCCCGGCTACGGGTTCCTCGCGGAGAATGCGGGTTTCGCCCGCGCGGTGATCGGGGCCGGACTCACGTGGATCGGTCCGTCGCCCGAGGCGATCGAGGCGCTCGGTGACAAGGTCACCGCCCGCCACGTCGCCGAGAAGGTCGGTGCGCCGCTGGCCCCGGGGACTCCGGGCCCGGTCGCGGGCGCCGACGAAGTCCTCGCCTTCGCCGAGGAGTTTGGCCTGCCGATCGCGATCAAGGCCGCGTACGGCGGTGGCGGGCGCGGCCTGAAGGTGGCTCGCGAGTACGACGAGATCGCCGAGATGTTCGAGTCCGCCACACGCGAGGCGATCAGCGCCTTCGGTCGCGGCGAGTGCTTCGTCGAGAAGTACCTCGACAAGCCGCGTCACGTCGAGACGCAGTGCCTCGCGGATGCCGCGGGCAACGTCGTCGTGATCTCCACGCGCGACTGCTCCCTGCAGCGCCGGCACCAGAAGCTCGTGGAGGAGGCGCCCGCGCCCTTCCTCACCGAGGAGCAGAACCGCCTTCTCTACGAGTCATCGAAGGCCATCCTCCGCGAGGTCGGGTACACCGGCGCGGGCACGTGCGAGTTCCTGATCGGCGCCGACGGCACGATCTCGTTCCTCGAGGTCAACACACGCCTGCAGGTCGAGCATCCCGTCTCGGAGGAGGTCACCGGCGTCGACCTCGTGCGCGAGCAGTTCCGCCTCGCCGCGGGCGGCCTGCTCGACTACGACGACCCGGTGCCCGTCGGGCACTCGATCGAGTTCCGCATCAACGGCGAGGATCCGGGGCGCGGGTTTCTTCCCCAGCCCGGCCCGATCCACGTCTTCAAGACATTCGGCGGCCCGGGCACTCGCCTCGATTCGGGCGTCACCGCGGGTGACACCGTCAGCGGATCGTTCGACTCCCTCCTCGCGAAGATCATCGTGACCGGACGCGACCGCGCCGAGGCGCTCGAGCGCAGTCGCCGCGCCCTCGACGAGTTCGAAGTCGCGGGTCTGCCGACGGTGCTGCCCTTCCACCGCAAGGTCGTGCGCGATCCCGCCTTCACCGCCGAGGACGGCAACTTCGGGGTCTACACGCGATGGATCGAGACGGAGTTCGACAACGACATCCCGCCGTGGGACGGCGAGCTCAGCGACCCGGCGCCCGCCGAGGCGCGGCACACGGTGGTCGTCGAGGTCGCGGGCAAGCGCCTCGAGGTGAGCCTGCCCGACCGGATCGTGGCGGCACCGACCACGATCGGGCGGCCCGCTGCGGTGCCGCCGTCGCGCCGCAGCCACGCGACCACGGTGACCGCGGGCGCCTCCGGCGATGCCGTGAAGTCGCCGATGCAGGCCACGATCGTCAAGGTCGCCGTCGAGGAGGGCCAGCAGGTGGTGAAGGGCGACCTCGTCGTCGTGCTCGAGGCCATGAAGATGGAGCAACCGCTGCAGGCCCACAAGGACGGGGTGATCGGCGCGATCAACGCCGAGCCCGGCACGACCGTCGCGGCCGGCCACCAGCTCCTCACGATCTCGTAGGCTCAGTCGGCGCAAAGTGCACGCCCGCCAGCCCCGCACCCGCACTTTCAGCCCAGTGAGCGCAGGGGTCGGGAATCGCGGCGCGCCCCGGGACGTCGGCGGCGCCAGCGCGGGGGCGTGGATGCCGTGGTCAGGCGTTGTTGACGATGTGCATCGCGCGCGCGGCATCCGTGATGCTGCCCGTCAGCGACGGGTACGCGGCGAAGACCCGGGAGAGCTGGTCGACCGTGAGGCGCCGGTCGACGGCGATGGCGATCGGGTAGATCAGCTCGGACGCGCGGGGCGCCACGATGACCCCGCCGATCACGGTGCCGCTGCCCTGGCGGGCGAGGATCTTGACGAAGCCGTCCTTGATGCCCATCATCTTGGCGCGGGGGTTCGCGGCCAGCGGCAGCTTGTGCACGACGCCGTTGATCTCGCCCTCCTCGATGTCCTGCTCCGACCAGCCGATCGTCGCGATCTCGGGGGCCGTGAAGATGTTGGCCGTGATGCGGCGGTGCTCGAGCGGGATGACGACATCGCCCATCGCGTGGAAGACGGCCGTGCGGCCCTGCATCGAGGCCACCGAGGCGAGCGGGACGAACGTCGTGCAGTCGCCGGCAGCGTAGATGTTGGGAACCGACGTGCGGGCGACGCGGTTCACCTGGATGTGGCCGGACTCCGTCATCTGCACGCCGGCCTCCGCGAGGCCGAGCCCCGCGGTGTTCGGGATCGAGCCGACGGCCATCAGGCAGTGGCTGCCCTCCACGGTGCGCCCGTCCGACAGCGTGACGAGCACGCCGTCGCCGGTGTTCTCCACCTTGTCGGCCCGCGATTTGGAGAGCACCGT
>NZ_DATMIO010000272.1:0-2120 GCF_035554235.1 Microbacterium sp. | reverse complement strand
GATGTCTTCCGCGCGAAGTGCGGTCGTCTCCGCCGGCGCCCGCGATACGCCCCTCAGGACGAGGGGCGGCATCTCGGGTGACCGCGCCGTCGGCTTGCGCAAGTCGCCCAGAGCAGCAGCGACGAGATTGGCTCGGCGGGCTGCTCCTCATCGTCCCCGGCAGGAGCCGAGGCTGACCCGTGCGCGTTCGCTTTCACGCGAAGGGCATGGGTGTCACGATGCTTCGGGCATGACAACCCTGAGTTGAGGCATGGGCGAGCGCACCCATTACGAGCCGGGTACGTTCTGCTGGGTAGGCCTGGCGACGACCTACCCCGCTGCGGCGGAGCAGTTCTACACCCGCCTGTTCGGCTGGCAACCGGAGGAGCACTCGGCGGGTGAGGCAGGCACCTTCACGATGCTGCGCCGAAACGACCACGATGTCGCGATCCTTTACCGCCAACAGCCTGAGGCGCGCGCGGCGGGGGCGCCGCCGCACTGGACCTCGTACATCTCGGTCGAGGACGCCCACGCGACCGCCGCCCGAGCCGGTGAACTCGGTGGTGCTGCCGTGTTCCGTGAGCCGTTCGACGTGCTCGATGCCGGCCGCGTTGCGGCGATCAGTGACCCGACCGGGGCGATCGTGTCGCTGTGGCAGCCGCGCTCCCGGATCGGCGCCACGCTCGTCAACGACGTCGGCGCGCTGTGCTGGAACGAGCTTGCCACGACAGATGTCGAGCGGGTCAAGGCCTTCTTCGCCGAGCTGCTTGGCTGGCAGTATGAGACCGACGAGAGCGGGTACGCGTCGATCAGGAACGGCGGCCGCCTGAACGGAGGCGTACGCGAGCAAGTCGAGCAGGGGCGGGGCATCCCGCCGAACTGGCTCCCCTACTTCACGGTCGAGAACGTCGACGATGCCGCCCGCGACGCCGAGCGCCTCGGCGGCCACGCGCTATCGCGGCCGACCGAGACCCACATCGGCCGCTTCGCCGTGATCGCCGACCCACTGGGAGCCGCGTTCGCGGTCTTCGAGGGAGAAACCGACCCGTAACCGAGCGAACGCTGCTGCTTCGCCAGCGGGCGCCTAGAAGCCGACGCCCCATGCTCTCGCGTCGGACGACAGGCGCCATCGGGGCGGTCCCGAGCATCGGTTGCCCTTCCGTATAGCCCTGGCGCAAAGCGGGTACCGCTCCGCACATGGAGACGGAGACGAGGGAGGAGCCGCGCGACTAGATCGAGGACGTAGGGGGTCGTAAGACCTACCGCACGCTCGACGAGCAGGAAGGGCAGCTGTCGGAGGCCGAGGAGCGTTTCGAGCGCCAGCGCCGCACCGTCGGGCTGTTCTTGGGCCCCGTGGTGCTCGCGGTCGTGCTGCTCCTTCCCTTCGACATCGACGGAAATCAGCATCGACTCGCGGCGATTCTCGCCTTTGTCGTCGTCTGGTGGGTGACCGAGGCGATTCCCATCCCGATGACCGCGCTGGTGGGTGTCGTTCTCTGCGCCCTGCTCGAGGCCACGCCGCCTCCGCCGGAGGACGACACGTCGGTCGACGTCGTGTTTGCGCTGTTCACCGACGACACGGTGATGCTCTTCATCGGCAGCTTCATCATCGCCCAGGCGATGGTGGTGCACGGGCTGCACCGGCGCCTGACCTTCCGGGTGCTGTCGCTGTCGTGGGTGGGCGGCAACACCTACCGCATCATCCTGGCCTTCGGGCTCATCGGCGCCCTGACCTCGCCGGTCATGTCCAACACCGCCGGCGCGGCGATGATGCTCCCGATCGCCCTCGGGGTGATGGGGGTCGTCGGTGGCCTGGTCGCCCAGCAGGCCCGGGGCGAGCGGCGGGTCGAGCGCCTGCGCTTCGGCGCCGCGCTCATGCTCGTGATCACCTACAGCATCACCGTCGGCGGCCTGCTGCTGCCAATCGGCAGCCCGCCCAACCTGATCGGTCGCGAGCTGCTCGAGGCCGAGACCGGCGAGCCCATCACCTTCTTCGAGTGGTTCGTGATGGCGCTCCCGATCGTGCTCGTGATGTTCGTCGCGGTCATTCTCATCTGCCTCCTCTTCAACCGCCCCGAGGTCAAGGAGGTCGATGGGGTGAAGGAGTACGTAAACGACGAGCGACGCAAGCTCGGCGAGCT
>NZ_DATMIO010000271.1:0-8000 GCF_035554235.1 Microbacterium sp. | reverse complement strand
CGGAAGGCCGGCACGCGGCCCTGCTTCGGGTACTCGATGGCGACGTCGGTCAGCTCCAGGACCGGTTCACCCACGGGTCCCCTGGATTCGGCGGCCGCCAGGGCCGCCGCGTTTTCCCGCTCGCGGCGGACCAGTTCATCGTGGTCCACGGAGTCGAGCTGTGCGTGGGTGGCCGCGGCCAGCGCTGCTGTCACGTCCACGTCTGGAGCCGCTTCCGTTCCGCCCTGTCCGAGGTGCGGCACGGCCGCAAGCAGCGCCTGCGTGTACGGGTGCTGGGGGTTGTGGAAGATCTGCTCGGCGGTGCCGGTCTCGACGATCAGGCCCTTGCGCATGACGGCGATCCGGTCGGCCAGGTCCGCCACGACGCCCATGTCGTGGGTGATCAGGACGATGGCGCTGTCCAGCTTGTTGCGCAGGTTCCTCATCAGGTCCAGGATCTCCGCCTGCACGGTGACGTCCAGGGCAGTGGTGGGCTCGTCAGCGATCAGCAGTTTGGGATCGCAGGACAGCGACTGGGCGATCATGGCGCGCTGGCGCTGGCCGCCGGAGAGCTGGTGCGGGTACGAGTTGAAGGCCTTGAGCGGATCCGGAAGCTCGACGAGGTCGAGCAGTTCGAGGGCCCGCGTCTTCGCGGCGCTGGGGGTGATGCCGAAGTGGATGCGCAGCGTCTCGATGATCTGGGATCCCACGGTGTAGACCGGGTTCAACGCCGTCATCGGCTCCTGGAAGATCACCGCGATCTCACCTCCGCGCACGCGACGAAGCTCGTCCTTGTTGAGACCCAGGATCTCCCGGCCGGCGAGCTTCACGCTTCCCCGCACGCGGGCGTTCGAGGGCAGCAGGTCGAGCATGGCCATCGAGCTCGCGCTCTTGCCCGAGCCCGACTCCCCCACGATCGCGAGGGCCTTGCCTCCGTCGACGAAGTACTCGAGGTTCTTCGCGGCCGGGACCCAGTAGTTGTCGACGGCGAAGTCGACCGAGAGCCCGCTGACCTCGAGCAGGTGGCCGTCGAAGGACTCACGGGTCCGTAGCTGGTTCATCGGGAATTCCTGACGTGGAGGGGGGTGAGAATGGAGGCGTGGCTCACGCGAACAGAATGCTGCACTCCCGCTTCAACCGGATCATGGCGATCCTCGTCTGGGCGGGGGCGGGGCTCGTAGCGGCCTTCGGGCTGTGGGGCTCGGAGCCCAGCCTGGTGTGGGTCTATCCGGCGGCGGGGCTGGCCGCGTTCCTGGCGTGGGCCGCGCTCTGGCGCCCCGGAGTGGGTGTGGATGCGGCGGGAGTGCACGTGCAGAATGTCACGCACAGCGTCGACATCCCGTGGGAAGCCCTCATCCACCTCGATACGAAACACGCCCTCACCCTGCTGACGCCCGGCCGGCGCTTCACCGTGTGGTCGGCGCCTGCCCCCGGCATGATGACCTCGCAGATCATCAGCCGACGACCGCTCAACCGCGAGGCCAAGGCCGTGGGCAACACGCCCCGCACCGGCGATCTGCTGGGCAGCGACTCGGGCGACGCGGCCATGCTCGTTCGCGACGCGTGGCAGCGGCGTCTCGACGCCGGCCTCGTCACGGTCGGCGTCGCGGACGAGCTCGTGGTGACGCGACGCTGGGACACGACGGTGGCCGTGGTGAGCGCTCTGCTGCTCACGGCCACCCTGTGGGCGCTGGCCGCAACGGGCTGACGCCCGCGGGAGCACGACCCGGGTCATCGTCGGATCTCCCCCGCCGACGTCGGTCCGTCGGGTTCTTCGCTGGAGACGCCGTCGTTCACGGCCTCGCCGCGCGTCGTCATGACGACGCCCTCGGGGACATCCGCCGTCGTGCCGTTCTCGACGACCGCGTCGTCGGGCAGATCCTTCACCTTGCTGAATCGGATGCGCTTCTGGCGGGGATCGAATGCGTCCCGCAGGCCGTCCCCCACGAAGTTCACGAGCAGCGACAGGATGACGATGAACGCCGCCGGCCACCAGAACAGCCACGGGCGCGTCTGGAAGGCCGCTTCGTTCTGGCTGATCAGCAGGCCGAGCGAGACCTCCGGGCTGCGGACGCCGTAGCCGAGGAACGACAGCGACGTCTCGAGGATGATCGCCGCCGCGATCAGCAGCGTCGCCGCCACGATGACGACGCCCATCGCGTTCGGGAGGATGTGCTTGAAGATGATGCGCAGATCCGACGCGCCCGCGACGCGTGCCGCCTCGACGAACTCGCGTTCGCGGAGGGAGAGGAACTCGGCCCGCACGAGGCGGGCGATGCCGGTCCACGCGAAGAAGCCCAGGAAGATCGCGAGCACGAGCGGGCCGAGCCCACCGACCGCCGAACCGACGACGGCGCCGACGACGATGATCGGGATGACGATCACGATGTCGGTGAGCCGCATCAGCACGGAGTCCACCCAGCCGCGGTAGTAGCCCGCGATCGCCCCGACCACGACGCCGATGAACGTTGCGATGCCGCCGATGATGAACATGATGTAGGCCGAGTTCACCAGGCCCCGCATCACCATCGCGAAGTAGTCCTTGCCGACGTTGTTCTGACCGAACGGGTGATCGCCCAGCGCGAACGGCCACAGAGTGAGCGTGGGCTTGCCGCCGTCCTGGATCGGAAGCAGCGACGTGTAGTTCCACTGCCACCAGCCGGGGATGCCGAAGACACCGGTCGCGGAAATCGCGAACCCGACGATCAGCACGAACAGCACGATGCTCACCAGCGCCGGCTTGTGCTGGAGGAACCGCTTGAAGATGAGCCTTCCCTGGCTCAATCCCTTGTCATCGGCGGTGAGGACCGTGGTCGGATCGGCGGCCGGCTCGGAGGGGGCCTCGAAGTTGGCGCCCATGGGGATCGTCATTACTTGACCCTCACTCTCGGGTCGAGTGCCGAGTATGCGAGGTCGGCGAGGAAGTTGAACGTGATCGCGAAGATGGCGATCACGACGAAATACGCCATCACGGGATTCGGATCGGAGTTGTTGAGCCCGCTGTTGAACAGGGCGCCCATGCCGCTGAACGAGAAGATGCGCTCGGTGATGATGGCACCGCCGATGAGGGCACCCACGTCCGCCGCCACGATGGTCGTGATCGGGATGAGCGAGTTGCGGAACGCGTGGCGCACGATGACCGTACGCTCGGGGAGGCCCTTCGCCCGGGCGGTGCGGATGTAGTCCTGGTTGAGGGTCTCGAGCATGCCGCCGCGGGCGTAGCGCGTGTAGCCCGCGAAGGAGATCAGCATCAGGCTGATCGTCGGCAGCAATAAGTGCGTGAGCGTGTCGGTGCTCTGGATCCAGAAGTCCCCCTGCAGGTTCGGCGTCTGCGACCCCACAGTGGGGATCGGACGGCCGTTGATGCGCGGGTTGGTGATGTAAGAGTTCCAGTTGCGCATGTACTGGTCGACGATGATGACGCCCATGCCGAGCACACCCGTCAGCACGCCTAGTCGCACAGCCGGACCCTTGTCGAACTCGCCGAGAAGGTAGCCGGCGACGCCTCCGACCACGCCTGCCAGGCAGAACAGGATCGCGACGCCCCACCCGTTGAACGAGGGCAGGAACGGCTGCAGCACGAAGTAGGCCACGACGAGCACGATCACCGTCACGCCCGCGGTGCGCCACGCATATCGGGCCTTCGCGCCGGCGATGAGCAGCACCATCGCCGCGCCGAACGCGGCGATCAGAAGAGGCGCGAGGATCGGTCCGAGCGACGGATCGAGGAACCACTCCGTCACCGTCATCCCGTACATCAGCAGCCCGGTGACGAGCAGGGATGCCGCGAAGACGACGAGGCGACGCTGCCTGGTCCCTCCTATGACGGCTTGCCAGAATATGCCGGCGATCACCGAGAAGATGATGATCACCCCCCAGCTGAAGACGGGATCGCGCAGCCAGTTGTTGAAGCCCAGTGCCACGAAGACCTTGAGCAGAACGCCCATCAGGAATGAGGGAAGCGAGTAGAGGAAGAAGCTCGCGAACGTGAAGCTGTAGTCGACCGCGCTGTACTGGCGGAGGGCCGAGATGATGCCGACCGTGATGCCGAGGACGATGGCGAGGATCGTGGCCGCGGTGACGAGCTGCAGCGTCGCCGACATGGCGCGGCCGAGGAGGATGTTGACGGGCTGGTTCTGGATCGTCACACCGAGGTCGCAGCCGCCGAAGGGGATCACGCAGCGAGCCGCGCCCCCGAGCCAGCCGAGCCAGCGGACGGGGATCGGCTGATCGAGGTGCAGCCACTCGACGCGCTGGGCGATCAGCGCATCCCGGTTGGGGCTGTTGGAGGCGTAGAGATCGGTCAGCGGATCCTTGGCGAGGGACACCAGGGTGTACATGATGAACGACGCCGCGATCAGGATGAGTATCGAGACCCCGATGCGCCGCAGGACGAAACTAAGCACTGGGTTGCCCCTTCATGGACAAAAGGTATCAGCCGGATGTCTGCATCACGGCGTGACCGGATGCGAGACGTTCGCTGATCTGGACGGGAGCGAGCGCGCTTGGGGCGCCGGGGTGGAACCCCGACGCCC
Source organism: Microbacterium sp. (assembly GCF_035554235.1). Classification (GTDB taxonomy): domain Bacteria; phylum Actinomycetota; class Actinomycetes; order Actinomycetales; family Microbacteriaceae; genus Microbacterium. The sequence goes on along the minus strand of NZ_DATMIO010000271.1, from coordinate 3,486 downwards.
CAAGTGAGTGCGCGCGTCAGACGAGCGGCTGGTTACCCAGCGGCAGCGTCCTCCGCAGTCCACTCCCAGAAGTTCCAGATCGGTCCGGTCTGGTTGGCCATGAAGGTCACACCGGAGACGCGATCGGTGTGGGCCTCCACACCCGGGCTCTGGAAGATCGGCAGGCCGTAGTAGTTCTCGAACAGCAACTGGTCGACCTTGATTCGCGCGTCCTCGACGTCGGCCTCGTCGGTCATCGTCTGGATGTCGGCGGCGAGCTCGTCGACCTCAGGGATGTTGACGCCGGTGAAGTTCGATCCACCGTCGGAAGCGAAGATCTGCGGGATGTCCTCGTTGCCGACACCCGGCGAGATCCACCCGAAGATCGACACGTCGTAGATGTCGCTCTCGAGCTGTGCGCTCCAGTCCTCGCGGCCGATGTCCTGGACCACGAAGCCGGCCTCGGTGGCCGTGGCCTGGATGGCCTCGAACGCCGCGACACGGTTGGGGTTGTTGATGTTGTAGAGGATGCGCGCGGTCGGCGTGCGTCCGGCGAGCAGCTCCTTGGCGCCGTCGATGTCCACATCGCCGTACGCGTCAGACCCGTTCGTCTTGATCGTCTTCTCGTACGGCTCGGTCTGCGAGGTCACGAACGTCTGGGAGTTGAGCACCTCGGCGTCGGGGTTGATCGGCTTCACGACGGTGTCGACGATCTGCTGGCGCGGGATGATCTTCATGAACGCCTCACGCACGGTGGGGTCGGCCCACTCGCCACGGAAGGACAGGTCCACGTGGTCGTATGACAGCTGAGGGCCCGTGAGGATCTGAATCCCGTCGATGCTCTCGAGCAGCTGCAGCGTGTCGCCGCCGGCCTGCGGGTTGATGATGTCGACCTCGCCGTTCTGGAGGGCCGTCACCTGCGCCTGCGAGTCACCGACGAAGCGGAACACGAGGGTGGAGTACGCGGGATCGCGGTCGCCCTTGTAGTTCTCGTTGATCTTGAGCGTCATCGACTGCGTGGGCTCCCACGAGTCGACGATGAACGGGCCGTTCGAGAGGTACAGCGACTCGTCGTCAGGCATCGACGTCACATCGAAACCGGTGTTCCAGAAGTCCGCCACCGTCTTGATGGTCGCGTTCGGCTCGACCGGGGCCTCGGGGTTGCCGCGAGGAGTGGTGGTGAGCGCCTCCGTGAACTGCTCGGCGGTAACGCCGGTCTTCTCCGCGAGCACGTGGAACGGCACCGGGTTGGCATCCTGATCCAGCAGCCACTGCAGGTTCCAGTCGACGAACGGGGTGTCATAGACAAGGGTCAGCGACTTCTTGTCTTCGCTGACCTCAGGCACCTCGGTGTCCTCGAGGCCGGAGGTCGAGCCGGCGATCGTGAAGTACTGCGTGCCGCTGACGACCGCGCCTTCCTCGTCCACCGTCGCGTCGTCGAAGTAGCCCGATCCGGAGGCCCAGCCGAGCAGCAGGTCGTCGGTCGTGACCGGCGTGCCGTCCGACCATTGCGCGTTGTCGGTGAGCGTGTACTTGATGGTGAGCGGCTCGTCGGAGACCTTCTCCATCGTGCCGAAGGACTCGTTCGGCACGACCTCCATCTTGTCGTTGACGTACGCGAAGGTCTCGTGGGTCGCGTACCAGAGCTTGCCGTTGATGTCGAGGTTGCTCTGGGGCGTGGCCGCGTTGAAGCTCGTGACCTCGTTGGTCTCCGCGAGGATGATCTGGGTATCGACGACCTCGGGTGCCGAATCTCCGCCGTCAGTGCCTCCGGGGCTGGTGCAGCCGGCCAGGACGACGGCAGATACGCCGACGCCCGCCGCGACTACAAGGGCGCGCTTGCGCCATGTCTTGTCAGACACGTGTTTCCTCCTGTGCAAGGGGTGGTGCGCACACGCGGAACCAGAGTTCGCACGGGGCGCGGATACGGAAACACTAAGCGCGGTGTGAGACTTGGTCAAAACATCCCATGAAAACGTTACATAGCCTTAACTCAACGCGACCAGAGTGTGACATTCTGACCAAATGAGCACGCCAGAACCCCCGGCAGATGTGCGGTTCTCCACTGGTGCCGCGGCATCCGGAGCATCTCGCACACGACTCTGGTGGGAGATCGCGCTGGTACTGAGTCTCACAGTAGGCCGTTCCGCGCTCTATGCGGTGCTCTCGCTCGTGCGCACACTGCTGGAGAGCGGGTCGCTGGCGAATCAGGAGACCCAGATCAACCAGTCGCAGGACGCGGCGGCCTTCTGGGACATCACCTATCAGGTGCTCGGCTGGGGGTTCGGCCTCGTGGCGGTCGCCCTCGTCATCTTCCTGTTGTGGGAGCCCGGCGGAAACGCGCTGCGCCGGATCGGCCTGGACTTCCGCGGCTTCGGGCACGACATCCTGAGGGCGCTGCTGCTGGCGGCCGTGATCGGCATCCCGGGTCTCGGACTGTATGCGCTGGGACGCGCCCTCGACCTGACCGTCTCCGTGCGCGCGTCCCCGCTCGATCCGTCGTGGTGGACGATCCCGCTCCTGCTGCTCGCCGCCGTGCGGGCCGGGCTCACCGAAGAGGTGATCTTCATCGCCTACCTGTTCGATCGGCTGCGCCGGCTCGGCTGGGGGTGGTGGACCATCATCCTGTCGACCGCGCTGCTGCGCGGGGCGTATCACGCGTACCAGGGTTTCGGCGCGATCGCCGGCAACATCGCGATGGGCATCGTCTTCGGATGGTGCTATCGCCGCTGGGGCCGGATCATGCCTCTCGTGCTCGCGCACGCACTCCTCGACACGGTGGCATTCGTCGGTTATCCGCTCGCCGCGGCGCTGTGGCCCGGCGTCTTCGCCCCGCCCGTCGGCCCGTCGCCCTCGCCGACGCTCTCTCCCTCCCTCGCTCCCTCCCCGCTCCCGCCCGCCTGACCCGCCCTCCGCGCGCCTGACCTCGGTCCGCCCCCGCCTGCCTGCGCCCCGCGCGACATCCACATCTTCGATGCGAAACGCCGGTGCTCAGTGGCCGCAATGTGCGGGTGCGGGGCGCGGGTGACCCGCACTTCGCGTCGAGCGAGCGCAGGCGGGGGGGCCGAGGCGGGGCCGGAGCGACGCGGCGCGCCGCTACGCGAACGCCTCGACCGGGGGGCACGCGCACACGAGGTTGCGGTCGCCGTACGCCTGGTCGATGCGGCGCACCGGCGCCCAGTACTTGTTGCGCACGAGCGCGTGCACGGGGTACACGGCCCTTTCCCGCGAGTAGGGGTGCGTCCACTCGCCCGCGATCACCGACTCCGCGGTGTGCGGGGCGTTCACGAGCGGGTTGTCATCCGCCGGCCACTCCCCCGCCGCGACCGCCAGCGCCTCGGCCTTGATCGCGATCATCGCCTCGATGAAACGCTCGAGCTCGGCGAGGTCCTCGGATTCCGTGGGCTCGACCATGAGGGTGCCCGCGACCGGGAACGACATCGTCGGGGCGTGGAAGCCGTAGTCGACGAGGCGCTTGGCGACGTCATCCACCGTGATCCCGGTCTG
>NZ_DATMIO010000270.1:0-64072 GCF_035554235.1 Microbacterium sp. | reverse complement strand
GCAGGGGGCGGGGCTGGTCAGCCGGTGTTCTGGAGGCCGGCGGCGACGCCGCTGACCGAGAGCAGCAGCAGGCGCTGCTGCTCCGGGTCGGGCGACTCGGCGCCCGCGGGGGCGGCGCGGAGCGCGCGCAGCGCCCTCAGCTGCAGCAGCGAGAGCGCATCGACGTACGGGCTGCGCATCTTGACCGCTCGCTGCAGGATCGGGCGGTTCGACAGCACGCCCTCGCCGTCGGTGACCCGGATGACCCATGACCGGGTCAGGGCCATCTCGTCCATGACGAGATCGGCGAGGTCGGCCCGGTCGCCCAGGTCGAGGTACTTGCGCGCGATGCGCGCGTCGGCCTTCGCGAGGCTCATCGCCACGTTGTCGATCATCGTGTGCAGCAGCGGCCAGTCCCGGTACGCCCCGCGCAGCAGCTCCTCGTCGCCGACGGCCTCCAGCGCGGTGCCGAGCCCGAACCACCCTGCGAGGTTGATGCGCGCCTGCGTCCACGCGAACACCCACGGGATCGCCCGGAGGTCCTCGAGCGACTCGACGGAAAGCCCGCGACGCGCCGGCCGCGAGCCCAGCGCGAGCAGCCCGACCTCTTCCATCGGGGTGACCGTGGCGAACCACGGCGCGAAGCCGGGCGCCTTCACCAGGGAGAAGAAGCGCTCCCGGGATGCCGCATCCATCGTCGCCGCGACCGCTGCGTACCGTTCCGCCGCCTCGCTGTTGCGACGTTCGATCGTCGGGGATGAGGCGAGAAGGGTCGCTGCGGCCACCTGATCGATGTGACGCATCGCGATGGCGGGATCGCCGTAGCGCGCGAAGATGACTTCGCCCTGCTCGGTCAGCTTGAAGCGGCCGTCGACGGAGTGCGGGGGCTGGGCGAGGATCGCGGAGTTCGCCGGCCCGCCGCCGCGACCGAGGGCGCCGCCGCGGCCGTGGAAGAGGGTCAGCTCGATGCCCTCCTCGCGCGCCCACGCGGAGATCGCCGCCTGGGCTTCATAGAGCGCGAGGTTCGCGGCGACGGGACCGACATCCTTCGACGAGTCGGAGTACCCGAGCATGACCTCCATGCGCCGCCCGGTCTGGGCGAGCCTCGCGGCCACGGCGGGGTGCGCCACGACCTCGGCGAGGATCCGGGGGGCGGCCTGCAGGTCGGCGAAGGTCTCGAAGAGCGGCACGACATCGAGCACGGGTGCCTTGCCGCCTTGACCCGCGGCGTACTCGGCCAGCCGGTAGACGTTGGCGAGGTCTTCGGCGGACCGGGTGAACGAGACGATGTAGCGGCCGGCGGCGCGCGGGCCGAAGCGCTTCTGCACGAAGGCCACGGCGCGGAACACGTCGAGCACTTCGGTCGACAGCTCGCTCGAGGTGCCCGCGTCGAGCTCGGCGAGCACCCGCGCGTGCACGTTCGAGTGCTGGCGCACCTCGAGTTCGGTGAGGTGGAATCCGAAGGTCTCGACCTGCCAGATCAGCTGCTGCAGCCCGCCGTACGCGTGGCGTGGCGCGGCGCCGGCGACGAGCGAGTCCTGCACGATGCGCAGCTCGGCGAGCAGCTCCTCCGGATCGCGGTAGGCCTGGTCGGCGTTGCGGGCGCGGGTCGCCGCGATGCGGCGCGCGACGAGCAGCAGGATGCGGCGGTGCGGTTCGGCGGGGGAGCGCTTCGCGATCTCGGCCGCGGCCTCCTCGTCGGCGGACGCCATGCGCTGCCACAGGTCGGTCAGCGCTGCGCTGGGGGGTGTCGTGACGGCGTCGAGGGTCAGTGTTCGTCCGATGCGCTCGGCGGTGCGCTCGAGCCCGATGAGGACGTGCTCCGACGCGATCGCGGCGGCCTTCCTGGTGACGGATGCCGTGACGAAGGGGTTGCCGTCGCGGTCGCCGCCGACCCATGAGCCGACGCGGACGAACGGCTTGACCACGGGGGAGCGCTGCCCGGCCGCGATGCCCTGGAGGGCGTCATCCACTCGTCGATAGACGTGCGGGATGGCGGTATAGAGGGTCTCGTCGAAGACGGCCATGACCGCCCGCACCTCGTCGGTGGGCGACGGCTTCTCGGCGCGCAGCGGCGCGGTGCGCCACAGCGTGTCGATCTCCTCGAGCATCCGCCGGCGCGCGCGACGCTCGTCGGCGCCGCCGCGGAGCGACGTGTTGTGCTCGACGAGCAGGGCGGCGAGGCGGCGGATCGTGCTGGAGATCGCGCGGCGCCGCGCCTCGGTCGGGTGTGCTGTGAACACGGGGTGGAACCGAAGTCCCTGCAGCCGCTCGAGTGCGGTCTCGTCGCCGACCTCGGCGGCCAGCCGCACGAAGGCGGCGGCAACCGAATCGGTCGCGTTCTCCTTCTCGGGACGGCCGTCACGCTCCCGCAGGATGCGCACGCGCTGGTGCTCCTCGGCGAGGTTCACGAGGTGGAAATAGCATGTGAAGGCGCGGGCCACCTCGTCCGCCCGCTGCACGGTGAAGGAGTCCGCCACGCGCGCCGCGCGCTCGAAGGCCTCGGGTGATTCGTCGGTGTAGGCGTGGATCGTCGCGGTCCGCAGGCGTTCGACATCGTCGTACAGCCCGGGCGAACCGCTCTCCCGCAGCACTTGGCCGAGGAGGGAGCCGAGCATGCGCACGTCCGACCGCATCGATTCGGGGAGCTCCTGACCGGCCTCGAATCGGCCGACGAGATCGATGGCTTCTGTCTGCGTGAGTTCTCGCACCCCTCCACGGTAGTGCCGCGTTGTTTCACGGACGTCACGTCTTTCACGGCGCCCCGCGTCGCGTCGGTACGATGGACAGTGGTGTGCCGGGAAGCCTGGTCGGCGGGTGTCTTCAGCGACTCCATCGACTGAATGAGCCGCGGTCCCATGAAAGGACTTCGATGTCCCTGCTCCGATCCGCCCGGTTCCCCGCGATCGTGCTCCTCGCCGCAGCCGTGCTCGGGTTGCTGCTGGCGAACAGCCCGGTCGGCTCTCAGGTCGTGGAGTTCATGCATGCCTACGTCGGCATACCGGGCGCTTTCGAGCTCTCGATCGACCACTGGATCGCAGACGGCCTCCTCGCGGTCTTCTTCTTCGTCGTGGCGGTCGAGCTGCAGTACGAGCTCACCCGCGGCGAACTGAACGGCATCCGCAAGGCGCTGCACCCCGCGATCGCCGCCGCGGGCGGCGTTCTCGTCCCGATCGCGATCTACCTCCTCATCGCGGGGAGCACGGACGTGTCGCAGGGCTGGCCGATCCCGACGGCGACCGACATCGCCTTCGCCCTCGGGGTGCTCGCGGTCTTCGGCAAAGGCCTGCCCTCCGGGCTGCGCGTGTTCCTGCTCGCCCTCGCGATCCTCGACGACATCGTCGGCATCGTGTTCATCGCGGTCCTCTTCGCGACGGATGTGAACTTCGGCCTGCTCCTGGCGGCGTTGGCGGTGGTCGTCGTCTTCGGGATCCTGAGCCGCATGCTCGACACCCGGGCGGGGATCCCCATCGCGATCGCCCTCGCGCTCCTGGCGATCCTGACGTGGGTGCTGATCTACGAGTCGGGCGTTCACGCGACCATCGCGGGGGTGCTCCTCGGCCTCGCCATGGCGCAGCGGCCGGCGATGCGCGTGAGGCACGAGCTGGAGCCGTGGATCAACGGGGTGGTGCTGCCGGTCTTCGCGTTCTCGGCCGCGCTCGTGGTGATCCCGCAGGTGTCACCGCGCGAGCTGTCGCCGGCGCTCTGGGGCATTCTGATCGCGCTGCCCGTGGGCAAGGTCGTCGGCATCGCGGGCGCGGGGTGGCTGTCGCTGCGCGTCGGCAGCAAGGGAGCCGCGCCGCACCTCTCGTTCGGCGACCTGCTCGCCGCCGGGGCGCTCGGCGGCATCGGCTTCACCGTGTCGCTGCTGCTCGGCGAACTCGCCTTCGCGGACGCCCCCGCCGTGCGGGATGAGGCGACACTCGGGGTGCTGGGCGGGTCGGTGATCTCGCTCGTGCTCGCCGCGATCCTGGTGACCTGGCGCTCGCGCGCATACGCGCGGGCGGCGAAGAAAGAGATGGAGACGGCATGAGCGACCCGACGATGCGTGAGGTGTCCCCGGTCCAGTCCGCGATCGATACGATGCGGGCGGTGCGCGACCGGTGCGTGTGGACGCAGCAGATGACCCACCGCGACCTCGTCCCGTACCTCATCGAAGAGAGCGCGGAGCTCATCGACGCCGTTGAAGCGGGCTCCCGCGCCGAGCTCCGGGAGGAACTCGGCGATCTCCTCTGGCAGGTGCTGTTCCACGCGGAGATCGCCTCGCGCGACGAGGAAGCGCCTTTCGACATCCAGGATGTCGCCGCCGGGCTGACCGAGAAGATGGTCCGCCGGCATCCGCACGTCTTCACCGACGCGGTGGCCACGACGCCCGAGGAGGTGCTCGTGCACTGGAATGCCGCCAAGGCCGCGGAGAAGCGCCACCGCGCGAGCGTGCTCGACGGCGTGTCGCACGCGATGCCCGCGCTGGCGCTGGCGCAGAAGATCATCGGCAGGGCCGCCCAGGCCGGGGTTGCGGTGAGAAACGACGACCCGGCCGAGACACCGGGCGACGCCCGTCGTTTCGGCCAGGATGCCGTTTCTCATGCCGCACCCGAGACCGAAGCCGAGCTCGGCGACGCGCTGCTGGCACTCGCCGCGGCCGCCCGGGTGCACGGGTGGGACGCCGAGCGGGCGCTCCGCACGCGCCTGCGCCTGCTCGAGTCCGAGATCCGCGCCGCCGAATGACCGCGGACTCGGCGCCGGGTCGGCGGATGGGACACTAGAGCACGTGGCAACCGTGACCCCGCCGCGCGGCATGCGCGACTTCCTCCCCGCCGAGAAGGCCCGTCGCGAGCGCGTGCTCGCCGTCATCCGCGACCGCTACCGCGCGCACGGGTTCGATGAGATCGAGACGCCGGTGATGGAGGACTACGCCCGGCTGCACTCCGGCATCGGCGGCGACAACGAGAAGCTCGCATACAACGTGCTCAAGCGCGGGCTGGAGCCGGGCGACATCCGCGCGGCGGCCGGCGAGCCCGCCGCGCTCACCGACCTGGGGCTGCGCTATGACCTGACGGTGCCGCTCGCGCGCTTCTACGCGAGCCACCGGGGCGAGCTGCCCGGCGTGTTCCGCGCCATCCAGATCGCTCCGGTCTGGCGGGCCGAGCGGCCGCAGAAGGGCCGCTACCGCCAGTTCATGCAGTGCGACATCGACATCATCGGGGATGCCTCCGCCCAGGCCGAGGCCGAGCTCATCGCCGCGACCCTCGACGCGGTCGATGCCCTGGGCCTCGTGGGAGCGTCGGTGCGCATCAACGACCGCCGGGCGCTCGATTGGATGCTGGAGAGCTTCGGTTTCGGCCTCGACGAGCGACCGGGTGTGCTCATCACCATCGACAAGCTCGACAAGATCGGGCACGACGGCGTCGTCGCCGAGTTGCGCCAGCGGCACGTGACGCCGGGGGCGGTCGATGCCTTCGAGGCCTTCACGCGCCGGCCGATGACGATGGAGTACCACCCGTACGGGGAGCGGCAGATCCGCAAGGCCCTTCCGCACGACGCGCCGGACGAGATCGTGGAGCACCTCGTGGGCATCGGCGAGGCGGTGGCTGCCGCCCGCCCGTCCGCCGATGCCGGATCGGGCGGCATCCCACTCGTCTTCGACCCGTTCCTCGTGCGCGGGATGGGTTACTACACGGGCACGATCTTCGAGCTCGCGCACCCGAGCGTCGGCTATTCGCTCGGCGGCGGGGGCCGCTACGACGGCATGATCGGCCGCTTCCTCGGCTCCGACGTGCCGGCCGTCGGGTTCTCGCTCGGATTCGAGCGCCTCGTCGAGCTGATCGATGAGCGCGCGGACGTGTCTGTGGGCGCCGTCGTGCTCGTGTACGACCGGGATGTGCCGCTCGCGGAGCTCATGACGCACAAAGCGCGACTCGTCGCCGGCGGCTCGCGGGTGCGCCTCGAGCCGCGCACGAAGAACCTCAAGGCGCTGCTCGAGCGCGCGGCATCCGACGGGTACACCGCCTTCGCGACCGTCGGCGCGGGCGCGGCATCCGTCGAGGCGCGCCCGCTCGCGTGACGCGCGGTGTGGTGGGTGCTTCACCCGGCGGTCGTCTCGCGTTCATGCGCGGACGATCGAATCGATCCATGACTCCACGTCGCGTCTCCGTCGCGGCGCTCTCGGGCGTGGGAATCGGCGCGACGGCCGTGGCCGTGGTGTCACTGGGCCTGATGTCACTGGGCGCTCGCGCGCTGCTGCGACGTCAGGCGGCCGTCGCACGGAGGCGCATCGGCAAGCCGCTCGGCGAACTCGCGCCCGACGCCGACAGGGTCTGGCGCCGCGCCTACGACGGGGAGCCCGTCGAGCTGCTGATGGTCGGGGACTCGATAGCGGCAGGGCTCGGCGCGTCCCGCCGCAAAGACACGCTCGGTGCCCGGATCGCGAAGGGTCTCGCGCGGCACACCCATCGGCCGGTGCGGCTGCGCACCGCGGCCGTCGTCGGCGCCGAGTCCTCGATGCTCTCGGCCCAGCTCGATGCGCTTCCCGACGAGTACCGCCCCGACGTCGCGGTTGTGGTGGTCGGCGGCAACGACATCACGCACCGCGTGCCGGTCGCCACATCGACCGCGCATCTCGAGCGGGCGATCGTGCGCCTGCGCGGTCTCGGCGCGGTGGTGGTCGTGGGCACGTGCCCCGACCTCGGGGCGCTGCGCCCCGTGCCGCAGCCCCTGCGTTCCCTCGGGGCGCGACAGTCTCGGCAGCTGGCCGCCGCCCAGGCCGCCGTGGCCGAGACCGCGGGAGCCCGCGCCGTGTCGCTGCGGCGCGCCGTCGGCCCGACCTTCATCTCGCAGCCGGACGAGATGTTCAGTCTCGACCGGTTCCACCCCAGCGCGCTCGGCTACCGCCGCACCGCCGAGGCGCTCATTCCGTCGGTGGCGGCGGCGCTCGACGCGTCGGTCACCCGGCGCTTCTCGCGCACGTAGACCTCGCGGCGGACGCGGGCGACGACCTGTCCGTCGCGGTCGGTGATCTCGGTCTCGAACCACTCGAGCACTTTGGCCCCGCCCTTGGCGCGCTCGCGCAGTTCGGCGACCTGGGCGGGGGACACCTCGAAGTGCGCCGTCAGCACTCCGCGCCCGGGCGTGAGGAACTCGATCTCGCCGCGCGTGTCCCACACGACGTAGTCCCGGCCGAGCTGGTGCATCACCAGCATGAAGAAGTACGGGTCGGTCATCGCCGACATCGACCCGCCGAATGCCGTCTTGACGAAGTTGCGGGTGATCGCATTCACGTGCAGCTCGACGGTGGCGCTGGTCCAGTCCTCCGCGAATCGCCGCACCCGGATGCCGCTGAACAGGTTGGGCGCCCACAGGCTCATGCCGATGGCCAGTCTTCGAGGTGTGATCCGCATGAATTCCATTGTGCCGACGCGTCGCGCAGGGTCGATTCGATTGTCGGATGTCGACAAGCAGATCGTGCCCTTGACGAGCCGCCGCCGAGCCGCTTGGCTGGCGGCATGGCCGAGCCGACGAAGCAGAACTGGCGGCGTGCCGACGCCTACCTCGCCGAGACGCTCGTGGGGCACGATCCGGCGCTCGAGGCCGTGATCGCCTCGCAGGAGCGCGAGGGACTGCCGCCGATCGAGGTGGCGCCTGTGTCGGGCAAGCTCCTGAACCTGCTCGTGCGCATCTGCGGTGCCCGGCGCGTGCTCGAGATCGGAACCCTCGGCGGCTATTCCACGATCTGGATGGCGCGCGGGCTCGGCCCCGACGGCGAAGTGGTGACGATCGAGGCGGAAGCACGCAACGCGGCGATCGCCCGGGCGAACATCGACGCCGCCGGCGTCGGCCAGCGGGTCGACATCCTGGTCGGGCGCGCGGCCGATGTGCTGCCTACCCTCGAGGGCTCGACGCCGTTCGATCTCGTCTTCATCGACGCCGACAAGGAGTCGAACACGATCTACCTCGACTGGGCCGCCCGCCTCGGCCGGCCGGGCACCGTCATCGTGCTCGACAACGTCGGGCGCGAGGGGGAGATCGCGAACGGGCGGTCGACGAACCCGCAGGTCATCGGCACTCGCGACGCGCTCGCCATGCTCGGCTCCGACCCGCGCTTCGATGGCACGGCGCTGCAGACCGTCGGGCTCAAGGGCTGGGACGGCGTCGCCATCGCTCTCGTCGTGTGATCCGCCGTCGCTAGACTGGCCGCGGATCGACGACGCTCCACGCAACTTCCACTGAGCAAGGAGTAATTCCCGTGGCATTGATCGAGGCAGTAGGCGCACGCGAGATCCTGGATTCGCGCGGTAACCCGACCGTCGAAGTGGAGGTGCTCCTCGACGACGGCATCGTGCAGCGCGCCGCCGTCCCCTCGGGAGCGTCGACGGGGGCCTTCGAGGCCTACGAGCTGCGGGACGGCGATAAGACCCGTTACAACGGCAAGGGCGTCCTGAAGGCCGTTGCCGCCGTCATCGATGAGCTCGGCCCCGCCCTGGAGGGCATCGAGGCCAGCGAGCAGCGCATCGTCGACGAGATTCTCATCGAGGTCGACGGCACCGAGAACAAGGGCCGCGTCGGTGCGAACGCCATCCTCGGCGTGAGCCTCGCCGTCGCGAAGGCGGCCGCCGACTCGGCCGACCTGCCGTTGTTCCGCTACCTCGGCGGACCCAACGCGCACATCCTGCCCGTTCCTCTCTTCAACGTCATCAACGGCGGCTCGCACGCAGACAACGGCATCGATATGCAGGAGTTCTTCCTCGCGCCCATCGGCGCCTCCACGTTCTCCGAGGCACTGCGCTGGGGCACCGAGGTGTACCACGTCCTCAAGAGCGAGCTTCTGGCAGCGGGCTACGCGACGGGCCTCGGCGACGAGGGCGGCTTCGCCCCCGACCTGAAGAGCAACCGCGAGGGGCTCGACTTCCTCATCAAGGCGATCGAGAAGGCCGGCTTCGCGCCCGGCACCGAGATCGCCCTGGGCATGGATGTCGCGGCCACCGAATTCTTCAAGGACGGGTCGTACGTCTTCGAGGGCAAGAACTGGACCGCCGAGCAGCTCACCGACTACTACATCGAGCTCGCCGATGCCTACCCGATCGTCACGATCGAGGACGCCCTCGCCGAGGATGACTGGGACAGCTGGAAGCTCCTCACCGAGAAGCTCGGATCGAAGATCCAGCTCGTCGGCGACGATCTGTTCGTGACGAACCCGGTGCGCCTGGCGGATGGCATCACGCGCGGCGTCGCCAACTCGCTCCTCGTGAAGGTCAACCAGATCGGCACCCTGTCCGAGACCCTGGATGCCGTCGACCTGGCGCACCGCTCGGGCTACACGACGATGTTCTCGCACCGCTCCGGCGAGACCGAGGACACCACGATCGCCGACCTCGTCGTTGCGACGAACTCGGGTCAGATCAAGAGCGGCGCGCCAGCCCGCAGCGAGCGCGTGGCGAAATACAATCAGCTTCTGCGCATCGAGGAGGAGCTGGGCGACGCGGCGGAGTACGTCGGTCGCGCGGCGTTCCCCCGCTACCGCGGATAAGGGCAGCGGACTCGATATGCCCGCTGCGCGGGCTACTCGATCACCGAGCACGAGAGGGGGGAGCCGTGGCGAAGACGACGGCTCCCCCCGCTCGTTTCCGACGCGCGACGACCGCGCGACGTCAGGTGGACGTGCGCGACTGGCTCGGCGGCATCCGTCTCTCCGGGTTCATGGTCATCATGCTCGGTCTGGTCGTTCTCGCGGCCTTCGTGCTCGTGCCCACGCTCGGGACGTACCTCGACCAGCGTCAGCGGATCGACGCGCTCGAGCAGGCCGTCGTGGCCAGTCGCGAAGAGGTCGCCGCACTCGAGGCCGAGAGCGAGCGGTGGCGGGATCCCGCGTACATCACGACCCAGGCCCGTGAGCGGCTCTACTACGTGCGACCGGGTGAGGTCGCGTACCTCGTCGACAACGACCTCGAGGCGGCACTGCTGCCTCAGGAGCCGGAGCCGGTGAGCGACGAGGTGGCAGAGACGCGCACCGACTGGATGTCGCAGTTCGTGCGATCGGTGACCTCGGCGGGGGTGGCAGAGGTCATCAAGCCCCCGACCATCGGGGTGCCGGATCCCGTCCCCAGCTCAGCGCCCGGCGGCTGATCCAGCGGCTCATCCCGCGCGGCGCGGGTAACCTGGGGAGGTGACGACCGCCTCCTTCGCGCCCCCGAGCGCACGTGACATCGACGTGGTCTCCGCACAGCTCGGACGCCCCGCGCGCGGCGTCGTGGGCATCGCGGCGCGTTGTGTGTGCGGCAACCCCACCGTCGTCGCGACCTCACCGGGCCTCCCGGATGGCACGCCGTTCCCCACGTTCTATTACCTCACCCACCCCGGCGCGACCGCGGCGATGTCGGCACTCGAGGCCACCCAGGTGATGAACGAGTTCAACGCCGGGCTCGAAGCAGACGACGAGCTTCGCGCGGCATACGCCCGCGCACACGAGGCCTACCTCCGCGACCGCGCGCCGTTCGGCGACGTCCCCGAGATCGACGGGATCTCGGCCGGGGGAATGCCGACGCGGGTGAAGTGCCTGCACGCGCTCGCCGGCCACGCCCTGGCGGCCGGCCCCGGAGTCAATCCGATCGGCGATGCCGCGCTCGCCCGCGGCGCCTGGTCGCCGCAGCGCTGCGAGTGCGCCGACCCCGGGACCGGCGGATGAGGGGCGCCGCGCGGGCGCTGCGGGTCGTGGCGATGGCGGCCCTCGCGATGATCGCGCTGACCGCGGCCGCGCCGCCGCCCCTCGTTCCCGAGGACCCCAACGACCCGGTCCGAAAGGCCGAGTACTGGCTCGACTCGTACGGTGTGCGCCAGGCATGGCAGACGACGCGCGGCGCCGGCGTCCGCATCGCGGTGATCGACACGGGGATCGCGAAGGGACCCATCGAGTTCGAGGGTGCCGTGGTCGGCGGCACCGACGTCTCGGGGGTCGGAAGCTCCGACGGCCGCACGCCGATCGGCGCGGTCGACCGAAGCCACGGCAGCTGGGTGGCCTCGCTGGCCTCCGGGCGCGGCAACGGGGCAGGCGGCGGGATGATCGGGGTCGCGCCCGAAGCGGACCTGTTGTCGATCTCCGTGGGGTTCGGTGCGTCGGCATCGGTGGATTTCAGCGAGCAGATCGCGGATGCCGTCGTGTGGGCCGTCGACAACGGCGCCGACGTGATCAACCTGTCGCTCACGACGAACACCCTGGACTGGGACGAGAGCTGGGACGATGCCTTCCTGTACGCCTTCGACCACGACGTCGTCGTGGTCGTGGCGGCGGGCAACCGGGGAAGCGGAACGACGGCGGTCGGGGCACCGGCCACGATCCCCGGCGTGCTCACGGTCGCCGGTGTCGACCCCACCGGGGCGGCCAGCGTCGAGGCATCCACGCAGGGAATCGTCATCGGGGTGTCGGCACCGAGCGAGCAGCTTCTCGGCGTCTCCGCCGACGGACGCCTCGTCACCTGGAGCGGGACCAGCGGGGCCGCGCCGATCGTGGCGGGCATCGCCGCGCTCGTGCGGGCCGCCCATCCGTCGCTCGATGCGGACAACGTCATCAACCGCATCATCGAGACGGCCCGCCCCGCCGCCGGCGCGACGCAGGATCGCGATCCGATCTACGGCTACGGGCTCGTGGATGCCGCGGCCGCCGTGACCGCCGAGGTCGCGCTCGTCGACGAGAACCCGATGGGCAGTCTCGCCGAATGGATCCGGCTCTATCGCCGGGCGGAGTCGACCCCGCAGCCCGACGCGTCGACCGCGCCGGTCGAGATTCCCCCGCTCCCGGATCCGGGCGGTCCGGAGGAGGAGCCGTCGGCGCTGCTGCCGTCCGAGAACACCGTGCGCTACGGGACGCTGCCGCTTCTGGCTCTCACCGTCCCTGCTATCCTTATCGGGCTCGGCGTCACCGCTGCTGCCCGGCGCATTCGAATGGCGCGCGCCCCGCGCACGCCGAGCCAAGAGTCCCCCAAGGAGTAGCATCCCCGTGCCCAAGATCCTTATCGTCGGCGGCGGCTATGCCGGCTTCTACACCGCGTGGAAGCTCGAGAAGCACCTTCGCAAGGGCGAAGCAGAGGTCACGATCGTCGACCCCCTGCCCTACATGACCTACCAGCCCTTCCTTCCCGAAGTGGCCGCCGGTTCGATCGAGGCACGCCACTCGGTGGTGGCCCTGCGCCGCCACCTCAAGCGCACGACGATCATCACCGCGAAGGTCACCGGGATCGATCACGCCCACAAGACCGCGACGATCACGACGAACGACGGCGATTCCTGGCAGCAGGAGTACGACCAGATCGTGGTCACCGCCGGAGCGGTCTCCCGCACGTTCCCGATCCCCGGCATCGCCGACAATGCGATCGGGCTCAAGACGATCGAGGAGGCCGTCGCGATCCGCGACCGCATCCTCACCAACTTCGACAAGGCCGCCCTGCTGCCTCCCGGACCGGAGCGCGACCGCCTCCTGACGGTCGTCGTGGTCGGCGGTGGATTCGCCGGCATCGAGGTCTTCGCCGAGCTGCGCTCGTTCGCCTCGGCGCTCATCAAGAGCTACCCGCAGGTCACGTTCGAAGACACGCACTTCCACCTGATCGAGGCCATGGGGCGCATCATGCCCGAGGTGTCCCTGAAGACGAGCGAATGGGTGCTCAAGGACCTCGCCAAGCGCGGCGCCTTCATCCACCTCGACACGCAGGTGACGGGCGCGGTCGGCGGCAACATCGAGCTCTCCACGGGCGAGGTCATCCCGACCGACCTGATCATCTGGACCGCCGGCGTCATGGCCAACCCCACCGTGGTCCGCGGTGGGGACCTCCCCGTGGAGGAGCGCGGCCGCATCCGCACCCGGGCCGACCTGCGCGTCGGATCCGACGACGAGGTCGTCGAGGGCGCGTGGGCGGCCGGCGACGTCTCGGCGGTTCCCGACCTCTCCGGCGGCGGCGTGGGCGGCTACTGCGTGCCGAACGCGCAGCACGCCGTCCGCCAGGCCAAGCTGCTCGCGAAGAACCTCACCGCCGTCCTGCGTGGCGAGCTGCCCCGCGAGTACGTCCACAAGAACATGGGTGCCGTCGCGGGCCTGGGTCTCTACAACGGCGTCTTCCAATCGGGAAGGCTCGCCCTCAAGGGCATCGTGGCCTGGGTCGCACACCGCGGCTATCACGGCCTCGCCATGCCGTCTTGGGAGCGCAAGTTCCGCGTGCTGTGGGGCTGGTGGAACAACCTCTGGCTCGGCCGGGACATCGTGAGCCTGCAGGCGGTGCAGGATCCCCGCTATGTCTTCGAGGAGTTCGCGGCGCGTCCGCGTCCCGCGCAGGCCGCCGTCGCCCCCGCGCCCGCCGAGGCGCCGAAGGCAGAGCCGGCGAAGGTCAGAGCGGCGGCCGGATAGGTCGGGGCCCCCGTAGCCCAACCGGCAGAGGCAGGCGACTTAAACTCGCTCCAGTCCGGGTTCGAATCCCGGCGGGGGTACGGGTACCACGCTCACCGGCTTCGCCGTAGTGGTTGAGGTCCCGAAGTTGCCTCCGCTATCGGCGCACTGCCATACTCCCCTCGGGGGGTATCAGTCGAGCATCCTCATTGCTGTGGACGAGGGGATGCGCACCGACGATGATGCAGCCGGCACGGTGGGAGATCGTCAGGACGTTCGCGGCAGCGCTCACGGCGCTTCTCCTCGTCGCGGCGCTGATCGTCGCTCCGGCCACGTCTGCCAGCGCGGCCACCCTGACGCTCTCCGCCACGCGTTCGAGCTCGGGCGGCAGTGCCGACGCCGCTTCGACCTGTCCGACCCAGGGTACGCCCACTCCGGACAGCCACTGCGCGGGGTACGACACGTCCACGCTCGCCATCGACCAGATCGTCCGCACCGGCGACAACGCGAACGTTCGCTTCGACTTCTCAATCGATGCCGCCGATACCGGCGTCGTGCTGACCTCGACGCTGCCGCTGTTCGGTGCGAACCCCGCGGCCGTGTGGACCTCCATCCCGGCGGCCTGCGCCAGTGGGTCGACGCGCACGAACGCGAACCGCACCCTCAACTGCGTGATCGCATCCCCGGCGGGCGCGACCGACGGCTCGGTGACGGCGAACCTGCAGATGGCGCCGGCCGCTCAGGACGGCTTCACCTTCACCGTGCAGGCGACGATCGACTCCAACGGCAGCGCGCCGGTCGCGAGCACGGGCGGTGCCACGTTCACGTCATCGAACGCGCCCTTCTGGAACCTGAACAAGACCATGTCGCGCAACGTCCTCCCTGCGCCGTTCGCCTACAACTCCCCGACCGGTGAGGCGGGATTCGCGGTGCCGAGCACGACCGGCGTGCAGCCCGGAAGAGTGGGAGGCTACTCTCCGCTGCAGGGCCCCGTCACCTGGATCGAGAACACCGCGGCGATGCCGGTCGGCACCCGCCTGCTGAACTGGGGCAACTACGGCAACGGCTGCGGCCGCCAGTCGGCCGCGTCGGTGGTGGCGAATCCCGGGTACGTGAACACCGCGGTGCCCATCACCAACCAGCTGTCGTCGATCGCCGATGCGAACTTCCTCTGCAGCCAGCCCGGGGGAGCCAACACCGCGATCCAGATGAGCTGGACCAACCCACCGGCCAGCACGACCGGGTTCGCGCATGCCTGGATCATGCTGTGGATCCCGGCGACATCCGTGCCGGCGGGAAACTCGACCGTCACGCTCAGCACCGGCGGGTTCAGCCCCGACCCGGTCGACATCTTCGGGGTGAGCAACTACCTCGCGGCACTCGAGCCGACGGGCGACAACTCGCGCACGAGCGGCACCATCATCAACCAGGACAACCGGAGCCTCACGAAGGGGGCGATCGCCGACGCCGCGAATCCCGCGTCGAACTACACCGGCTCTGGCGTCAGTGCGCTGAACCGCGCCACAAAGTTCCAGACCGCGCTGCACTTCTCCAACACGGGCACCGTCGCCCAGGATCCCGTGCAGATCTGCGACATCTTCGACAGCACCGTGGCGCGCCTCGTGCCATTCACGTCTGGCGCGTACGCCGTTGGTGTGACGCGCGGTCCGGCCGGCGACCCGATCCTCGCGCCGCCCTATGACCCCGCGGCCGGCTACAACAACACCAACAACTTCGCGATCGACCCGGCCTCCTACATCGTGGAGTTCGCGGCGGGGGACCTCGAGGGGGGCATCCCGACGCCGACACCGCAATCCGCTGCTTCGTTGACCGCCGCCGACTGCTCGGATGGCGGGAACGCCACGGGATGGCACAGCAACCCGAACGATCCCGCGATTCTCGCGTACGCGACCGCGCGCGGACTGACCGACCCGTTCGACGTCATCAACCGGGTGCGCATCACCTTCATCGGCGGTCCGGTGCTGCCGGGCACGCTCGTCGGGGCCAAGCTCCGGTTCGAGACGAGGACGGTGTTCCGCGACTCGACGACCGAGGCGGGGGAGACGCTGCCCGCGACGACGCCGATCCGGGATGTCGCCGCCTACAACTACCCGCAGCTGCCCGCTGCCATCCCGGACTGGTCGAAGTCCGCGGTCGCGGCCCCGGCCATCTCCGGAACCCTCGGCATCGCAGTATCGGTGGTCAAGTCGGTGAGCCCCGGAAACGTGCAGGCTGGTGCGCCCGGGCTCGACACCGCGACCTATACGATCTCCCCACGGATCCGGGTCGGCGAGGATGTCGCCACCCAGCAACTCGTGCGGGTGTACGACTTCCTTCCCGTCGGTATGCGCTACGTGGTCGGCTCCTCGACGGTGAACTCCGTCATCAAGGCACCGAGTGCGGTGCTGCCGCAGAACGACGGCTCGACGGTGCTCGTGTGGGATCTCGGTCTCGTGCAGGGCACGACGAACGTCAACGTCGTCCTGCCGAACATCACGTTCAAGGCCAGCGCCGACCCGCTCGCTCCCACCCCGGCGACGAACTACAACATCGCCCAGGTTGAGGCGGTCGCGCCGGACGGCACACTGCTCGATCCGAGGATCTCGTCGTGCGCCAATCACGTGAACGTCACCGTGCCGCCGACGCCGAGCGTGCCCGTGCAGACGACGGTGAGGATCGCGCCGCCAGCGAATTACGCAGGATGCGTCAGCCAGGGCCAGCAAGCCAGGTTCCACTACGCGGCGCTGGTCATCGGCAACGCGTTCCTCGAGCTCGGCGCCGCGAAGACCGCGCTGTCGCTGCAGGTCGAACCGAACTCGACCGACGGCGTCTCCGGGGCGCAGGTCGGCTGGAACATGACGATCAAGAACACGACGAGCAACGCGCTCGGCGGTGTGGACATCGTCGACGTGCTCCCGTACAACGGCGACACCATGACGCCTGCGTCGGACTTCTCCGGCACGATCGGGCTCGCGAACCTCACCACGAACGACGCACTCTCCGTGTCGCCGAACGCGCTGCCCACGAATGCGGGAGGGCCGTTCCCGCCACGCGCGGGCACGACCTTCTACGTGACCGCGGCGGCTCCGGCATCCATCGCCACCGACCCGTATGCGGCGAGCAACCTGCAGGGGGGCTCTACCCAGTGGTGCCTGCTCGTCGACATCGGCGACCCCGGATGCCCGGCGACCCTCGCTGCGGCAACCGCGTTCCGCACGATCTCCGGATCGCTCGCCTCGCTCGCCGAGCGCACGGTGCGGATCGGCGTGACCACGAGCGGCAACGCCGACGGCGACGTGTACACGAACGGTGCGCAGGCCCAGGCCATCGGCCTGACCACGCTGGTCACCGTGTCGCCCGCGTCGTTCACGGTCGTCGGCTCGGAGATCACCGGAACCATCTGGGAGGACCCGAACGCCGACGGCGTGATCGACGGCGCGGAGGCGACGCGTCTCGACGGCGTCGATGTCGTGCTCACCGGCACGGCGAACGACGGCAGTGCCGTGAACCTCACGGTGCAGACGGATGCCGACGGGTTCTACGTGTTGCCGAACCTGCGTGCCGGCAACTACACGGTGACCGTCGACCAGGCGGACGTCCGCGCGATCAATCCCGGGTACGCGCTGACCTACGACCCCGAGAGCGGCACCGCGGGCCCCGACGGGGCCTTCCCGGTCGTGCTCGGTCTCGACAGCACCGTGAATCTGCGCAACGTCGGTTTCGCGTCCCAGTCGCTCAGCGGCACCGTGTACGACGACGATGACAACGACGGCGTCCTGGACGCCGACGAGAGCGGCAACGGCGGCGTCACCGTGACGCTCACGGGCACGGATGACCTCGGCAGCTCGGTCAACCGCTCGACCGTGACCGCGGGCGACGGCACGTACGGGTTCGACGACGTGCGACCGGGAACCTACGACCTCGTCAAGACGCAGCTCCCGGCCACCCTCGCGGGCAAGAACACGTCCGGCACCGCCGGCGGCACGGCGGGCGCGCCCGGCACGAACACCATCACGGGGATCGCGCTGGAGGTGGCCGAGAACGGGATCGGCTACCTGTTCGGCGAGCTCGTCCCCGAGGTGGTCGCGGGCGTGGTGTATGTCGATGACGACAACGACGGCGTGCAGGATCCCGGCGAACCGGGCATCCCGAACGTCACGATCGACCTCAGCGGCACCGACGATCTCGGCCCCGTCGCGCAGACGCGGCAGACGCTCGCCGACGG
Organism: Microbacterium sp.; assembly: GCF_035554235.1. Taxonomy (GTDB): domain Bacteria; phylum Actinomycetota; class Actinomycetes; order Actinomycetales; family Microbacteriaceae; genus Microbacterium. Next base: position 46,505 of record NZ_DATMIO010000270.1, on the reverse strand, counting down.
GTCGTTCACGTTCACCGCGCTGCGGGTGGGCACGTACTCGCTGAGCGAGGATCAGCCGGGCACATACCTGCAGGGCATGACGGCGACGAACGGCGCCGACGGCGACGTGTCGGGCGACACGATCAGCGACATCGACCTCGATGGCGACCCGCTGACCGAGACCCGGACCTACTCATTCGGCGAGATCCCGCCGGCGACTGTCTCCGGTGTCGTCTACAACGACATCGACGGCAACGGCGTGCAGGACGCCGGTGAACCCGGTCTCGCGGATGTCGTCGTCGACCTCGATGGCGTCGACGACCTCGGCGCGGCAGTCTCGGAGACGCTCCAGACCGGAGTCGACGGCTCGTACGAGTTCGTGCAGGTGCGCCCTGGCACGTACACCCTGTCGGAGACCGACCCGGCTGGGTATCTCGACGGCAAGGAGACGGCCGGAGGGGCCGGAGGCATCGTGGACAACTCCGCCCCCGGCTCGAAGACCATCTCGGACATCACCGTCGGGGTTGGCGTTGCCGCAACCGGCAACCTCTTCGGCGACGTGCTGCCGGCGAGCCTCGCTGGTCTGGTCTTCGAGGACGACGACAACGACGGCGCACAGCAACCCGGCGAGGCCGGGATCGCGGGTGTCGAGCTCACACTGACCGGCACGGATGACTTCGGCGCTGCGGCATCCGCCACGGTCCTGACCCTGTCCAACGGCACCTACGCGTTCGCCGGCCTGAGGCCCGGCACCTACACCGTGACCGAGACCCAGCCGAGTGCGTACTTCGACGGGATCGACACCCAGGGCGACGCCGGGGGAACACTCGCCAATGACTCGGTGAGTGGCATCCTGCTCGAGTCCGGCACGGCCGCGACCGGGTACCTGTTCGGTGAGCGCACGGGCGTTTCGCTCGCAGGACTCGTGTTCTCCGACCTCAACGGCAACGGCGCGCAGGATCCGGGCGAGCCGGGCATTGCGGGCGTGACCATCGACCTCGTCGACGCGACGGGCGCCGTCACGCTCGACACGACAGTGACGCTGGCGGACGGATCGTGGGAGTTCACCGGCCTCGAGCCCGGCCTCACCTACGGCGTCGAGGAGACGCAGCCGGCGGGTTACGCGAACGGCGCGTCCGTTGCGGGAACCGCGGGCGGAACCGCGGGCGTGGATGAGGTGACCGGCATCCTCCTGGACAGCGATGCGACCGGCTACCTGTTCTCCGAGATCGCGCTCGCCGCCATCTCGGGCGTCGTGTGGCACGATGCGAACGACGACGGGGCGTTCGACGCCACTGAGACGCCGATCGCCGCCGCGGAGATCACGCTGAGCGGCGCCGCGGGCAGGACCACGCTCACCAATGCGGATGGCTCATTTGTGTTCGCCGATCTCGTGCCCGGAACCTACACGCTGGTCCAGACGCAGCCCGACAACTGGGCCGACGGCGCCGTGGTGGCCGGAACCGAGGGTGGCGACACGAGCAAGAACACGATCAGCGATATCGTGCTGGGCCCCGACACGTTCGCCACCGGGTACGGCTTCGGCGAGCGGGAGGCGGAGCTTCAGGTCTTCGTCGACACGCAGACCGTGGATGCCGATCTCGCGCCCGGCCCGTACGTCCCGGTCGGTTCGCCCGTGCGCTGGACCTACACGGTCGTGAACAACGGCGACACCTCCATCAGCGGGATCGTCGTCACCGACAGCGAGACCGGCGCGGTCGACTGCCCGTCGACGACGCTGGCACCGGCGGCGACGATGGATTGCGTGGTCGACGGTGTCGCTGTCGCCGGCCAGTACGAGAACACGGGCACCGTCACCGGAACCGTCGATGACTCCGAGGTCGGCGCGGGTGGTGCCGGGCTGCTCGAGGTCGTAGAGGTGCAGGCCAGTGACCTCTCCCACTACTTCGGGATGCGGACCGGCGCGACCGTGACCGTCACCGTCAACGGCGAGGACGCCCGGGCGACGCCCGGACCGGTGGTCGCCAACGGCGGGACCGCGCTGGTGCGGGTCGTCGTCGAGAACACCGGCAACGTGCCGCTCACTCTCGACACGCTCGACACCGACGGGCTCGGCTCGCTCGACTGCACGCCCGTCGGCCCCGTCCCGCCGGGCGGAATACTCGAGTGCACGACGACGCTCCGTCCGGCATCGGGCAACTACGACCATCTGCTAGCCCTGGTGCTCCTCGCCCCGGATGCGACGGATGTCGCCGGCCTGACCGCGGACACCGTCCTCGAAGTGGGAGCCAACGCGTTCTATATGGTCATGGAACCGGGGATTGTGCCGCCGGCCATCGCTCAGACCGGTGCGAACTTCGACGGTTCGTGGCTCGCTATCGGGGCTCTGCTGCTCCTGCTCGGAGCCATCCTGCTGTTCGTGAGGCGTGACCTGCCGCGGAGGGTCGCGGACTGCGGGTGAGGCGCTTCCGTGCCCCGGTTGTGCCGCAGGCTCGATCGCGTTGCGCGGCCCTAGGCTGGGCTCCGTGCTCGACCTGACCGCTCCGGCCCCGTCCATTCCCGCACGCGCATGGGACGATCCGCCCCGCTGGTGGGGGCGGATCTCGGACGCCGCTGCCGGCCTGTCGGCACCGGTCGCCGTCATCGACCTCGACGCACTGCGCTTCAACGCCCTCGATCTGCTGGTGCGATCGAGCGGAGTCCCGATCCGCGTGGCGAGCAAGTCGGTCCGCGTGCGGGAAGTGCTGGATGCCGCGCTGCGGCTCCCGGGATACCGGGGCATCCTGGCGTTCACCCTCGCCGAAGCTCTCTGGCTCGCCGAGACGCACGACGACATCGTCCTCGGGTATCCGACGACCGACCGAGCCGCCCTCGCGCGGCTCGTCGCCGACGACGCCACCGCATCGCGCGTGACCCTCATGGTCGACGATCTCGCCCAGCTCGACCTCGTGGATGCGATCGCCGCTCCGAGCGCGCGGGCGGAGGTCCGCGTGGCGATCGACGCCGATGCGTCGTGGCGCGCCCCGGGGCTCGGGCACATCGGCGTGCGTCGCTCGCCCCTGCACACGCCCGAAGAGGTGTCGGCGTTCGCGCGCGCGGTGGCCCGCCGGCCGGGCTTCCGGCTCGTCGGCCTGATGATGTACGAGGCCCAGATCGCCGGCCAGGGAGATGACACCGGGTCGGGGGATGCCGTCATCCGTTGGATGCAGCGCCGCTCCCGCGACGAACTGCTCGGCCGCCGCGCCGCGATCGTCGAGGGCGTGAACCGCATCGCGCCCCTCGAGTTCGTCAACGGCGGTGGCACCGGTTCTCTCGAGTACACGGCAGGCGACACCGCGGTCACCGAGGTCACCGCCGGAAGCGGTCTGTTCGGCGGGCACCTGTTCGACGGCTATCGAGCGTTCGCCCCCGCCCCAGCAGCAGCGTTCGGGCTCGACGTGGTCCGCAAGCCCCTGCCCGATGTCGCGACCGTGCTCGGGGGAGGGTGGATCGCCTCGGGGCCGCCCGTGGCATCGCGCCAGCCCCTCCCGGTGTGGCCGGAAGGGCTGAAGACCCTTGCCCGCGAAGGCGCGGGGGAGGTGCAGACGCCCCTCCAGGGGCAGTCCGCGCGCCGGCTTGCAATCGGCGACCGGGTGTGGTTCCGGCACGCCAAGAGCGGCGAGGCATCGGAGCGAGTGAACGCGTTCCACCTCGTGGATGGCGACCAGGTGCGCGGGGAGCTGTCCACGTACCGCGGCGAGGGAAGGGCCTTCCTGTGAGACCCGGCGGCGAGTGGCAGAACTGGGGTCGCACCGCGAAGGTGCGCCCGCAGCGGGTGGAAACCCCTCCGAGCGCAGCGGCGGTCCAGCGCGCGGTGCAGGCCGCGGGGTCCCGTGGCATGCGCCTCAAGGCGATCGGCGCCGGCCACAGCTTCACCGAGATCGCGGTCGCCCCGGGCGTCCTGCTCGATCTGAGCGACCTCGCGGGCCTCGTCGAGGTCGACCGGGAAAGGGCGCGGGCGCGCCTGCTCGCCGGCACCCGCCTGCACCGCATCCCCGCGCTGCTCGCCCCGTACGGGCTCGCGATGCCCAACCTCGGCGACATCGACCGCCAGTCCATTTCGGGAGCGATCTCGACGGGCACCCACGGCACCGGCGCGCGGTTCGGCGGGATCAGCACGCAGGTCGTCGGCGCGACCCTCGTGACGGCGGATGGCGACATCCTCACGGTGAATGAGAGCCAGAACGCCGAGCTGCTGCCGGCGGTCGCCCTGGGGCTCGGTGCCCTCGGCATCCTGGTCGATGTCACGCTGCAGTGCGTGCCCGCCTTCCTGCTGCACGCGCTCGACCGGCGGGAATCGCTCGATGACGTTCTCCAGACGCTCGATGAGCGCGCCTCGGCATCCGATCATTTCGAGTTCTACTGGTTCCCGCACACCGATCTCGCCCTCACCAAGACCAACACACGCCTAGCCGAGAGCGCCGTGCGCGCCCCGCTCCCGCGCGTCGGCAAGTGGCTCGACGAGTCGGTGCTCTCCAACGGGCTCTACCGGATCGTCTGCGCGGCGGGTGTCGCAGCCCCCGTCGTCGTGCCGTCGGTCAGCCGCCTCGCGGTGAAGCTGACCGGCGGCCGGGAGTACACCGACGCCTCGACCCGCGTCTTCACCCAGCGCCGAAACGTGCGCTTCCGTGAGATGGAGTACGCGCTCCCCGCCGCGAACGTGAAGACCGCGTTCGCAGAGCTGCGGGCGCTCATCGAGGCGCGCGCCTGGAAGATCTCGTTCCCGGTCGAGGTGCGGTTCGCGGCCGCCGATGACCTGTGGCTCTCGACGGCGCACGGCCGAGCCTCGGCATACATCGCGGTGCACCGCTACTGGCGCGAAGATCCGAAGGCCTACTTCGAGGCGGTCGAGCAGATCATGCTCGCCCACGGCGGGCGACCGCACTGGGGCAAGATGCACACCCTCGACGCGGGCGCGCTGCGCGAGCGCTATCCGCGGTTCGGTGATTTCGTCGCCCTCCGCGACCGCCTCGACCCGGGGCGCATGTTTCAGAACCGCTACCTGGAGCGCGTGCTCGGCGCGTGAGCACGGCGCTCCGGGGCGCCTGGGAAGGCTCCCAACATCGCCTGGGCGTACGCGACGCTCCGGCTAGGATGAGGGGATCACTATGAGGGGGCTCTGTGGATATGTGGGAATGGTTGATTCCGGTTCTGATCGTGGTCGCGCTGGTCGTGATCGCCGGCATCTACCTGTGGGCGACATACAACTCGCTCGTGCAGCTGAATGTCCGCGTCGATGAGGCGTGGAGCGACATCACCGTGCAGCTCAAACGCCGGGCGGATCTGATTCCGCAGCTGATCGAGACAGTGAAGGGCTACGCCGCCCACGAGAAGGCGGTGTTCGAGAACGTCACGCGCGCACGCGCCGAGACGTTGAGCGCCACCGGACCCGCCGAGGCCGGTGTGGCCGAGGGACACATCCAGCAGGCCCTGAAGAGTCTGTTCGCGGTGGCCGAGGCCTATCCGCAGCTGCAGGCGAGCCAGAACTTCCTGCAGCTTCAGCACTCGATCGTCGACACCGAAGACAAGATCCAGGCCTCCCGACGCTTCTACAACGGCGGGGTGCGCGAGCTGAACACGAAGATCAAGATCTTCCCGAACAACCTGTTCGCCCGCAACCTCGGCTTCCAGGAGCGGGAGTTCTTCGAGGTCATCGACGGCGCCGCGATCTCGGAACCGCCTCGCGTCCAGTTCTGACCCGACGCCACGGCATGGTCCGCGTCACCGGACGGCCAGCAGCATCTCGTCGCCGGTGAACGTCAGGGAGCCGTAGAGCGCCCAGTCATCCGCCCGGTACGTGAAGCTCCCTGCCGTGCCGTCGCGGGTTGTGCCCGAAGCCGTCGCGACAAGCACGCCGCCCGTCGCCGCGAAGGTGCCATCGGTGGGGGAGAGGCTGATGCTCGGCCGCTGCTCGACACGGTAGGCGAGACCGTCGAGCGTCGCGAGATCCGCCGCCCACGGGACCCGGATGCCGCATGCCTCCGGCAGGCTGGTCGCCGGCACCGTGCACTGATCGAGGTAGACGTCCAGGCGGGTCTGAGCCTGCGCGACGGCGTCGTCGGCGAGCATCGCCTCCACTTGCACCGTGACGTCCTCGGTGTTCGTCACGACGGCGGCGGATCCGCCGGTCAGGATGCCGGTCGGCGCCGGGTGGACCGGATATACAGCCGGAAGCAGAGACACCGTGCCCGCCGGCACGAGCGCGTCACCGACCCACACCGAGTCCCCGAGGGTCGTGGTCACAGCGAGGGTCGCGAGGTAGTCGTTCCTCAGCATCCACCGGCCATCGCGCACGCTGAGGGCGAACGCGACGTCGCGGCGCTCGCCGTCGAGGTCGAGGCTCCCACGGAAAACGGTCGCATCGCTCGTCGCCGTCTCGTGCTCGACGCGCGGCGCAGAGCCGTATGTCGCCCCGGCGAAGGCGTCGACGAGAGCGGCTTCCGACGCGGCGTCGGCCAGGGGCTCCCGCATCTCGGAGATGGTTTCGAAGTCGCCCTCGCTGAGTGCTGTCAGGTACTTCTCGGCGGCATCCGCGGCGCTCGGCGGGCGGGTGAGCGCCCACACCGCCGCGGCGGCGCCGACGAGGGCCATGACGGCGACGAGGACGCCGATCACGACGGCCCTTCGCGGGCGCCGGCGCCGCGCGGGCGAGGGCGCCGTCACGACGCCTCCTCGAGCGCCTCGTCTTCGGGCGCTGCGGCGGGTTCGGTCGTGACACGCTCGTGGCGTCCGGCGTCGGGCATGACGCGCGCGAGGTCGGGCACGGCGTCGCCCCACGTCGAGAGCGACACACGGTCGAGCCCCTGCCAGTGCGCCGCGAGGCGCAGCTCGTCGGCGACGCGTTCGGCCGCCGCCCGAGGAGCGGAATGCTCCCACCACGCCGATTGCACGAGCAGCGTGGACGACGCCCTGTCGGCCTTGAGGTCGATCCGGCCCACGATGGCATCGCCGACGAGCACGGGAAGCGAGTAGTAGCCGAAGACCCGCCGGGGCGCCGGGGTGTAGATCTCGATGCGGTACTCGAAGTCGAAGAGTCGTTCCGCGCGGTCGCGGAACCACACCACCGGATCGAACGGGCTGAGCAGGGCCGCGGTCTCGAGCGCCCTCGGGATGACGGCATCCGTGTGCAGCCAGGCGGGGAGCGGTCTCGCCCCGCGGTCCCAGCCGACCACCCGCACCGGGCGGAGCTCGCCCTGGTCGACCAGTTCGTGCACGGCGGTCATCACCGCGGGCCGATCCCGGAGCCGGTAGTAGTCGGCGAGGTCGGCGGCCGACGCGACGCCGTACGACCGCGCGGCGCGGCGGACGAGCTCCCGGATGGCGTCGCTGCGGGGCACCGTGCGCTCCAGAACGTCGGCGGGGATGACGTGCTCGGCGAGCCCGTACCGCCGCTCGAAGCCGCGGCGACCGGCGATCGCGACCTCGCCGAACATGAAGAGGTACTCCAGAGCCGCCTTCACGACGTTCCAGTCCCACCACGGGCCGCGACGCCCGCGATGCGCGTCGGTCTCGATCTGCGCGGGCCGCAGCGGCCCCCGTGCGGCGAGCTCGGCGCGTACCCACTCGACCGTTGCGGCGTTCTGGGCGAGCCAGCCGTCCGGGCCTCCGTACTTCGCCCGCATATCGTCCATGCGGAAGCGCCACAAACCCCAGTCCTCGATCGGAATGAACGCGGCGACGTGCGCCCAGTACTCCACGTAGGGGCCCCGCCGACCGAACAGGAGTCGATCGAGTGCCGCCGGGTCGTAGGAACCGAGCCTCGCGAAGTACGGCATGTAGTGAGACCGCGCGAAGACGTTCACCGAGTCGATCTGTGTCACGCCCATGCGTGCCGCAGTCAGGTTGAGCTGGCGGGTTCCCACGACGCGGGGCCGCGGCCTGCCGAACCCCTGCGCGGCCAGCGCGACCCTGCGCGCTTCGGCCGCGCTGAGCGTGTCTTTCACGCGGGCCAGCCTAGCTGCGGCATCCGACAAGGCCTTTGTGGGGCTCCGCCCCACAACCCCCCGGCTTGCTGGCGCGGCTCCCTTGGGCCTCGACCCCACGAGGAGGGCCTGCTCGCGCGCCTAGACTGAGGCGGGTGACCGAAGACAAGCCGCGCGCGAGCTTCCTCGACAATCTGCGCCATCGCACCACCACCCCCGACGTCGCGTCCGGACTGCCCCGCGGGCTCCGCGTCGCCACCGCCTACGCGTGGCGCTTCCTCGTGATCGCCGCGGCGATCGGCGTCGGCGTGTGGCTCGTCATCCAGCTCAAGCTGCTCGTCATCCCGCTGCTCGTCGCGATCCTGGTCACCGCCCTGCTGTGGCCAGCCTTCACCTGGATGCTCCGCCACCGGGTGCCGCGGTGGCTCGCCATCGTGATCGCCGTGCTCGGCACCGTCGCGATCGTGGGCGGCCTGGTGTGGCTGATCGTCTGGCAGGTGTCACGTCAGTGGGGATCGGTGCAGGACCGCACCGTCGAAGCGATGGACGAGTTCCGGCAGTACCTCATCAGTGGCCCCCTCAATCTCTCCGCGGCGGAGATCGACGATCTGCTGGCGCAGGGCTGGACGCTCATCCAGGAGCAGGCGGAACTCCTGTGGTCGGGCGCTCTCGCGCTCGGCTCGACCCTCGGTCACGTCGTAGTCGGCGCCCTCCTCTCCCTCTTCATCCTGTTGTGCATCCTGGCCGACGGCCGCGGCATCTGGCGCTGGACCGTCCGGCTTTTCCCCCGCGAGGCGCGGCCCGCGGTCGACGGCGCGGCACGAAACGGCTGGGTCACGGTCGTCAACTTCGCGCGCACTCAGCTGCTCGTCGCGTCGATCGACGCGGTCGGCATCGGGCTCGGTGCCTTCTTCCTCGGCGTTCCGCTGGCGATCCCGATCGCCGTCCTCGTGTTCCTCGGCTCCTTCGTGCCGATCGTCGGGGCCGTGGTCACCGGTGCGCTCGCGGTGTTCCTCGCCCTCGTCTACAACGGGCCGTGGATCGCCCTGTGGATGCTGATCGTCGTCCTCGGCGTCCAGCAGCTCGAGGGCCACGTGCTGCAGCCCCTCTTGATGGGGTCGGCCGTGAAGGTGCACCCGCTCGCCGTCGTGCTCGTGGTCGCCGGCGGCGCCATGGTCGGCGGCATCCCCGGCGCGCTGTTCGCGGTGCCGCTCGCCGCGTTCGTCAACGTCGTCGCGGTCTCGCTCACCTCCGGGTCCTGGCGCACGGGAGCGCGACCGCCCTCCAGCGACGTGATCTGGAGCACCGTTCCACGCACACCCAGGGGAGTCACGCGATGAGGCCGACGCTCGCAGAGTTCGAGGATGCGGCGGCCGGTCTGAAGGGTGTGATCACGCACACCCCGCTCGACCAGTCGCAGCACCTGACCGACCTTCTCGGCGTCCCCGTCCACCTGAAGCTCGAGAACCTGCAGCGCACCGGATCGTTCAAGATCCGCGGCGCGTTCCACCGGCTGTCGCGCCTCACCGCCTCCGAGCGGGCGCGCGGGGTGGTCGCTGCCTCCGCGGGCAATCACGCACAGGGCGTGGCGCTCGCGGCGCAGCAGCTCGGCATCCCCGCCACGATCTTCATGCCCCTCGGCGTACCCGTCCCGAAGCTCCTGGCGACGCGGGGCTACGGTGCCGAGGTCGTGCTCGAGGGCGCCACGGTCGAGACGCCCCTCCGGCTCGCCGCCGAGTACGCGGAGCGCACCGGGGCGGTGCTCATCCACCCGTTCGACCACCTCGACATCATCACCGGCCAGGGCACCCTCGGCCTCGAGCTCATGGAGCAGCTGCCCGAGGTCGAAACGATCGTCATGGGCATCGGCGGGGGAGGGCTCATCGCCGGTGTCGCCGCCGCGGTCAAGGCGAAGGCCGCCGCGCTCGGGCGCACCGTGCGGATCATCGGCGTGCAGGCCGAGAACTCGGCCGCCTATCCGTCCTCGCTCGCGGCGGGGCGCCCGCTCCAGGTTCAGACGCGTCCCACGATCGCCGACGGCATCGCGGTCGCCCGGCCGGGAGACCTGCCCTTCGCGATGATCAGGGAGCTGGTCGACGACGTCGTCACTGTCACCGAGGACGACATCGCCCGCGCCCTCCTGGTGCTGCTCGAGCGCGCCAAGCAGGTCGTGGAGCCCGCGGGTGCCGTCGGTGTCGCGGCGATGCTCGCCGGCGAGATCCAGGCGAGCGGACCCACGATCTCGGTGCTCTCGGGCGGCAACATCGACCCGCTGCTTCTCCAGCGCGTCGTCGCGCACGGGCTCTCGGCGTCGGGACGCTACATGACGCTGCGCATCCCGCTGCCCGACCGGCCCGGCATGCTCGCCCGGGTCGCCGAACTGATCGCCGGAGCGGGCGCGAATGTGATCGAGGTCATGCACACCCGCCACGGGCAGGGGATGCAGATCAGCGAGGTCGTGCTGCAGGTCAGCGTCGAGACCCGCGGCGAAGAGCACCGGGCACTCGTGATCGACACCCTGCACGAGGCGGGATTCACCCCGAGCGTCGTCGCCGACTGAGTCGGCTCGCCGCCGGCGACCACCCCGGCGCGGCTACTGCCCGGAGTACGTCTCGACCTTGACGATCTCGACGCCGATCTGCTTGCCGTTGGGCGCGCTGTAGCTCGAGGACTGGCCTTCCTTCAGGCCCAGGATGGCGGCGCCCAGGGGACTCGCCTCGCTGTAGACGTCGAGCTCGGAGTCGACCGCGATCTCGCGATTGCCGAGCAGGAAGACCTCTTCGCCGCCCGCGACGATCGCCGTCACCACCGTGCCGGGCTCGACGACGCCGTGGCTCGCGGGGGCCTCGCTGACGGTCGCCGTCTTGAGCAGGTGCTGGAGCGTGCGGATGCGGGCCTCTTGCTTGCCCTGCTCATCCTTGGCGGCGTGATAGCCGCCGTTCTCCTTCAGGTCGCCCTCTTCACGAGCGGACGCAATGCGTGCGGCGATCTCTTCGCGGCCGGTCGTCGAGAGCTGCTCGAGTTCGGCATGCAGGCGGTCGAACGCCTCCTGGGTGAGGAACGTGACCGGGGCATCGTCTACCACGGGGTTCTCCTTCGTTCGGTGCGGCGGTCGCGCCGCCGGTGTGCCCGCGCGGGGCACCCTCAGATATGCGGAGACGCCCCGGCTCCCGCCAGGGCGTCGATGAATTGCAGTCCGAACAGACTACGTGACCCAGCAGGAGTGGACCAAACCCGTGGTCGCCCGGGCGAGGGTTGGGATCGTCTCGACGAAGGCGCGCGCGTTCGCATCGGACGCCGGGAACTCGACCACGCGCCAGCCCACGACGCCGAAGTCCTCATCGAGTGCTTCGAGGGCGCACGCGAAGGCGGCGCCCGCCGGCGGCGTCACCTGGAACGACACGGTGACGGTGCGGTCATCGACGATCTCGTGGCCCGTTCCGTCGTATCCCACCTGCTGCACAGAGCCGGCGATCGTGCTCCACGCGAGTGCGCCGACGGATGCCGCGGCCACAAGCGCGACGATGATCCAGAAGGCCCGGCGGCGGGCGGGGCGCGGGCCGCGGCCATAGCGCTCGTCGAGCTCTTCCTGGGTCGTCACGGGGTCTCCATCGAGTGGTTAGGCTGGAATCCAGGCTATGCGCTGCGGCGCGGATCGAAGGACACGATGCACCTACTCGCCGCCGCATTCGGCGGGGTCCAGGCCGCGCTCACCGCGGCGGCGGCGACTCCCACCCCCACACCGACGGTCGATCCCGTGCTGGTCACCCCGGGTCCGTGGGGTTTCGCCGTGATCGCCTTCGTCGCACTCGCCGTCGTGCTCCTCGTGGCCGACATGATGCGCCGCATTCGCCGCACCCGGTATCGCGAAGAGATCAACGACGAGCTGGATGCCGAGCAGAAGGCACAGCGTCAAGCGGAGGCCGCCGCCGCGGCGACCGACGCCGACGATCAGGCCATCGATCCCGGGGACGACACCGCGCGTCCGTGAGCTCAGGTCAGGTCGGCAGGCCGAGTGAGGGTGCGAACGGGTTGAGCGCGATCAGCAGGCACGCGGTCCAGTGGCACAGGAACGCGAGCACCGTGCAGACGTGGAAGATCTCATGGAACCCGAAGTGGCCCGGCCAGGGGTTGGGTTTCTTCACCGCGTAGACGATCGCGCCGCCGGTGTAGAGCAGACCTCCGACGATCACGAGCACCATCATCGCCGCATTCGCGCGGAGCAGGTCGGGCAGGTACATGACGGCCGCCCAGCCGAGGGCGAGGTAGAGGGCGACATAGAGCCAGCGCGGCGCGTGCAGCCAGAAGACGCGGAACAGGATGCCGAGCAGCGCGCCCGACCACACGACGACGAGCAGCAGCGTCCCCTGCTGCGGGGGCAGCGCGAGCACCGCGATCGGGGTGTAGGTGCCCGCGATGAGGAGCAGGATGTTGGCATGGTCGATGCGCTTCAGTACGGCCCGCGTCCTGGGGCCCCAGTCGAAGCGGTGGTAGAGCGCCGAGTTGCCGAAGAGCAGCAGCGACGACGCCATGTACACGGCGCACGCCCACTTCGCCGTGGCGCCCTGGGCGGCGAAGATCAGGACGATGCCCGTCAGGATGGCGATGGGGAACGTGCCCGCATGGATCCAGCCGCGCCATGACGGCTTCGGTTCGACGTTGGCATCGATCGCCGCGACCTCCAGCAGGGGAAGTTCCGGCACGTCGTGCCTGCGTGTCTTCGCGCGTCGAATCATGCCTCGAGCGTAGGCCCTGCGGCATGCCGCCCACGGCACATGTCAGGGGCGAACGGGGCCGCGGGGCGGTAGCGTAGGGGGGTGAGCCGAGCCGCATCGAACGAGGGACGCGGCCCCCTCTATCGGCTCTACATCAACCGGCTGCGACGCCACCTCTCGGCGGACAACGTCCCCAAGCACGTCGCCATGATGATCGACGGCAATCGCCGCTGGGCCAAGCAGCTCGGATACTCCACCGCCGCGCACGGCCACCGCGCCGGGGCCGCGAAGATGCGTGAGTTCCTGGAGTGGTGCGATGACGTCGGGATCCGTGTCGTATCGCTCTATCTGCTCTCCAACGACAACCTTCGCAAGCGGGACTCCCGCGAGCTGACCGATCTCTCCGAGATCATCGCCGACCTGGCCGACGAGCTGTCGACGGGACGGGACTGGCGCGTGCAGCATGTCGGGCGCCGGGATCTGCTGCCTCCCGAGCTCGCGCGCGTGCTCACCGCCGCCGACGAGCGCACGCGCGGGCATCAGGGAATGCACGTGAATCTGATGGTGGGATACGGCGGACGCAGTGAGATCGTCGACGCGGTCCGGAGCATCATCGCGCAGCACGAGCAGACCGGAGGAACGCTCGAGGATCTCGCGGCAAACCTCACTCCCGAGACGATCGGCGAGCACCTCTACACCGGAGGGCAGCCCGACCCCGATCTCGTCATCCGGACGTCGGGGGAGCAGCGCCTGTCGGACTTCCTCCTGTGGCAGAGCGCCCACAGCGAGTTCTACTTCGTGGAGGCGCTGGGACCCGATCTGCGCGAGGTCGATTTCCTCCGCGCGATCCGCGACTTCGCCTCGCGTGACCGCCGGTACGGGAGCTGATCCCGAGTCGGCGCCCGCCCATCGGCGCGTGCGCAGGAGCCACCGTGCCAGAATGACAGCGTGAGCACCTTGGAGGCGTACCAGTCCTCTTTCGATGGGGAACCCGGATACCTGGACTGGGCGGCGTTCGGGCCGCTGTCGCCCGGGGTCCGCAGCGAGGTGCACGCGGATGCCGAGCTTCTGGGCTCGGGCCGTTCGTCGAGCATCGATCTCGTGGCGGATCACGCGAGAGAGGCGAGATCGCTCGTGGCCGAACTCGTCGGTGGTCAGGAAGATCAGGTGACGCTCCAGCCGTCGACGACCTACGGGCTCATGCAGGCCCTCTATGGGCTGTCGGGCGCCGTTCTGGCCTCCTCGGCCGAATTCCCCAGCATCACGGTCTCCCTGACGCGCGCCGCCGAGGCACTCGGGCGCCTGTCGCCGCGCTGGATCGCACCAGAGGGCGGTGCCGTCACGCCGGATGCCGTGCGCGAAGCGCTCGACGACGAGGTCACGGCCGTGGTCGTCAGCCTCGTCGACTTCCGCACGGGCTACCGCGCCGACCTGGGCGCCCTGCGCGAGGTCATCGGCCCCGATCGGCTGCTCATCGTCGACGCCATCCAGGGCTTCGGGGTCATCGAGGCCGAGTACTCGGCGGCCGACGTCGTGTGCGCCAATGGCTACAAATGGCTCCGCGCCGGCAGAGGCACGGGTTTCGCATGGTTCGGCGACCGTGCGCTCGAGCGCATCGCTCCCGTGCTGTCGGGCTTCACCGGAACCGACGAAGAGCTGCCCCTTGACGAGGTGCCGCGGCCATCGGCATCCGCCTCGGCTTTCACCGTGACGAATCCCGACACCCTCGCCGCCGCTCGGCTGGCCACCGCGCTTCGCGAGGTCCGCGACGCGGGCGTCGCGATGATCGAGTCCGAGCTCTCCGATCGTGCGCGCGATGTGATCCTGAGCGCGGATCGCTTCGAGATCCCCGTGGTCACCCCTCGCGACGCGGCGCGCCGGGCCGGCATTGTCGCGCTCGCGCCGAGCCCCCAGGACGTCGCGCCCCTCGGCGCCGCGCTCGCGAACCAGGGGCTCACCGTCACCGCGCGAGCCGGACTGATCAGGGTCGCCCCGCACGTCGGCACGGGGGCCGAGACGCTGCGCCTGTTCAGCGACGCCCTGGCCGCGTTCGCGCAGTCCCGCGTCTGGTGACACGCGGCTCCGATCGCGGGGAATTTACCCGCCAGTAACCGGTCGCGGGCGTGTCGAGGGTGTGGGTGCGGCGTGGCGGACGTACGTTCATCTCATCGGGCAAGGCGCCCGGTCGAGTCGGCCTCATGGATCGCGACTCGTGGCCCTGGTCGACTCGAGACTGCCGGGATTCGTCCCGGGTCGGGAGTCGGTTGTGACCACACGAGCACCAGAGCAGCCAGGCCGTCAGGCCACCCGCCGCGAGAGCACCCAGGGGCAGGACGCGTCCGCAACGGACCTCCGCACCTATGTGCTCGACACGTCGGTGCTGCTGTCTGATCCGCGGGCGTTCTTCCGCTTCGCCGAGCACTCCGTCGTCATCCCCGTGGTGGTGATCTCGGAACTCGAGGGCAAGCGGCATGACCCCGAGATCGGCTACTTCGCCCGACAGGCGCTGCGGCACCTGGACGAGCTGCGCATCGAGCACGGCCGACTGGATTTCGCCGTCCCCGTCGGGGAGGGCGGCACGCTTCGTGTCGAGCTCAACAACACCGACAGCGGCGTGCTCCCTTCGGGCATCCGGCTCGGAGACAACGACAGCCGCATCCTCGCGGTCGCGATGCACCTCGCTCAGGACGGCCAGGACGTCACGATCGTCTCGAAGGACCTCCCGATGCGCGTCAAGGCGGCATCGCTCGGGCTGAGCGCCGAGGAGTACCTCGCCGAGCAAGCGGTCGATTCGGGCTGGACCGGCATCGCGACGATCGCGGTCTCGGGCGACGACATCAGCGACCTCTACGAGAGCGATGTCGCATCGAGCGATGATGTGCGGGGGCTGCCGGTCAACACGGGTCTCATCATCCACTCCGAGCGCGGGTCGGCGCTCGGCCGCGTCACGAGCGCGGGGGAGTACCGCCTCGTGCGGGGCGACCGCGAGATCTTCGGCATGCACGGCCGGTCGGCCGAGCAGCGGATCGCGATCGACCTGCTTCTCGACCCCGAGGTCGGCATCGTCTCGCTCGGCGGGCGCGCCGGAACGGGCAAGTCGGCGCTGGCGCTCTGCGCGGGCCTCGAGTCGGTGCTCGAGCGTCAGCAGCAGCGGAAGATCATCGTGTTCCGGCCGCTCTTCGCGGTCGGCGGCCAGGAGCTCGGCTACCTGCCCGGCGACCAGGGCGAGAAGATGGGACCGTGGGGCCAGGCGATCTTCGACACGCTCGGCTCGGTCGTCTCCAGCAACGTCGTCGAAGAGGTCGTCGCGCGGGGACTGCTCGAGGTGCTGCCGCTCACGCACATCCGCGGGCGCTCGCTGCACGACGCGTTCGTGATCGTGGACGAGGCGCAGTCGCTCGAGCGCAACGTGCTGCTCACCGTGCTCAGCCGCATCGGGCAGAACTCCCGCGTCGTCCTCACCCACGACGTGGGCCAGCGCGACAACCTGCGGGTCGGGCGCCACGACGGGGTCGCCTCGGTCATCGAGACGCTGAAGGGGCACTCGCTCTTCGGTCACGTCACACTGATGCGTTCGGAGCGCTCGGCGATCGCCGCTCTCGTGACGGAACTGCTCGAAGCCGGCGAACTGGCCTGATCCCGCGACGGGGAGGCCTCGGGCGCAGCCCGGGGCCTCCTTCCGTGCACGTCAGAGGGCAATGAGAACAGTCTCATTGCGGTCACCCGGTCATCTCATGGCGTCGGCCCAGGATCGTGGGAAGAAGATGGTGTTTGCTGTGGCCCCGGCAGGGCGACGGCAGCAGGAGAGGACGTTTTGGCCCGGGAAGCGCTGGTGATGGGCAGCACGGTGACGGTCGTCGCCGTGCTCGCCATGGCTGGCGTGCTCTGG
This sequence comes from Microbacterium sp., assembly GCF_035554235.1. Taxonomy (GTDB): domain Bacteria; phylum Actinomycetota; class Actinomycetes; order Actinomycetales; family Microbacteriaceae; genus Microbacterium. The sequence continues at coordinate 30,000 of NZ_DATMIO010000270.1, read as the reverse complement.
GCGGCGCGCGCCGTCGCGATCAGCGACACGGTCGGCGTTCCGGCGGGCAGCACCGTCGTCGTGCCGTCCTCGGGACATGCCGGCGACTCGTTCACGAACGCCGCGACGGATGTCGCATCAGGACCGTCGCTCGTGGAACCCGATGCGCAAGCACCTGGCACCGTTTCAGCCCCGGCCCCTTCCGCGCCGGAGGCTTCCGATAGCGCCTCTCGGCCTTCCGAGGCGCCCGTCGTCGTTCCCCCGCCCGCCCCGGTCGAGATCGATTCCCCCGCGGCCTCGCAGGTCCGCCACGAGATCGAGCAGAGAATTCCGGGTGAGGTCGATGTCGACCGCACGTGGGATCGGAAGGTCGATCGATGGGTCCGTTCCCGAGACATCCCACAGACGCCCGCTAACGCGGGTTCCCCATCCGGACACGGTTCCCCCAGCCCTCTGTCCGGATTCGAGGGAGAGCAATCGCGCGTCTTTCCGGACAGACGCGATTGACAGCTGGCGGAGTCCCCCAACTCCGTGCAGCTCCAGCCCCCGGCGTCCCCCAGCGCCGGGGGCTTTTCGTGTGGGATCGACGCAGCGGCTGCCGGCGTCAGAGCCAGCGGTATCCCGCTCCGCGCACCGTTTCGATCCGTGCCGACCCGAACTTGCCACGGAGATACCGCACGTACACGTCCACGACGTTCGAACCCGGGTCGAAGTCGAGTCCCCAGACACGGCTGAGAAGCTGCTCCCTGCTCAGCACCTGGCCGGGATGACGGAGGAACTGCTCGGCGAGTGCGAACTCGCGCGCCGAGAGGTCCACGCCGCGCCCGTCGACGGTCGCCCGCCGCGTCAGCACGCTGAGGCTCACGTCGCCATGGACGATGATCGTCGAATCCGCCGGCGAGGAACCCTCCCGCAGACGCGAGCGCACGCGCGCGAGCAGCTCGTCGAACTTGAAGGGCTTGGGGATGTAGTCGTTGGCGCCGGCATCCAGGCCCGCCACCGTGTCGCGGGTTCCTGTGCGTGCCGTGAGCATGATGATCGGAATGGGTGAGCCCTGTCCCCGCAGCTGCGCCAGCACTTCGAAGCCGTCCATACCGGGCAGGCCCACATCGAGCAGGAGGAGATCCACGTCGCCGGCGAGGGCCAGCTCGAGGGCCTCCTGGCCGCTCTCCACGACCGTCGTCGCGTACCCGGCGGACTCGAGACCCCGCGCGACGAACGCCGAGATCCTCGGTTCGTCCTCTGCGATCAGAATGCGCGTCATCCGGTGGCCTCCCGTTGCATCACGACGTCACCCGCGCGCACGGGCGCGGGGAGCTCGGCGGGAGATCCCTGACGGACGGGGAGGTGGATGGTGAAGATCACGCCGCCGCCGGGAGTGTCCGTGACGGTGCAGTGTCCGTCGTGAGCCTTGGCGATGGCATCCACGATCGCCAGGCCGAGACCGGAGCCGCCCACCGTGCGCCGCTCGTGGGCGCGGTCGAACCGGCGGAAGATGCGATGCCGGGCGGCCGGGGGGATGCCCGGGCCGTGGTCGCGCACCCACAACTGGACTTCGCCATTCTCGCTCGTGCTGCCCAGCTCGATGGGAGTGCCAGGGGGCGAGTATTTCGCCGCGTTGTCTGCGAGCTGGAGCCATGCCTGAAGGAGGCGATCGTCGTCGCCCTCGACGGTTCCCCGGCCGAAGGATTCCAGCGACCACGTGTGATCGGGAATGACCGCTACGAGCTCGCCGACCCGCGCGGTCAGGCCCGCCAGGTCGATCGTCACCATCGTGTACTGATCGCCTTCGACGTTTGCGAGCATGTCGATGTCATCGACCAGGCGGGTCATGCGGTCGAGCTCGGCGATCCCGATATCGCGGGTCACCGCGACATCAGTCGAGTCCGCCGGATCCATCATCTCGAGATGTCCCCGCACGATCGTGATCGGGGTCTTGAGCTCGTGTCGCACGTCATCGAGAAGCTGCCGCTGCACATCGACGGAGCCCTCCAACCGGTCGAGCATGGAGTTGACCGTGCGCGTGACATCGGAGATGTCGTCGTTGCCGCCGGTGGGGATGCGCGCGCCCAGGTCGGTGAGGGTGATGGAGTCTGCGGTCTCCTGCAGGCGACGGATCGGGGAGAGGAGACGGCCCACGACGAACCAGCCCACGATCCCCGTTGCCGCAAGGGTCGCCAGCGCGGCGACCGAGAAGATGATGATGGATGTGTCGACGGTCTCGAGCTCCGAGTCGAGGTCGATCGCCCGGAGGTACACGCCGACGCTGTCGTCCCCCTCCATCGTCACCGGGATCGCGATGTACCGAAGGGCCCCGTCGTCCGTGACGGACGTTCCGATGACGGTGGTCTTCTCCGCCTCGGTCTCGGAGATCACCCGATCGATGAGTTCCTCGTTGTCGGAGATGTCGAATCCGGAGAGCGTCTCGGGGCGGTAGCGCGGCACGCCGTCGATGATGGCCACGGAGGCCTCGTTGCGGCCAGGGACGAGCCGGGCTACGGCGGCGTACAGGTACTCGTCGACCGTGGAGAAATCCCCCTCCCGCAGCTCTTCGCGCGCGGTCGCGGGAGGATCCGTCGAGTCGGGCGCCGGCAGAGGCTCGACCGAGCTGATCTCCGCGACCGTCAGCAGGCTCGAGACCTGGGTGCGCAGGCGGGCATCGACATCGCTCAGCACGCGCTCTCGTTCCGCGACGAAGGTGATCCCGCCGGCGATGACGAGCCCCACGCACGCCACAGAGAGGATGGCCCCCAGGATCCGCGTGCGTGCCGAGATCGGTCTCGACGTGCTGCTCATCTTCTGATTATCGACCCGCGGGCCGATTATCACGCTGTTGCCGCCTCAACCCGGGTGCGTCATCGACAGGAGGTCGAGCTTCTCGTCGAGCTGATCGAGCGTCAGGTCGCCGCGGTCGACATATCCGAGGTCGATGACGGCCTCGCGGATCGTGATCCCCTTCGCCACCGAGTGCTTGGCGATCTTGGCCGCGGCCTCGTAGCCGATGAGCTTGTTGAGGGGGGTGACGATCGATGGGGACATACCCGCGAAGGCCGCCGCACGCTCGAGGTTCGCCTCGAGCCCGACGATCGTCTTGTCGGCCAGCACCCGCACGGTGTTGGCGAGCAGCCGGATCGATTCGAGCAGGGCCGTGCCCATGACCGGGATCGCGACATTCAGCTCGAAGGCCCCCGATGCACCCGCCCACGCGATCGTGGCGTCGTTGCCGATCACGCGGGCGCAGACCATGAGCGTCGCCTCGGGAACGACCGGATTCACCTTGCCGGGCATGATCGATGACCCGGGCTGGAGGTCGGGGATGCGCAGCTCGCCGAGGCCCGTGTTCGGGCCGGACCCCATCCAGCGGAGATCGTTGTTGATCTTCGTCAGCGAGACCGCGATCGTGCGGAGGGCGCCGGATGCCTCGACGAGGCCGTCGCGGTTGGCCTGGGCCTCGAAGTGATCCTTGGCCTCCGTGATGGGCAGCTCCGTCTCGGACACGAGCAGCTCGATGACCTTCTGGGGAAAGCCGAGGGGGGTGTTGATGCCGGTGCCGACCGCCGTGCCGCCGAGCGGAACCTCGGCGACGCGGGGCAGCACCGATTGGACACGCTCGATGCCGAGGCGCATCTGGCGGGCGTAGCCGCCGAACTCCTGGCCGAGGGTGACGGGTGTGGCGTCCATCAGGTGGGTGCGCCCGGACTTGACGGCCCCCTTCCACAGCTCGGCCTTCCCCTCGAGGGCGACGGCGAGGTGGTCGAGGGCGGGGATCAGATCGTCGATCAGCTCTTGGGTGACCGCGATGTGCACCGAGGTGGGAAACACGTCGTTCGACGACTGCGATGCGTTGACGTGGTCGTTCGGGTGCACGGGCGCGCCGAGGCGCCGCGTCGCGAGCGTCGCCAGCACTTCGTTCATGTTCATGTTCGACGAGGTGCCGCTGCCGGTCTGGTACACGTCGATCGGGAAGTGCGCGAACAGGTCGCCGGTGATGACCTCGTCGGCGGCCCCCGCGATCGCGTCCGCGATCGAGCCGTCCAGGGTCCCCAGCTCCTTGTTCGCGAGGGCGGCGGCCTTCTTGATGCGGGCCAGCGCCACGAGCTGCGCGGGGTCGAGGCTGTCTCCCGAGATGGGGAAGTTCTCGACGGCGCGCTGCGTCTGAGCCCCGTACAGGGCGGATGACGGAACCCGCACCTCGCCCATGGTGTCGTGCTCGATGCGGTACTCGGTGTCAGTCACGTCGTTGTTCCTCTGCCTCGGGTGTGGGGTGGTAGGTTCTCAGTCGGCCGAGCCGGTCGCCGGCCCGACGATGACGTCGGCCAGGACCGTGCCCTGGGCCAGTCGATAGTTTGCGCCGACGATCGCGAGCTGCCCCGCCGCGATCGCCTCGCCGATGAGCTCGGACTTCTCCAGCAGCTCGGCGACCGTGTCGCGCAGGTGCTCCCGGCCCACGCGCTCGGCGTCGACCGCCGCGGGGTCGACGGCGCCGGCGCCGACCACCCGCCGGACCGCCGGGATGATCGGCTCGATCAGCCGCTGGATGTGCGGGGGGAGCGGGGTGGCATCGGGGCCCTGCGACGAGATCGCGGCGCGAACGGCGCCGCACTCGTCGTGACCCAAGACGACGATGAGCGATACCTTCAGCACGGCCACCGCATACTCGAGGCTGCCGACGACGGAGTCGGAGATCACTTGCCCCGCGTTGCGCACGACGAAGAGGTCGCCGAGGCCCTTGTCGAAGATGATCTCGGCGGCCAGCCGGGAATCGGAACAGCCGAACAGGGCGGCGCGTGGGGTCTGCGCCTCCGCGACCTCGTTGCGGCGATCGATGTCCTGGCGCGGATGCCGCGGCTCGCCCGCCACGAAGCGGGCGTTGCCCCGGAGCATCTCTTTCCACACCTTGCGGGGCGAGGGTCTATCGGTCACTCGGCGGCCTCCTGAAGCGCGCGCACCTGGTCTGCGATGCTCCCGGCGACCTGCGCCGTCGTCTCGGGATCGGCCGAACCGTAGACCACGATGTGGTCGGGGCCCGCCTGGATGCCGAGCGCGTACGACACGTTCGCGTTGCGTGACGGGTCGGCGATCTCGTAGCGGTCCCACGAGAGACCGTCGAGCGTGATCGTGCCGTTGGGCGCGGCACCCTTGAGCAGCTGCGCGGCCCAGGTGCGGTCGGCGTCGAATCCCTGCGCGACGCGCAGGAAGCTGTTCTCGTCGGGAACGTAGATGATCCCCCAGGTCGCGACCGCGTCCGCCTCGACCTGCGCGCCGTTCACGCGCCACGACTCGGGAACGACGGGCACGATGACCTCGCGGCCGTATGTGTCCTCGACGCCGTGTGCGACCGCGGCCACATCGATCGCCGGGCGGGGCGCGGGCTCGCCGCGGGGGACCCCGAGCACGATGACCACCACCACGACGAGCGTCGCGAGCAGTGCCGCGACGAGGTTGCGCATCGTCTGGCTCGCCCGGTAGTTGCGTGAGCGCTCGGCCTTGTCGGCGGCGATCTCGTCGTCGGACTGGCGCGAAAGCGTGGAGTTCCCGCGTCTCGCCATCACGTGGTGGCCCCCTCGTCGGGCGTGGCCCGCGCCGCGTCGAGACGCTGCTTCGCACCGCGGAGCCACTCCTCGCAGCGGGCGGCCAGGGCTTCGCCACGTTCCCAGAGCGCGAGCGAGTGCTCGAGCGTGGGGGAGCCCTGCTCGAGTTCCGCGACGACGCGCACGAGCTCGTCGCGCGCCTGCTCGAACGACATGTTCGCGACGTCCGTAGCCCCTGCGGGGCCGCCGGCCGTCTCGTCGCCGGTGAGCGGAGCGGTCTGGGTCATGTCTTCCATCCTAAATCGGGGCTGCGTCGTCGCCGGACTCCGGAAGCTCGCCCTCGGAGCGGGCAGCCAGCGAACCGCGGTCGAGCGTCACGACGAGCGAGGTGCCGGCGGGCGCCTGAGCCGCGTCGCGCACGATGACGCCGCCCGCGATATGCGCGATCGCGTAGCCGCGGGCGAGGGTCGCCGCGGGCGACAGCGCCCGCAGCGACGCCTGGAGCTCGGTCGTGCGGCGGCGTCCGGCCTCGATCTGGCGGTCGATGCGATCGCGACCGCGCGACACCACCAGCCACACCTCTTGCGACCTCCCCACCAGCATGCCCTCGGGTGCGCGCAGCACGGGCCGCGAGCGCAGCTGCTCCAAGCGCTCCATGTCGTTCGAGACGCGATGCACGAGCCGGGTGGTCAGGCGCGAACGCAGCTGGCGCACCAGATTGAGCTGCTCGGCGACATCGGACACGACGCGCTTCGCGGCATCCGTGGGCGTCGAGGCCCGGAGGTCGGCGACGTCGTCGAGCAGCGGCCGATCGTTCTCGTGGCCGATGGCGCTGACGACGGGGGTGGATGCCGCGGCCACCGCGCGCACGAGGCGCTCGTCGCTGAACCCGAGGAGCGTCTGCGGGTCGCCGCCGCCCCGGGCGATGACGATGACGTCGACCTCGGGGTCGGCATCCAGCCGCTTCAGCGCCGCAAGCGTCTCGGGAACGCACCGATCGCCCTGTACGGCGGCGTACTCCGTGCGGAACCGCACGTGCGGCCAGCGGAGCTCGGCGTTGCGGTGAACGTCCTTCTCGGCATCCGAGCGTTCGCCGGTGATCAGGCCGATCGTGCGGGGCAGGAACGGGAGCGGCTTCTTGCGAGCGGGGTCGAAGAGGCCCTCCTGGCGCAGCTGCACGCGCAAGCGCTCGAGGCGCTCGAGCTGATCGCCCAGACCGACATGGCGCAGCGACGAGACCTGGAAGCTGAAGTCGCCCGTCTTGATGAAGTAGTCGGCCTTGACGCACGCGATGACGTGATCGCCGACCTTCAGGTCGGCCGGCATGCGCGTGCGCGCGCTCGACCACACCCGCACGGCGATCGTGGCGTCGGAGGCGAGATCTTTGATGCGTCCGTACACGGCGTTGCCCCGCACGTTCCACCCGGTGATCTCGCCCTCGACCCACACGGCGCCCCAGCGCGAGACGAAGTCGCGGATCGAATCGTTCAAGCGCGACACCGATGTCGGTGCCGCCGGGGTGGAGTCCCGCGGAGCCACCGAATCGGGCGGCGGCGCGCCCGGGGAGGCGGCGGCCTGGAAGGTCGTCATCGCATCCTCACGTCGTCTGGTCTGCCCATCGTCTGGTCTTGGGTGCGTCGGCATCGGCATGGCGTCGGAGCCGGTGCGGGGACTCGGCCCGCGCCCAGGGGCCCCACGTAGAATCGACCCGTGACCACTCCTGCCGTCCGCTTGCCCGTGCCCCGTGTTCCGCGGCGGCGTGGACGCCTCCAGGATATCCCCGTCCCCGGACAGAAGCGGGTGCTGCTCGCGGCGCCCCGCGGTTACTGCGCCGGCGTCGACCGCGCCGTGATCGCCGTCGAGAAGGCGCTCGAGCGCTACGGCGCCCCGGTGTACGTGCGCAAGCAGATCGTGCACAACATCCACGTCGTCACCGAGCTCGAGGCGGCGGGGGCGGTCTTCGTCGACGAGGTCGACGAGGTGCCCCCGGGTGCGCACGTCGTCTTCAGCGCGCACGGTGTATCGCCGGCCGTCGTCGCCGCGGCATCCGATCGCGGGCTGCAGGCCATCGATGCGACGTGCCCCCTCGTGACGAAGGTGCACCGGGAGGCCGTGCGGTTCGCCCGCGACGACTTCGAGATCCTCCTGATCGGCCATGAGGGGCACGAAGAGGTGGAGGGCACGGCGGGCGAGGCGCCCGACCACGTCACGATCGTCAATTCCCCCGAAGAGGCCGACACCATCGAGGTGCGGGATCCCTCCAAAGTCGTCTGGCTCTCGCAGACCACCCTGTCGGTCGACGAGACGATGGATACGGTGCGCCGCCTGCGCGTGCGCTTCCCGCAGCTCCAGGATCCGCCGTCGGATGACATCTGCTACGCCACCCAGAACCGCCAGGTCGCGATCAAGAAGGTCGCGCAGGGCGCCGACCTCGTGATCGTGGTGGGCTCCTCGAACTCCTCGAACAGCGTTCGGCTCGTCGAGGTGGCACTCGAGTACGGCGCGAAGGCGGCGCACCGCATCGACTACGCCGACGAGATGCGGCAGGAGTGGTTCGAGGGCGTTCAGACGGTCGGTGTCACGAGCGGCGCGTCCGTGCCCGAGGTGCTGGTCGCCCAGGTGCTCGAGGAGCTCGCCGGCGCGGGCTACCGCGACGTCGAAGAGATCAAGACGGCCGAGGAGGATCTGATCTTCTCGCTTCCCAAAGAACTGCGTCAGGATGCCGCGGGCAACCGCGATGCGCGGGCGCTCGGCGGGCGGCAGGCGTGAGCGATCCGATCGAGAGGCCGAGACCGCAATACGGCGAGTACGCCACTCCCGAGGAGCAGCGGGCACGCATCCAGCAGCCCGATGCCACCTGGGCGCTGGAACAGGGGCAGGCGGTGACCGAGGAACCCGCGTCGTCCGCCGCCGATCCGAAGGCGGGAGCCGCGGCGCCCGTGGCCCGCGCCGCCGCCCCCGGCAACGTCGTCGACCGCGTCATCACGATCGCCCTGCTCGGCTACGGTCTCTTCGCGGTCGTGTCATCGCTCGCGACCCTGCTGGATTTCTCGACGTTCGCGGACACCTGGATGGGCATGGTCGGCATCGAGGGCGAGTTCACGAACGTCGCCTCGGGTCGCCTGTGGGGCACGGTCGCGGCCGTGGCCTTCGTGATCGGCTGGGTCGTGACCGCCGTGCTGACGTGGCGGAGGCTCCGCAGCGGTCGGCTGAGCTTCTGGGTGCCGCTCGCCGGCGCCGCCGTCAGCTACGTCGCGCTCACCGCCCTGCTCATGATCCCGCTGCTCGGCGACCCCGCGATCATCCAGTACCTCACGCCCGCCGGCTGATCGCCGCGGTGGCCGGCCACGCGGCCGGGAGGGCACCGGCGGGTGTGCCGACTAGCTTCGCGACTGGGCGGCGGAACCGAGCTGGCGGGTGGCCTCCACGACGCGGGCGGCCATCGCGGACTCCGCGACCTTGCCCCACGCGCGCGGGTCGTAGGCCTTCTTGCTCCCTACCTCGCCGTCGACCTTCAGGACGCCGTCGTAGTTGGTGAACATGAAACCGGCGACCGCGCGGGTGAACGCGTACTGGGTGTCGGTGTCGATGTTCATCTTGATGACACCGTTGCGCACCGCGAGCGCGATCTCCTCGTCGGTGGAGCCGCTGCCGCCGTGGAAGACGAGGTCGAGGGGCTTCGCGTCGGTCGCGAACTTCGAGGCGATCCCGTCCTGGATCTCGCCGAGCAGTTCGGGCCGGAGCTTGACGTTGCCGGGCTTGTAGACGCCGTGCACATTGCCGAACGTGAGCGCGGCGATCCAGCGGCCCTGCTCTCCGAGCCCGAGGCCCTCCACGGCCTTGCTGACATCGGCGACGGTCGTGTAGAGCGCCTCGTTGGAGCCTTCGTGCTTGACGCCGTCCTCCTCGCCGCCGACGACGCCGATCTCGACCTCGAGGATGGCGTTGATCGCCTTGAGCCGGGGGAGCAGCTGCTGGGCGATCTCGATGTTCTCATCGAGCGGCACGGCCGATCCGTCCCACATGTGGGACTGGAAGATCGGGTTGCCGCCGTCGGCGACGACCTTCTCCGACTCGGCGATGAGGGGGAGGACGAAGTCCTCGAGCGCGGGCTTGGGGCAGTGGTCGGTGTGCAGCGCAACGGTGATCGGGTAGCTCTTCGCGACCTCGTGGACGAACTTCGCGAATGCGAGAGCGCCGGTGGCGCGGCCCTTGACCGTGTGCCCGGCGAAGTAGTCGGCGCCTCCGGTCGTCACCTGGATGATGCCGTCGGATCCGGCCTCGGTGAGGCCCTGGAGGATGGCGTTCACACTCTGCGAGCTCGACGCGTTGAACGCGGGGTAGGCGAAGCCGCCGGCCTTCGCTCGGTCCAGCATCTCGGCGTACTGCTCGGGGGTGGCGACGGGCATGACGGCTCCTTGGTCTTGGGCACGGTACTCGTGGGCATGGTATCGGTGCGGGGACGTGCGCACTGCTGAGTCTAGCGATGCGGTGGCCCATCATCCGGGGCGGGGGCGCCGGGCGAGAGAGCGCGTGATCTGCTGGTCTCCGGTTAAGAACCGCGCTTCCTTCACGGCCGGTTCACGGAAATGACCGGGGACGTGACCCCGCGCTGGCTAGGCTGACCTCATGGTGAGCCTTACCGCAGACATGAGCCCGTTGCACCCTGACCGCAACCTCGCACTCGAGCTCGTCCGGGCGACGGAGGCAGCCGCGATCCGCGCCGTTCCGTTCGTCGGACGGGGCGCGAAGGAGGCCGCAGACGGGGCGGCCGTCGACGCGATGCGCGCGTTCCTCAGCACCGTCAACTTCGACGGCGTCATCGTCATCGGCGAGGGCGAGAAGGATCACGCGCCGATGCTCTTCAACGGGGAGCACGTCGGCAATGGGCGTGGGCCCGCGTGCGACATCGCCGTCGACCCGATCGACGGCACATCGCTGACCGCCGCCGGGCGCCAGAACGCGCTGTCGGTCATCGCGGTCTCCGACCGGGGCACGATGCTCGACGCGTCGAGCGTCTTCTATATGGACAAGCTCGTGACCGGCCCCGCCGGCGTCGGCGTGGTCGACATCCGCCTTCCGATCGGCGAGAACATCCGCCTGCTCTCGAAGGCGCTCGGCAAGCCGATCGACGAGATCGTGGTCTCGGTGCTCAATCGTCCGAGGCACGAGAAGCTGATCGCCGACATCCGCGAGGCGGGTGCGGGCACGCGACTCATGTCGGACGGCGACGTCGCCGGCGGCATCAACGCGGCGCGCCACAACGCGAAGACCGACATGTGCGTCGGCGTCGGCGGCAGTCCGGAGGGCATCGTCACGGCGTGCGCGATCAAGGCGCTCGGGGGTCACATCCAGGGCATCATGTGGCCGCAGACCGACGACGAGACCCAGCGGGGGATCGATGCCGGACTCAAGATGGATCACGTCTATGAGGCCGACGAGCTCGTCACGGGCAAGAACACGATCTTCGTGGCAACGGGTGTGACCGACGGACAGCTCGTCGCCGGGGTGACCCGCCAGGGCGACTACCTCTACACCGAGAGCGTCGTGCTGCGCAGCGCATCGGGCACTCTCCGCCGCATCGCATCGGAGCACCTGACGTCGAAGTGGCTTTGAGCGACCGCCCGGCCGGCGGCTCCTGAGGGCGCCCGCGCCGCTCCTGCGGGTCGGGCGCGGGAGGCGACGCCCTGCTGGCACAATGGATGTCGGACGGTGCCGCGCACCGCTCGGCGACGATGTGCAGTGGGAGGAACGCAATGACGGATCAGACGCCCGCGGGCTCTTCGTCCGCGTCGAGCCCCGCGCCCCGAGTTCCCCCGGGCACGGGTTCGATCCCGACGAGCACGGGGTCGATCCCCACCGGCACCGGGTCGCACAAGATCATCGTCGATCCCTCCCGGCGCGCAGACGTGCTCTTCCGGGTGCGGCGCGACGAAGACCACGAGGTCAACGCGTGGTGGCTGATCGGGGCGTTCGTCGCCGTGTCGGCGGCGGTGATCGCGCTGCTCAGCTTCGTCCCCGGAGGTTCCTGAGCCGACGCGGCGCGTCGGTGCCGGATGCGCGGGACGCTCAGTCGTCCAGTCGCGACCGCAACGGCCCCACGTCGGCGGTGATGGCGTGGTCTTCGTCGTCCGCGTGTTCGAGCGCGTCGAGCAGCTCGACCGCCGACAGGCGTCGCGGCGCCGAGTGGATGACGGCGGGCGCGGCGACGGCGTCCAGCTTGGTCTGATCGATACCGGGGAAGCGCCGGGCGGTGACCAGCACTCGCGATTCGAGCGACCCCGCGAACTTGTTGTACGAGTCGACGGTGCGCTCGATCGCGCGACGCAGGTCATCGGCATGCCGCGCGAGCCCGCCGAGACGGTCGTACAGCTGATTGCCGAGGTCGAAGAGCGCCCTCGCCTCGTCGGATACATCCTGCTGCGTCCACGTGTAGGCGACGGTCTTCAGCACCGCCCACAGGTTGACGGGGGAGGCGAGCGCGACGCGCTTGGAGAAGGCGTAGTCGAGGAGCGTCGGATCCTCCTCGAGAGCGGCGGAGAGCAGCGACTCGCTGGGGACGAAGCAGATGACGAACTCGGGGCTCGATGAGAGTCCGGCCCAGTACGCCTTCTTGGCGAGGGCATCGACGTGCGCGCGGACGGCCCGCACGTGCTTGCCGAGCAGAGACTTGCGGCGGGCTCCCTCGTCACCAGTCGCGGTGAGCGCGATGCTGCTGGCCTCGAGGTAGGCGTCGAGGGGGACCTTGGCGTCGACGGCGATCGCCTTGTCGCCCGGGAGCCGGATGATCATGTCGGGTCGTCCCGCCCCGGCATCCGATGACACCGACGTCTGGACGTCGAAGTCGACGTACCGGGTGAGACCCGCCGCCTCGACGACTCGGCGCAGCTGCGTCTCGCCCCACACACCGCGTGTGGTGTTGGACCGGAGCGCGCTCGCGAGCGATTCGGTCGTCGCCCGCAGCGACTCGTCGGACTCGTGCGCGCGTCGAAGCTGCTCGGCGAGCGAGCTGAACTGCGCGTGCCGGTCGCGCTCGAGTTCTGCGACCTTCTGCTGCATCGAGGCGAGAGTCTCGCGCACGGGGGAGAGGGCGCTCAGCACGGCCGCCTCGCGCCGTTCCCGCTCGTTCTGCACGGCGTGGTCTTGGCGTGCCCGATCGATCAGCTCGCGATACTCATCGGTGCGCACGTCGAGCTGTTCGCGCAGGCTCGCGGCAGATGTCTCCGCGGCGGCGAGCCGCGCGAGCAGCCCGGCCTCGGACCGGGCGGCGCCCTCCGACGCGCGCGCCGCGCGCGCGAACCAGCCGGCCAGGATGCCGGCGGCCAGGCAGGCCACGGCGAGAAGCGAAGCGGTGAGGGCGTCCATGATCCCATGATGGCGGTGGCCCCCGACATCCCGTGGATTCAGGCGACCGCGGCCAGCGCGTCGACCGCCGGCGGCACCGTGACCGCCTCCCCAACCGCGATGCGGCAGACCCTGACGCTCATCGCGTCGGCCAAGGCCCCGACATCCGCGGCCCCTGCGCGTCGAGCGGCATCGATGACGACGTGCGCGCACGCGAGGGCGTCGGCGGCGGCGTCGTGGTGCGGGAACGGACCGAAGCCGGCCTCCTCCGCCACGAGGGGCAGCCGGTAGGAATCGAGCCGATACGTCTTGCGCGCCACCTGCAGGCTGCAGAGGTAGCGGTAGGGCGGGCATGAATCGCCCGTGGCCGCGCACGCCCGGCGCAGCACGTTCATATCGAACCCGGCGTTGTGTGCGACGAGCACGTCGGAGCCTGCGAACGCGCACAGGTCGTCGAGCTGCGCGCTCCATCCCTTCGCCGTCGCCACGTCGCCGACGCGGATGCCGTGGATGCGGGTGTTGAACTCGTGGAACTCGTCGTGTCCCGGCGGAGGCTGGATGAGCCACCCGGCGGTGGCGACGATGCGTCCGTTCCGCACGCGGGCGAGGCCCACTGCGCACGCGGACGCGGGGCTGGAATTCGCCGTCTCGAAGTCGATCGCGGTGAAGTCCAGGGCCACGGGGCCAGCCTCGCCCGGAGTTCGCATACCCCCCTGTAGGCGCGCCGCGCTCGTCGTAGGCTCGACGCATGGCCAGTCGCGATGAGATGTCCACGTCGTTCGGCGTCGCCGCCGGAACCTACGAATCGGGTCGGCCCGAGTATCCGGCCGAGGCCGTCGAATGGATGCTGGCACCCGTCGCCTCGCACGAGCATCGCCCTCGCGTCGCCGATGTCGGGGCCGGGACCGGCAAGCTCACGCGTGCCGTGGCCGCGACCGGCGCCGAGGTCGTCGCGATCGATCCGGATCCGGACATGCTCGCGGCCCTGCGCGACGCCGTGCCCGGCATCCCGACCTTCGTCGGCAGGGCCGAACGCCTGCCGCTCCCTGACGCCGCGCTCGACGCCGTCGTGCTCGGCCAGGCGTGGCACTGGGTCGAGCCGGTCGCCGGTTCGCTCGAGGCGGCCCGCGTGCTCCGGAGCGGCGGCATCCTGGGACTCATCTGGAATGTGCGCGACGAGTCCGACCCGTGGGTGCGCCGGCTCACCGCGGTCATGCACGGCAGCCACGCGGAGGTGATGCTCGAGGGCGGCGATCCGCCCATCCGCGCCCCGTTCGATGCGCTCGAGGGCCGGGTGTGGCACTGGACGCGCACGATGACCCGCGCCGCGATGCTCGACATGGCGCGCTCGCGCAGCTACATCATCACCGCAGAACCCGGCGACCGCGCCATGATCGAGGCCGGGCTCGGGGCGCTCCTCGACGAGATGGGGCTGCACGGCGAGGCCACGATCGAACTGCCGTACGTCACCCGCGCGTACCGAGCGGTTCGGCCCTGACGCGCCGAGCCGGGCCTCCGGACGCGTGTGCCCGCGCACGTAGACTGGATGCCCGTGGCTCTCACTATCGGCATCGTCGGCCTGCCCAACGTCGGCAAGTCCACCCTGTTCAACGCACTGACCAAGAACAACGTGCTCGCGGCGAACTATCCGTTCGCGACGATCGAGCCGAACGTGGGCGTGGTGAGCCTTCCGGATCCGCGGCTCGCGAAGCTCGCCGAGGTGTTCCACTCGGAGCGCATTCTTCCGGCGACGGTGTCGTTCGTCGACATCGCGGGGATTGTTCGCGGCGCGAGCGAGGGGGAGGGGCTCGGCAACCAGTTCCTCGCGAACATCCGCGAGGCGGATGCGATCGCCCAGGTGGTGCGCGGCTTCACCGACGATGACGTCGTGCACGTCGAGGGTGCGGTGAACCCGAAGGATGACCTCGAGACGATCAACGCAGAGCTCATGCTCGCCGACCTTCAGACCCTCGAGAGGGCCGTGCCGCGCATCGAGAAGGAGGTCAAGACCAAGCGGGCAGAGCCCGCCGCGCTCGAGGCCGCCAAGGCCGCGCAGGACGCGCTGGAGCGCGGCATCCTGCTCTCCTCCTCCGGAATCGACCTCGCGCCGATCCGCGAACTCGGTCTGCTGACCGCCAAGCCCTACATCTACGTCTTCAACGTCGACGAGGCGGTACTGACGGATGCCGCGGCCAAAGACGCCCTCGAAGCTCTGGTCGCGCCCGCGCACGCGGTTTTCCTCGACGCGAAGATCGAATCGGAGCTGATCGACCTCGACCCCGAGGATGCGGCCGAGCTGCTCGCGTCCACCGGCCAGGACGAGTCGGGGCTCGACCAGCTCGCCAGAATCGGGTTCGACACCCTCGGGCTGCAGACCTACCTGACCGCCGGGCCCAAGGAGGCCCGCGCGTGGACGATCGGCCAGGGCTGGAAGGCCCCGCAGGCGGCCGGTGTCATCCACACCGACTTCGAGAAGGGCTTCATCAAGGCGGAGGTCATCTCGTTCGATGACCTCGTGGATGCCGGCTCGGTGCTCGAGGCCAGGCACCGCGGCAAGGCCCGCCTCGAGGGCAAGGAGTACGTCATGAAGGACGGCGACGTCGTGGAGTTCCGCTTCAACGTGTAGACCCCCCCTCGACGTGGCGAGCACCCTCGCGTAGCGTGAGGCCACGCCCTCGATGTCGGCAACCCATCCTGCTCACTACCTCGAGGAGAGCAAATTGGCCGGGTTCAAGATGAGCGAGTGGATCTCCCGTCCGCCGCAAGACGTTTTCGAATTCATCACCGCGCCCGAGAATGCTCCCAGGGTCGTTCCGACCGTCAAGAGCATGGTCACGCTGACCGACGGACCCATCCACGTGGGGACGCGCTACCGCGAGACCCGCGTGATGAGGGGCAAGGAAGAACACGCCGAGCTCGAGGTCGTCGCCTACGAACCGGGTCAGAAGTATGCCGTGCAGAACCTGACCGAGGGAATCGAGACCGTCTATCAGTATGCGTTTCGGCCCGAAGCCGATGGCACGCGCGTCGACCTGCTCTGCGATGTCAAGGCGGGGGGCGCGAAGAAGCTGCTCCTCCCGCTGGTGGTCGCCGAACTGAGGAAAGAAGACGGCGACCACCTGCAGCGGCTGAAGGAGCTACTGGAAGCCGAGGGGGCGCCGGGCGCGAGGTGAATGAGACATCGCGGATCGCCGGACGTCAACCCCCTGTACGCGTTCGCCCCGAGCACGTGAAATGGCATGCGAGCCGCGAGGAGGATCCCTGGCGCGGCCATCACGAAGGAGACGAACATGGGTGTCGACGACAAGATCAAGAACACCGCCGAAGACCTCAAGGGCAAGGCCAAGGAAGCGGTGGGCAAAGCCACCGACAACGAGCGCCTCGAGGCCGAAGGCGACATGGACCAGGCCAAAGCCGGCGTGAAGAAGGCCGGCGAAGACGTCAAGGACGCCTTCAAGTAGCCTGCACCGAACACGGCCAGGGTCACACGACCCTGGCCGTTCCGGTGCGCGGCGGTCAGCCCGCCGCGCGCGTGATCAGTTCCGTGATCTTCTTCTCGACGGCAGGGGTCAGCTTCGTCACCGCGAAGGACGTGGCCCACATCTCACCGTCATCGAGGCTCGCGTCCTCGTTGAAGCCGAGCGTGGCATACCGGGTCTTGAACTTGGCGGCGCTCTGGAAGAACGCGATCACCTTGCCGTCCTTGTCTGCATAGGCGGGCTGGCCGTACCAGGTCTTGGGGGTCAGCTGGGGCGCGGCATCCGCCACGATCTCGTGCAGGCGCGTGGCGATCTCGGCGTCCCCCTTCGGCATGTCCTTGATCGCATCCTGGACCGCCTTCTCGCCGGCGGCGCGGTTCTTGCCCGCCTTCGCCTCCTCGCGAAGCTCCTTCGCGCGGTCCTTGACGGCGTCGCGCTCTTCCTTGGTCAGTCCACCGGATGTGTCGGTCGTGCCCATCACGTGCTCCTTCGCGGGTTGCGTGCTCCCGACGCCGCGATCGGTGCGACGTCAATGCCAGGCTAGACAGCGCGGTTCGGCGACGCTTCTCCGATCCTGACCGATTCGCCGTCTGACCGCCGTCGGATGCACGCGCGCCATGGTTCGCGGCGACCACGGAATAGCCGCGGGTCCCGGAGGGTTATCGTTGGCGACGGAGTGCAGGCTGTTTGCCCTGCCTCGCCGTCTCCGAGAGGCTAGAACGATGACCATCAGTGCGCCGGCCACGACCTCGGGTCCCCTGACAGATGCCGAGGTCCGCGGCATCCGAGCCGACTTCCCGCTCCTGTCCACGAAGGTGAACGGACACCCGCTCGTCTACCTCGATTCGGGCGCGACCTCGCAGAAACCGCTGGCCGTGCTCGACGCCGAGCGGTCGTACTACGAGGCGCACAACGCGGCCGTGCACCGCGGTGCGCACGCGCTCGCCGCGGAGGCGACCGAGCTGTTCGAGGATGCCAGGGCCACCGTTGCCCGGTTCGTCGGGGCGCACGACGACGAGATCGTCTGGACCTCGAATGCCACCGAGGCGATCAACCTCGTCGCGTACGCGCTCTCCAATGCCAGCCTCGGTCGCGGGGGAGAGGCGGCCTCCGCCCTCCGCCTCGGACCCGGTGACGAGATCGTGGTCACCGAGGCCGAGCACCACGCGAACCTCATCCCCTGGCAGGAGCTCGCCGCCCGCACCGGGGCGGCACTGCGCTTCATCCCGCTCGAGGACGACGGCACTCTGAGGCTCGCCGAGCTCGATGAGATCGTGACCGATCGCGCGAAGCTCGTCGCTGTGACCCACGTCTCGAACGTGCTCGGCCTGATCAATCCGGTGGAGGACGTGATCGCCCGCGCGCACGCGGTCGGTGCGCTCGTGCTGCTGGACGCGTGCCAGTCGGCGCCGCATCTGCCGCTCGACGTCACGGCGCTGGACGTCGACTTCGCCGTCTTCTCGGGGCACAAGATGCTCGCCCCGACCGGCATCGGCGCCCTCTACGGGCGCCGCGAACTGCTCGCGGCGATGCCCCCCTTCCTCACCGGCGGCTCGATGATCACCACGGTTTCGATGGAGACCGCGGCCTACATGCCGCCGCCCCAGCGGTTCGAGGCGGGCACGCAGCGGGTCTCGCAGGCGATCGCCCTGGCAGCGGCCATCGACTACCTGACGGCGATCGGGATGCCGCGCATCGCCGCACACGAGCACGAGGTCGGCCGCCGCCTCGTCGACGGCCTCGCCGTCATCCCCGGCGTGCGGGTGCTGGGCGGCGACGCGCCGCTGCCACGCGTCGGCCTGGCGAGCTTCGACGTCGCCGGCATCCACTCGCACGATGTGGGACAGTTCCTCGATGACCGCGGCATCGCGGTGCGCGTCGGCCATCATTGCGCGCAGCCGCTGCACCGCCGGTTCGGCGTCACCTCCACGACCCGGGCGAGCGCCTACCTGTACACGACCGCCGACGAGGTCGACCAGCTGCTCGCCGGCGTCGCCGACACGATCGACTTCTTCGGAGGTGCCCGGTGAGTTCGTCCGATCTGCAGGGCATGTATCAGCAGGTGATCCTCGACCATTCGCGCACGCCGCACGGCGTCGGCCTCCGCGGCGACGCAGCGGGAAGCTCGCATCAGGTCAACCCCACGTGCGGCGACGAGATCACGCTCGAGCTGCACCTCGGCGACGCCGGAGAGATCGAGGAGGTGCGCTGGGAGGGCCGCGGCTGCGCCATCTCGCAGGCGTCGGCGTCGCTGCTTGCCGACCTTGCCGAGCACCTGACTCCCGCTGAGATGACGACGCGCATCGACGCCTTCCGCGTCGCGATGCGCTCGCGGGGACAGATCGAACCCGACGAGCAGCTGCTCGGCGACGCCGTCGCGCTCGGCGGCGTGTCGAAGTACGTCGCCCGGGTCAAGTGCGCGATGCTCGCGTGGGTCGCCGCGGAGGACGCGCTCGCTCAGGCCTCGACGGCGTCGTAGCGGGTGATCGCTGACGCCATTCGGCCGGGCGTCGGTTCCCCGTGGAATCATGGGTGCCATGCCAGAGGCGCCCGAGGTCCACGAACTCGCATCCTTCCTCGACGCGCGTGCGAGCGGGCGCCGGATCGTCGGAGTCGACGTCGCACTCGGCAAGATCGTCAAGACCCCGGATGCCGGTGCCGCCGATCTCGTCGGCGCGACCGTCACGGGAGTCACCCGCATCGCGAAGATGATCGACATCGCCGTGCTCGACGCCGCGGGTGCCGTGCGGCATGTCATCGTGCACTTCGGGCACGACGGCTGGGTGATCTGGCACGACGTCGTCCCCGCGGGGATCACGCGGGCAGGGGAGGCCACACTGATGGCCCGCGTGCGGCTCGATGACGGCACCGGCTTCGACCTGACGGACTCCGGCCAGTGGAAGGCGCTCACCATCCACGTCGTTGATCGCGCGTCCGACGTGCCCGCCGTCGCCAAGCTCGGTCCGGACGCACTCGATCCCGGCTTCGCGCTCGACCGCTTCGCCGGCATCCTCGTGGGGCGGAAGAAGCAGATCAAGGCGCTGATCCAGGATCAGACCGCGGTGGCCGGGATCGGCAACGCCTACTCCGACGAGATCCTTCACGCGGCGCGCATTTCGCCGGTCACGCACGCGGCGGTGCTGTCGGACGACGAGGTCGCGACGCTCTACGCCGCGATGCGCGGGATCCTCCTCGATGCCACCGCGGCACGGCGGGGTGTGCCGCCGGCCGATCTCAAGGCCGCCAAGCGTGCGGCGCTCACCGTGCACCGCCGCACGGGGGAACGGTGTCCGGTGTGCGGTGACACCATCCGCGAGATGACGTTCTCAGGCGCCTCCGCCCAGTACTGCCCCACGTGCCAGACCGGCGGCGTCGCGCTGGATCGGTAGGCATGCGCGGGCCCGGTGCGGATCGGGGCGTCGCGGAGCTCGTGTCCGGCGAGCGCGGCTATGTTGGAGACATGACGACTCCTACCGAGACCCCCGCCACGCCCCTGCAGGCCCCCGTCGGCCTCAATCTGCTCGCGCCGGAGTCGGATGCGGGGTCGTGCTGCGGCGGCTCCTCCTGCTCGACCAGCTGAGCCGGGGATCGCGCAGTCGCGTCAGTGGGCCATCGGGGCGCCGATGGAATCCGCCGGCTTTCGAATGAGGAATGCCCCGATGATCGCGGGAAGCGACACGATCGCCGCGGTCATGAAGGCTGCCTGCGAGCCCGCGGCATCCGCGTCGACCTGAACCGCCCCGTCGGCCAGCATGCCCGCGGACACACCGGAGAGGATCGCCACCATCAGGGCGATGCCGGCCGCGCCGGCCACCTGCTGCACGGTCGCGAGTACCGCGCTGCCGTGGGAGTACTGGCGCGGCGGCAGTGAGCCGAGCGAAGCGGTGAACAGCGGGGTGAACGAGAGCGCGAGCCCGACGGAGAGGACGATCTGGGCGATCGCGATCGCCCACACGGGCGTCGCGGGACCGAGGGTCGCGTAGAACCAGAGCACGCCGCTCGAGATGATCGAGCCCGGGACGAGCAGCACGCGGGTGCCGTAGTTGTCGTAGATGCGGCCGACGGCCGGGCCGAGCAGCCCCATCACGAGCGCGCCGGGCAGCACGATGAGACCCGTCGCGAACGCGCTGACGCCGAGCACTCCCTGCAGGTAGATCGGCAGCAGGGTGATCGTTCCGAAGAACGACATCGAAACGAGCAGCATCTGCACGATCGAGATCGAGAAGTTGGCGGAGCGGAAGACCCGCAGGTCGAGAAGCGCGTCGTCGCGCCGCTGCAGCCGCAGCTGGCGCCACACGAACAGGCCCAGGGCGATGGCGCCGATGCCCAGCGACGTGACGAGAGTCGTCGTCGAGAGCGCCTCGGCCGACGCGTCTCCGCCATGGGCGGCTCCGCCGATCTGACTCAGCCCGAAGACCAGCCCCCCGAAGCCGAAGGCGGAGAGGATGACCGACCAGACGTCGATGGGCGCTTTCGAGGTCTCGCCGAGGTTCACCATCCAGCGCGCACCCGCGGCGAGCGCCACGAGGGCGATCGGCAGGATCAGCCCGAAGATCCAGCGCCAGCCGACGGTGTCGAGCAGGATGCCCGAGACGGTGGGGCCGATGGCGGGTGCGAGCGAGATGACGACGCTCACGCGGCCCATCATCCTCCCCCGCGCATGCGGCGGAACGAGCGTCATGAGGGTCGTCATGAGCAGGGGCATCATGATCGCCGTGCCGGAAGCCTGGACGACGCGTGCGACCAGCAGCATCGGGAATCCCGGCGACAGAAACGCGAGAAGCGTGCCCAGCGAGAAGAGGCTCATGGCCGTGAGGAAGACGGCGCGGGTGGTGAAGCGCTGCAGGAGGAAGCCCGTCACCGGGATCACGACCGCCATCGTCAGCATGAACGCGGTCGTCAGCCACTGGGCGGCCAGGGCGGTGATCCCGAGGTCGGTGATCAGGTGCGGGATCGCCACGCCCATCGTGGTCTCGTTGAGGATCGCGACGAAGGCCGCACCGAGCAGGAGCCAGATGACGCGCGTCTCGCGGGACGTGAGGCCCGTGGGGGAGGTGGACGCTGCGGAGATTCGGATGCTGTCGGTAGCTGCGGTCATGTATCGGTCTCCTCGGGGTGCCACATCGAAGACGTCACCGGGATGGCGTCATTCGAGGCTAACCGGGGGCACCGACAGGGCATTCCCGTCCGGGCGTGGAAAGATCCGTCGTATGTCCCGCACGAGTTCTCTTCCAACCGATGTGCTCTGGCGGTTCGTGGTGTCGATCGCGAGCGGCGTGGCCGTCGGCATCCTGGTCTCGCCGCCCCTGGGCTTGGCCGCCGGACTGCTCGCCGGCTGGGGTACCGGGGCGATGATCGTGGTGCTGTGGGTCCTGATCTACACATGGCCGATGGATGCCGAGCGCACACGCGAGCACGCCACGCGGGAGGATCCGGGGCGAAGGCTGTCGCGGCTCATCTCGATCATCGGCAGTATCGCGAGCCTCGGGGCCGTTGCCGTCGTGCTCGTCCAGACCAAGTCGGCGCCGCTCTTCGAGTCGGCGCTGCTGGCGACGATCGCGGTCGGCAGCGTCGCGGCATCCTGGTTCCTGATCCAGACCAACTACATGCTCCGCTACGCCCATGTGTACTTCGACGATCCCGTCGGAGGCATCGACTTCCACGGCGGGTCCGCGCCGATGTACACGGATTTCATCTACTTCGCGATCGGCCTCGGAATGACCTACCAGGTCGCCGACACGAACGTCAGCACGAACGGGATCCGGCGGATCGTGATCGGTCAGACCGTGCTGGCCTGGATCTTCGCGACCGTCATCATCGCCACCGTCATCAACCTCGTGACGGGAATCGGTCCCGACTAGCGCTCGGACGCCGTCGCTACTCGTCCTCTGACGAAGGCTCCGACCCGATCGCATCGGTCGGCGCGGGCTCCGGCGCGTCCTGCGCGAGATCGCCCAGAGGCGGGTCGATGAGATCCTGCGTCGAGTGCGACTTCAGCTCGTCGATCTCCTCCCGCAGCTTCGCGAGATCGTCGCCGTCGTGGGCGGGGGAATCGGGCGTCGAGGACATGGCCCCCACCATACTCGGCCCCATCGTCCGGACCCGTGGCTAGGCTGACTGCGTGAGCATGGGCGGCGGGGGCGGTGGGCCCCGAGGCGGGGGCGGCTTCCGCGCGGTGGATGTCGAGACCCAGAAGAAGCTCAACGCCCAGGCGCCGCAGATCCCCGACCTCGGCCGGCGGGTGGTGGCGCTCTTTCGCCCATACCGCGTGCAGATCGCCTTCACGGCGCTGCTCGTCATCGTCAGCGCCGCCATCGCGGTGGTCCCGCCCCTGCTCGTACAGGCGATCTTCGACCGGGCGCTCTTCCCGGTCGACGGCTCGGGACCCGATCTTGCGCTGCTGCTGCGCCTCGTCTGCGTCATGGTGCTGCTTTTCCTCGTCGGCGCGGGGCTCGGCGTCATCCAGACGTGGCTCACGGCGACGGTCGGCAACCGGGTCACGGGCGACCTGCGCGTGCGCCTGTTCGAGCACCTCCAGGCGATGGAGCTGAGCTTCTTCACCCGCACCAAGACCGGCGTCATCCAGTCGCGCCTGCAGAACGACGTCGGGGGTGTGGCCGGGGTTCTCACCAACACCGTGACCAGCATCCTCGGAAACGTCGTCACCGTGATCGCGTCGGTCGTCGCGATGGTCCTCATCGACTGGCGGCTCACGATCATCGCGATCGTGATGATGCCGATCCTCGTGATCGTGCAGCGGCGGGTCGGCCAGGTGCGCGCCCGCATCGCCGGCGAGACGCAGGAATCGCTGTCGGAGCTGACCTCCATCACGCAGGAGACCCTGAGCGTCTCCGGCATCCTGCTCTCGAAGTCGTTCAACCGGCAGCGCGCCGAATCCGCCCGCTACCGCGTCGAGAATCTCAACCAGGTGCGCCTGCAGGTGCGCTGGGCGATGAGCGGGCAATGGTTCTTCGGCGTCGTGCACGTCATGATCGCGAGCGTGCCCGCCGTGATCTACCTCGTGTCGGGGTACCTCATCACCGGGGGAACCGACGCGATCACCGCTGGCACCATCGTCGCGTTCACGACGGTGCAGGCACGGCTGCTGCAGCCGCTGCTCGGGCTGATGCGCGTCGCGCTCGACATCCAGACATCCGCCGCCCTCTTCGCGCGGATCTTCGAGTACCTCGACATGGTGCCCGCGATCAGCGACGCGCCCGACGCGATCGGCGTCGATCAGGCACCGGGTCCGGTCGGGCAGATCGAGTTCCGCGACGTCGTGTTCCGTTATCCGGATGCCGCGGCCGACTCGCGCCCGACACTCCGAGGTGTGTCGTTCACGGCCGAACCAGGGCAGCACGTGGCCTTCGTCGGGCCGAGCGGCGCCGGCAAGACGACGGTGATCTACCTCACCCCGCGCATGTACGAGGCCTCCGACGGCACGGTGCTGTTCTCGGGGGAGGACGTCCGCGGCCTCACCCAGGAATCGATCATCGATCACGTCGGCATCGTGAGCCAGGAGACGTATCTGTTCCACGCCACGATCCGCGAGAATCTGCGTTACGCCAAGGCGGATGCGACCGATGAGGAGCTGGTCGCGGCGTGCCGGGCGGCCAACATCCACCACATCATCGAGCAGTTCGAGCACGGCTACGACACGATCGTGGGGGAGCGCGGCTATCGCCTGTCCGGCGGCGAGAAGCAGCGCATCGCGATCGCGCGCGTGCTGCTCAAGGATCCGCCGGTGCTGCTTCTCGACGAGGCGACGAGCGCCCTCGACACGGTGTCGGAGCGGGTCGTTCAGGAGGCGCTCGACACCGCCGCGGCGGGACGCACGACACTGTCGATCGCGCACCGGCTGTCCACCGTCATCGGCGCCGACGTCATCCACGTCGTCGACGGGGGTCGCATCGTCGAGACCGGCACCCACTCCTCGCTTCTCGCGGCCGGCGGCCTCTACTCCGAGCTCGCGGCGGAGCAGTTGGCCGCCTCCCGCATCCTCGAGGTCGAGGAATCGGTGCCCCCCGCAGACCACCCCGACCGCCGCGCGGACCGTTCGCCGACCGACGCGGCTTCGCCGGTCACCGATGCGCCCGCGGTCGAGCCGGACTGGCCGCATGTGAACGACCTCGGCTCGCCGGTGCTGCCCGACGCACGCTGACCGACCGCGCCCTCGGGGCGCGTTTCCTCCGTCGGGCGCAGCGCTCTTTCCGGGCGCGACGCTCTTTCCGCGCGCGCCGATCTTTCCGCGCGCGACGAAACCGGGTTTGGGGCGCATTCCCTCCTTTGGGGCGCACGGGATGCGCCCCAATGTCGCTGACGCGCCCCAAACCAGGGTGTGCGGCGCTGACGCGCCCCAAACCCGGGTGTGCGGCCTGACGCCGGGGACGGGGCGCGTACCAGCCCCGTGGGTCCTCGACGGCTGCGGCGGATGCCTCGGTTCGGGGCGCGTTTCCTCCTTCGGGCCGCGTCGACACCGGCGCGCCGCGGGCTTGGGGCGCGGGGAACCGGGTTTGGGGCGCATTCCCTCCTTTGGGGCGCACGAGATGCGCCCCGATGTCGCTGACGCGCCCCAAACCCGGGTGTGCGGCGCTGACGCGCCCCAAACCCGGAGGTGCGGCCTGACGCCGGGCGCGGGGGCGGCTACCAGCCCCGTGCGTCCTCGACGGCTGCGGCGGATGCCTCGGGCAGGCCGTCGCGCTCTGCTCCGGATCCGTCCCAGATGTCGCGGGTGAAGGCGCCGAGGGCGCTGCGGTAGGCGGCATCCGGGTGTCCCGTCGCGATTCCGGCGAGCCGGGGTACGTCCATGCTCAGAATCGCGCGCCGCCGTGCCGCCGCGGCGGCGCTGTGCCCGCCGTCGGTCAGCACCGCGAGGCCCGCAGCCATCGCGTCGAGGCAGTCGTGCAGCACCGCGAGCGCCGCCTCGCGCTGAGTGATCGATGACCCGTCGGCCCGGATGCGCCACTGCACGACGACATCGGGCACGACGTCGAAGGCATCCGCCGCGGCGTACATCCGCTGCGCCAGCACCTGGTCTTCGTAGAGCATCCCCTCGGGAAAGCGCAGGCCGGTCCGTTCCCAGAAGGCGCGCCGGCTCACCTTCGACCATGCGACGATGTTCGACGTCGCCTCGGGGTGCGCGTCGATCGTGGTGCCGAGTCGCTCCGGATCGGTGGCGGCGGCCACCCATGGCTGCACCGGGCCCGGCGTGTAGCCCGTGCCCTCCGGGTGAAGACGGACGTACGCGCCCGCGGCGAAGTCGCTGCCAGAGCGGCGCAGCACCCCGACGAGCCGCTCGAGCGCTCCCGGCTCCAGCACATCGTCGGCGTCGAGGAAGCCGATGAACTCCGTGTCGACGAGGTCGAGCCCCGCGTTGCGCGCGGCGCCGAGGCCGCGCCGCCTGTCCTGGGTCACGACGCGGAAACGCGGATCGGCCGAACAGGCCGCGGCGAAGATCTCACCCGTGGCATCCTTCGACGCGTCGTCGACGAGCACGGCGCGCCAGTGTGTCAGGGTCTGCGCGGTCAGGGAGTCGATGGCCTCTTGCGCGTACGGTGCCACATCATGGCCGGGCACGATGACGGTCACGGTGGCTCGGGCGAGGGTCACCCGGTCGATTGTACGGCGGCCACGGAGGCCGCGACCGCGTCCGCGACGGCGTCCAGCGGCGTCTTCGCACCGTGGGCGAGTGTGAAGCGCACGGCGGTCTGCGCGATCGTCGGATCGACGCCCATCGCCACCAGCACGTGGGATGCTTCGTCGCTTCCGGCGGCGCAGGCCGACCCGCTCGATGAGACGATCCCTCGGCGTTCGAGCTCGAGGAGGACGGCTTCTCCGCTCGTCCCCGCGAACGTGAAGCTCGCGGTGCCGGGCAGGCGCTCGACGGGGTGGCCGGTCAGCGCGGCCGAGGGCACGAGGTCGAGCACGCGCGCGATGAATGCGTCGCGCAGGCGCGCGACCCGAACGGATGCCTCGTCCCGCTCGGCCTCGGCAAGCTCGAGCGCCGTGGCGAGGGCGACGGCCCCCGCGACGTGCTCGGTGCCGCTGCGGCGGCCGCGCTCCTGCCCGCCGCCGTGCAGAAGCGGCTCCACCGGGATGCGCCCGCGCACGCCGAGAGCGCCGGTGCCCTTCGGGGCGCCGATCTTGTGTCCCGCGATCGAGATCGCGTCGGCGCCGAGGCCGGCAAGGGGCAGCCAGCCGGCCGCCTGGACGGCGTCGACGTGAAGGGGCGCCCCGTGGTCGTGGGCCACGCGGGCGATGGCCGCGACATCCTGGATCGTTCCCACCTCGTTGTTCGCGTAGCCGACGCTGACGAGGGCCGTGTCTTCGCGGAGCGCCGCCGCGACGGCATCCGGATCGACCACCCCGGTCGCGTCGACCCGCACTCGTGAGGCGTCGAAGCCGTGCACCCGGGCGAGGTAGTCCACCGACTCCAGGATCGATTCGTGCTCGATCGGCGTCGTGACGACGTGGCCGGCGTCGCGCCCGATCTGGGCGGCGATCGCGATCCCTTTGACCGCGAGGTTGTTGGCCTCTGTGCCGCCCGAGGTGAAGACGATGTCGCCCTGCCGCATCCCGAGCACGGTGGCGATCCGGGCCCGCGCGTCGGCGAGGGCCTGCGCGGCGCGTTCGCCGAGGGTGTGGTGGCTCGAGGGATTTCCGTAGACCCCGGTGAGGTACGGCATCATCGCCTCGAGGACCTCGGCGCGCACGGGCGTCGTCGCCGCGTTGTCGAGGTAGAGGACGCTCATGGCCGGCTCAAGGGGCGTCGATCCGGATGTCGAGGCCGAGGTCGAGCGCGGGCGCCGAGTGGGTGAGGGCCCCGACCGAGATGACGTCGACGCCGGTCTCGGCGATCGCGCGCACCGACGCCAGCGACACCCCGCCGCTGGCCTCGACCGTGGTGCGGCCGCCCACCTGCTCGACTCCGCGGCGCAGGTCACCGAGCGAGAAGTTGTCGAGCATGATCGTGCCGACGCCGGCGGCGAGCACCGCGTCGATCTGGTCGAGTCGATCGACCTCGACCTCGACGTGCGTCGTGTGGGGGAGCCTCGCGATCGCGCCCTGCAGAGCCGCGGTCACCGACACGCCCTTCTGCGCGAGCACCGCGAGGTGGTTGTCTTTGGCCATCACGGCGTCCGACAGCGAGTGCCGGTGGTTGTGTCCGCCGCCGTTGACCACCGCGTGCCGCTCGAAGGCACGCAGACCGGGCGTCGTCTTCCGCGTGTCGGCGATGCGCGCGCCGGTGTGTGCGACCTCGGCGACATAGAGGCTGGTCAGCGTGGCGATGCCGCTCATGCGCTGGGCGAAGTTCAGCCCGACGCGCTCGCCCGTCAGGATGCCGCGAGCCGGGCCCGATACGACCGCCAAGGTGGTGCCCGCGGGGAAGAACTCGCCATCTTCGACGATGAGCTCGACCTCGATGCGCGGATCGGTGAGGCGGAACGCCGCGGCGAAGACCTCACCGCCCGAGAAGACGCCGGTCTCGCGTCCCACGAGCTCCGCCCGCGCGGTCGCCTCCGCAGTGATCAGGGCCTCGCTCGTGAGGTCGCCCCACGGCGCGTCCTCCTCGAGCGCGGCCGCGACGGTGCGGTCGATGATCGTGCGCGTCAGCATGCAGGGGCTCCGATCGAGGGGGATGCGGCATCCACACCATCGTGCGCCACGTTCTCGTCGGAACGGAAGTGGGCACCCACCGATCCGCGGCGTGCCCGCGCGGCGTCGACGAGGGCGATCGCCACCTCCAGCAGGTTCTCGTCCTCGAACTCGGCCTCGGTGACGGGCGCGCGTGCGGCCGACGCCCACGCCTCCAGCACCGCCGCCGCGTGCGCGAGGCCGGGCTCGTCGCGGACGAGACCCGCGTCTTCCCACATCAGCCGCTGAAGGGCCGCGCGTGAGAATCCGGAGGCACCGCTCACCGGGTGGGGCGCAGGCACCGGGTGGGGCGCAGGCACCGGGTGGGGCGCAGGGACCGGGTGGGCAGCGGTGACGATGGGGGCAGCGGATGCTACGGGCCACGCACCACCGGCCGCATCGGTCGCGATCACCGAGCCGGCACGCGCGCCGAACACCGCGCCCTCGAGCAGCGAGTTCGACGCGAGGCGGTTGGCGCCGTGCACACCCGTGCGGGCGACCTCGCCGACGGCGTAGAGCCCGGGCAGGCTCGTTCGCCCGAACAGATCGGTCGTCACGCCGCCCATCAGGTAGTGCGCCGCCGGTGTCACGGGGATCGCGTCGCGTGCCCAGTCGAGCCCGCGCGCCCGCACTGCCGCGTCGATCGTCGGGAACCGCTTCGCGAGGAAGGCGGCGCCGAGCGCCGTGGCGTCGAGGCGCACGGGGCGTCCGTCCTGCAGCTCCATCTGACGGACGATCGCGCGTGCCACGACATCCCGCGGCGCGAGTTCGCCGTCCGGGTGGAAATCGAAGGCGAAGCGGCAGCCGTCCTCATCGATGAGCGTCGCACCCTCGCCGCGTACGGCCTCGGAGATCAGGAACGGCTCCCCGGCCGCGAGCACGGTGGGGTGGAACTGCATGAACTCGAGCTCGGTCACGGCCACGCCGGCGCGCAGGGCCGCCGCGATGCCGTCGCCCGTCGCGACCGTCGGGTTCGTGGTGTGGGCGTACAGCTGTCCGGCCCCGCCGGTCGCCAGCACGACCGCATCCGCCTCGATCACGACGCGGCTCGTCCCGGTCCCCGTCGCCGTCGACGGGTCGTCCACGAGCAGGTCGGCGCCGGTGACGCGGCCGGAGGCCACCACGAGGTCGACGAGGAACGCGTGCTCGATGACGCGGGCGCCACTGGCCCGAAGGCGGCCCACCAGTGCCTTCTCGATCGCCGTGCCCGTGGCATCCCCTCCCGCGTGCAGGATGCGCGGGTAGGAGTGGGCGGCCTCCAGGCCCTTCACGAACGCGCCCTCCTCGTCGCGGTCGAACGCGACGCCGAGGGCGACCAGCTCGCGGATCCGCGCGGGCCCCTCATCGACGAGCACGCGGACGGCCTCGGGGTCGGCGATGCCGGCCCCCGCCCGCAGGGTGTCGGCGATGTGGTCGGCGGCGCGATCGTCGTCGAACATCACACCGGCGATGCCGCCCTGCGCGTAGCGGGTGTTGGCGTGCTCGAGCACGTCCTTCGTGACGAGGGTGACATCCACTCCGGTGTGAACGGCGTGGAGCGCGACCGTCAGCCCGGCGATGCCGCTGCCGACGATGAGGGCGCGGGTCATGCGACCACCTCGGGCGGCCTCGCGGCAAGCATCCGCTCGAGCGCGAGACGCGCGGGGTCGGCGACGTCCTGCGGCACGGTGACGCGGTTCAGCACCTCGCCGGCGACCAGCCCCTCGAGCACCCAGGCGAGGTAGCCCGGGTGGATGCGGTACATCGTCGAGCACGGGCAGACCACGTCGTCGAGGCAGAAGATCGTGTGCTGCGGGTACTGGGCGGCGAGGCGCTGCACCAGGTTGATCTCGGTGCCGATCGCGAAGGTGGTGGGTTCGGTCGCCGCCTCGATCGCCCGGCGGATGTAGTCGGTGGAACCGGCCTCATCGGCGGCGTCGACGACCTCCATCGGGCACTCCGGGTGCACGATCACGCGCACGCCGGGGTGCTCGGCGCGAGCCTGGTCGATCTGCGCCACGGTGAAGCGCCGGTGCACGGAGCAGAAGCCGTGC
>NZ_DATMIO010000269.1:0-4020 GCF_035554235.1 Microbacterium sp. | reverse complement strand
TGGTTCAAAGGAGAAACATGTCAGACGCAAATCATGAGCCCAGCCTCGAGACGCTGATCCAGCAGTCCGGCGGTGTGATGAATCTGCTCCGCAACGCGCCGCTCGCGCGATGGGCCCCGCCCGGGTACCCGACCGAGTACTCCTCCTGGCGCGACGAGCAGCGGGCGTGGCTGAACGGCGTCGCTCTCCTGGAGCTGTCGTACCACATGCCCGAGCTCCACCTCCGCGGCACCGAGGTCATCCCGTTCCTCGAGAAGTTCGCCATCAACAAGCTCGACCCGTTCCCCGTTCTGCGCGCGAAGCAGCTCGTTGTCGCCGCTCCCGATGGGAACCTCATCACGGATGCCATCATCTTTCACGAGGAGGAGGACTTCTACCGCATCGTCGGCGACCACGATTGGATCCAGTTCAACCTCGAGAGCTCCACGTACGATGTTTCGGCCACGGTCGACCCGCCCTGGTACACCGCTTCCGCCCCGCGCGACGTCTTCCGCATCCAGCTTCAAGGTCCGCAGGCCGTCGACCTCGTAACGGAACTGGTGGGCGGCAACCTGCCGTCGATCAAGTTCTTCCACATCGGCGAGCTGGAGATCGCAGGCAAGAAGGTGCGTGCGCTGCGGCATGGCATGGCAGGTACCCCTGGATTCGAGATCTACGGGGCCTGGGACGATCAGCAAGTCGTGCGGGCGGCGATCGAGGATGCCGGACGGAAGTACGCCATGCGCAAGGTCGGTGCGCTCGCGTACGGCACCTCCAGCCAGGAGTCGAGCTGGATGCCCATACCTCTGGCCGCGATCTACACCGCGCCGGAGTTGAAGGAGTTCCGCGAGTGGCTCGGCCCCTTCCCCCTTGCCGCGCTCGGTTCTCTCGGCGGCAGCATGACGTCGACAAAGGTCGAGGACTACTACATCGATCCGATCGAGGCGGGGTACGGGCATCTAGTGGACTGGAGCCGCGACTTCGTGGGTCGCGCGGCGCTCCGCGAGAAGGCGGACAATCCGCGACGCCGGAAAGTCACCCTGGAATGGAACGACGAGGATGTCGCGGCGACGGTGGCCGCATCGCTGTTCGGTGAGCGGCAGGCACAGACCCTGTCGATCCCGGTTCCGCACTACGCGTGGCACCCCGCCGACACTGTGCAGGACACCGAAGGTCGGCAGGTCGGCGTCTCTCAGTGGAGTTCCTACAGCGACAATGCGGGCCACGTCATCTCTACCGCTGTGGTGGAGATCGCCCACTCCGAGCCGGGGACGCAGCTCGTCCTGCTGTGGGGCAATCCCGACGTCCAGACGGCGAACTCCGACGCAAAGGTCGTGCGAGAGATCCGGGTCACGGTAGCCCCCGCACCCTACTTCCAAAAGGTCACCGACAACCCCGACCGCTGAGTCGGAACCGCGATGGTAGGGCGCGCGATCTCTCGCGCGCCCTACTGCTTCGCGGCGACCTGGATCGCGCTCCCGCGAAACTCCGCCACCACCTCGCGATGTGAGAACACCGTCACATCACAGTGCGCGAGCCTTCCGATGCGATGGCGCACCTCTGCCCGCGCCGTCAGCACGTCGCCCACGTGGGCTGGGGCGAGATGGACGATCGACGCCGACGTCGTCACCGCTGGCTGGCCGTCCTTGGCGCACGCGCAGATGAAGGCGGTGTCGGCGAGGGTGAAGATGAGACCGCCGTGCGCGATCAGCTGCCCCTTCGCCATGTCGGTCTGGATCTCCATCCGCGCTACGGCCTGATCCTCTCCCGCCGAGAGCACCTGAATCCCGAGGGGGGCCAGCGATCGATCGGTCGTCAGCAGCGCCTGAACCGTGGCGGAGATGGTTGCCCCCGCGGAGGCGTCGACCGGCATCGGCACGCTAGCCGGCGCTCTGCGCGTTCTCGGCGACCGGCACGTGCGTGGTGACCACGGGCGCCAGCTCCTCCTTGTATCCGGCGCGCGAGTCCGCCCCCGTGAGCCGGGCTTGCACCTTCAGACCCCCGAGCGTGACGAGCAGAACACCGATCGGGATCAGAATCGTGAGGAAGAGGCCCGAGAGTCCGAGCCCGGCCCCGATCAGCATCCCGCCTGCCGCGCCGCCGAAGGCGGAGCCCACGCGTGCCCCGAACTCCGTCGTGCCCACTCCCGCTCCGCGGATCCTGGTCGGGTACGCCGCCGCCGCGAGCACGGACCGCGTTGGTCCCATCGTCGCCGGCAGAATGAGGCCCGCGAGCGCGAAGATCATCAGCAGTGCGCCAAAGGTCGGGTTCGGGAAGAAGCCGATGACCAGCACCATGCCCGCGGACACGACCAGCAGTATCCCGATGATCAGGAACCGGGACACCCTCACGAGCACCGCGCCCAGCAGGAGGCTTCCGACGACGCCCGCGAGTCCGTAGAGGCCGACGATGGTACTGCTCTGCACAGTGTCCATACCAGGAGCCGGCAACTGGAGCAGGGTGGGAAGGTACTGGGCGATCAGCAGTTGGACGCCCAGCGAGAAGAACCCGAAGAGCCAGAGCAGCACGGTGCTGATTGCAAAGGGCTTTCTCAAGATCATGCCCAGCTCTTCGCGCGCGTTCCGTTTCACGGGCGGCACCAGCTCGATGTTGACGAGCTTCTCGGCGGGCGCGAGGCGCCGCAAGACTCGCTGGGCCTTATCGACGGCCCCGCGAGCTGCATAGAACGCGGGCGATTCGGGCACGACGAACGCGACCACGACGATGACAGCGAGGGGAATGATCCCGGCCACGAAGAGAAGGGTGCGCCAGCCAGAGGTGGGAATGAGGAACCCCGCCAGCACCGCGCCGACCGTGGTCCCAAGGCCGACTCCGGCATACGCCGCCGCGAGCATGGCCGAACGTCGCTTCGCCGGCACCAGGTCGGCGAGGAGCGTGCTGCCCGAAGCCATCGCCGCACCCATTCCCAGGCACGCGAGCAGGCGCCACGCCACGAAGGCGGAGAAGTCGCCGGATGTCGCCCCCAGGGCGGTGCCGACGGCGAAGGTCGACGTCGCGCCGATGATCACGATCCGTCGGCCCCAGATGTCAGAGAGGCGACCGGCGACGAGGGCGCCGAGTCCCATGGCGACGAAGCCGCCGCTGACGACGAGCGCGATGCCACCCCCGATGCTCACTCCCCATTCCCGAACGAGCGAAGGGAAGATGTGGCTCACGATCGTGACGTCCATCCCGTCGGTCAGGAGCACGAGTGTGATGAGGCTGAAATAGAGCCATTGGCGCCATGTGAGGCCAACCGAGTCGGTGAACTCCGCCAGAGTCCGGGGTGTGGGCGTAGTTGTAGTCATGAATCACGAACCTCACTGTTCGATGGCGCCGCATCCGGGCGGATGCGGACAGGGGAACTCGACAACGCAATCCCTTTACTATACGTATCGGATCGAAACGTCAAGAGCCGTGCAACACTTCGGGCTATCGCGTCACCGCTCCATCTGAGCCTTTCGGCGACCGGGCGGGTGGATGCCGGCTTACGGCGCCGACGAGCGCAACGCCGGCGGTGAGGGCCGCGGCAGCGCCGATCCCCCACGCGAGTCCCAGTCGCAGGAGCAGGGCCCCCACGGCTGCGCCCGCGATCAGGATGACGATGGCGAGGGCGCGTCTCGCCCATCGCTGCGGAACGCTCTTGCCGAGGTAGGACTCGTACGCGAGGGAAACCAGCGTGGATGTCACCACGACGGTGGTGACATCGGCCACGGCGATGTGCCTGGCCACCCCCGCCTGAACGCCCATCGCAAGTCCCAGGAGAGCCGTGGCGACCAGCATGGGCAACAGTGTCCCGGCGTCGTTCACGAGTGCCGGGACCAAGGCCGCGACCAGAAATGCCGCGACGAGTCCGAGGAGGATGGTGGCGCGGGGCGTCCACCCGGAGCGGGCGCCCCGGAGTGCCGCGCCCGCGATGATCACGCCGCCGACGAACGCGAAGAGCGCCACGGCCGGACCGACGATGGGCAGGCCGTCGGCTCCCGCCAGCCCCATCCCGAGGATGACGATGTTTCCGGTCATGTTTCCGGTGAAAACGCG
>NZ_DATMIO010000268.1:0-2290 GCF_035554235.1 Microbacterium sp. | reverse complement strand
GAGGGCGCATTGAACGAGGTCGCCGCCGTGGAGCTCATGCACCACCTGCTCGAGAACGGCTCGGACGGCCTCGTCCTCGCCGGCAGCACCGGCGAGTCGCCCACACTGACCGACGAGGAGAAGTGCCGGCTGTGGGAGCTTGCCGTGGCCGAGTGCCCGGACGGCACGACGATCGTGGCCGGAACGGGCACGTACGACACGCGTCACTCCGTGGAGCTGACCGCGCGGGCTTCGGAGATCGGGGTGACTGCGATGCTGGTCGTGGCCCCCTACTACAACAAGCCCAACCGCCTGGGCATCAAGGCCCACTTCGAGAGCGTCGCGGGGTCCACCGACCGCCCGATCGTCGTCTACAACATCCCGTCGCGGACGGTGATCGACATACCCAACGACCTGCTCGGCGAGCTGGCCGAGATCGACAACGTGGTGGCCGTGAAGCAGGCGCGCTACGACGATATGCGCCCTATCGACGGGCTCGACCTGCTGGCCGGCAATGACGAGGTGCTCGCCAAGGTGATGGATCTTGGCGGCACGGGCGGCATCCTCGTGGCCTCGCACCTCGTCGGCCGCCAGATGCGCCGCATCATCGACGAGCCCGACAGCCGGCGGGAGATCGAGGACGGCCTGAGCGATCTCTACCAAGCGCTCACGGTCACCACCAACCCGATTCCCGTCAAGGCGGCGCTCAACATGACCGGCCATGACGTAGGTGGCCTGCGGCTGCCGCTGGTCGAGGCCACCGAGGACGAGAAGGCGGTCATCCGGGCGGCCCTGGAGCGCCACGAGCTTCTAGCCGCGGTTTGAGCTCGCGGGGCACCCTGAGGGTCCTCCCGCTCGGCGGGCTGGGCGAGATCGGCAAGAATATGACCGTCGTCGAGTACGACGGCCGCATCGTCGTCGTCGACACGGGGCTCATGTTCCCCGCGCCGGACCAGCTCGGCATCGACCTCGTCCTGCCTGACTTCACCTACCTGCGCCGGCGCGCCGCCGACATCGAGGCGATCGTGCTGACCCACGGGCACGAGGACCACGTGGGCGCCCTGCCTTTCGTATTGCGCCAGCTCGGGCGCAACCCGCCGATTTACGGGGGCCCGCTCACGGCGGCGATGGTGCGCTCGAAGCTCGACGAGCACCGCCTTCGGGAGGTGGGCGTCCAGGACGTGCTCGCCGCTCAGCGCTTCGACGCCGGTCCCTTCTCGGTCGAGATGGTCAAGATGGCGCACTCGATCCCCGACTCCTTCGCCGTGGCGCTCACCTGCGACCTCGGCACCACGCTCATCACCGGCGACTACAAGTTCGACCAGACCCCCGTCGACGGTGTGCCGGCCGACGTGGCGCGACTGGCCGAGCTGGGCCGGGAGGGCCTGCTGTTGCTGTGCGGGGACTCGACCAACTCCGACCGGCCGGGCATGTCGCCGTCGGAGTCGAGCGTCGGGCCGCGGCTCGCGGAGGTCTTTGCACGCTGCGACGGGCGCATCATCGTGACCTGCTTCGCGTCGAACATCCATCGCGTGCAGCAGGTGGTCGACGCGGCCTCGCTCGTGGGACGCAAGGTCTCGCTGGTGGGCCGCTCCATGCGCAAGAACGTGAACATCGGACGGATGCTGGGGCACATCGACGTGCCCGAGGGCATGCTCGTGGGACCCAAGGAGATCGAGGACTTCCCCGATCACAAGCTGGTCGTCATCTCGACCGGCAGCCAGGGCGAGCCGCTTTCGGCTTTGCGCCGGATGGCGCACGGCGACCACCCAAACGTCGAGCTTCACGACGGCGACACGGTCATCTTCTCGGCAACCGCCATACCGGGCAACGAGCGCGCCGTGAACGAGACCATCGACCGCATCTATCGCCTCGGAGCCAACGTGATCACCGCGGCCGACGTTCCCGTCCACGCCTCGGGCCACGGCTACGCCGAGGAGCTCAAGCTGATGCTCAACCTGACGCGGCCGCGCTACGTCTTGCCCGTTCACGGCGACCACAAGCGGCTGCGCCTGCACGCCGACCTCGCCGAATCGGTCGGCATCAAGCCGGAGTGCATCTTCATCGGCCGTAACGGACTCGCGCTCGAGATCGACGAAGCGGGCGCCCGCTTCGGCGACGACGTCCACGCCAGCATGATCTTCGTGGACGGCGTCTCGGTCGGCGAGCCCGACGAGTTCGCGCTCCGCGACCGCCGCAAGCTCTCCGACGACGGGGTGTTCATCGTGGTGGCGACGATCTCCTCGGACGACGGCTCCCAGGTCGCCGACCCCGAGGTGATCTTCCGCGGTGTGCCCTTCGCCGAGGAGGC
>NZ_DATMIO010000267.1:0-2752 GCF_035554235.1 Microbacterium sp. | reverse complement strand
CTCGCGCAGGGCCATCAGCCCGGGCATCTCGTTCTCGGCGAGGCGGATCTGGTGACGTCCGGCCGGGGCCAGGGCGAGGTCGGCGACGTCGTATTCGAGACGGGCGGTGGCGGGGGCGCCGAGGTCGATGCTCATCCGGCTATTCTCCCAGACGCGGCCGGGTCTTCGCCCGACGTCCCGGCCGCCAGCGCCGCCGGGGCCGCGCAGCTCGGCCGCGTCGTGCCGTTAGCGGTTCGAGATCGTCTCGTGGCGCACGACCACCCAGCCGCGCGGCACCGACAGGCGGTCGGTGTGGATGGCGCAGAGGTCGTGGGCGTGCGGGTCGTCGTCGCCGCCGAGCGGGCCCACGGCGGCCATCTGATCTTCGTAGTCGTAGGTCAGGGTCGACACGGCCTCACGGGCACAGGCCACCTTCGAGCAGAGTCTCTCGCGCATCGGGCCCATGGTACCGACGGCGAGGGGCCTTGCGCGGACGCCTCGCCGTGGGCGGGCGCAGGTCCGCGGGCGGACGCAGGTCCGCAGGCGGGCGCAGGTCCGCAGGCGGACGCAGGTCCGCGGGCGGATGCCGCGCCTAGGATGGTCGCATGGTCAGGCGACGCGCGAGAACGGTGACGAGGGCCCGCCCGGCACGCCACGGCCGCCACGGTCGGGAGGACCGCAGCCCGGTCGTGCGACCGCCGATGCCCCCTCTCGACTCGCGCATCGACCGCTTCGACCTCGCGGTCGGCACCGCCGCCGAGTTTCTTCGCTCCTCCTGGCCGGAGCTGCGCGACGTGAGCTTCGAGGTCGGCGCGATGCCCCTCTCGGCCGACGAGGAGGGCATCCCCCGCTGGCACGCGCTGCGCGAGGAGAAGCGCATCATCCTGTACCGGGTGCCGATCGAACGCCTCAGCCACGTGCACCGCGACGATGACCTGCACCGCCGGATGCTCGTAGAGGGGTGCGTGTTCCGGGCGGCGGCCGACTACCTCGATCGCGACCCGTGGGACCTGGGTCCCGAGCGGTTCCGCTACTTCTGAGCCACGGCACCCGCCACGCCGGCACCCGGCACGCGGCACCCGGCACCCCCGCGCTCGCGACTCGACCCTGCGTCACGGATACACGAGCACCGGCTCGGCGCCCGCGTCGGCCGGCCACACCGGCACGGCACCGAGCGCGCCGGGGCCCGCGTAGGTGAGACCGGCGGCGATGCCCGCCGCCCCGCCGGGGTCGACGCTGTAGACGGCGTCGCTTTCGATCGGGATGTCGGCGGCTCCGCCCGCGGGGACGGCGACCTCCTGCTCTGCGCCGCCGACCCGGCGTACCGCGATCGCGGCAGGCTCCGAGCCCGCGTTGACCAGTACGAGTCGCGCCCCCGGACCCGAGGGGGCCGCGATGAGGGTGTCGGCGCCGAGCCCGGGAGACGGGGTGTACCAGGCGTAGTCGGATCCGGCCCCGAATCCCGATGCCTGCCACACGGCCGAGACCACGGGCGCGTCGGCTTCGACCGTGATGACATACGTGCCGGGGGCGAGGTTCGCGAGCTCGGCATCGGCCGGGATGCCCGCGGTGAGCGGCAGCGTCGTGCTGCTCACGACGGTCGCATCGCCCACGGCGGTGGCACGGATGGTGACCTCGGCGTCGTCGGAGGGAGCGAGCACGCGCATGATCGTGCTCGCGGCGTCGGGCGTCGATGCCGTCACGGTCACCCCGGCGAGCACCTGGACGGCATCGGCCTCGGTCACCGCGCTCTGGATGTCGAGTCCCCCCGGCACGAGGGTGCGGACGAGGCTGGACTGCAGGCTCGCCGTCACGGGCGCGCCGGTCGCGGTGACGCGCACCACCGGCTGCTCCTCGCGTCCGGCGACTCCCGCGAGCGGGAGGGCGAGCTGGGTCCCGGCGGGCACGATGATCCCGTCCGCCCCCGGAGGCGTCTGGGGGCCCTGTGCACCGTAGATGGTGAGCTGCACGCTCGCCGTCACGTCGCCGGGGTTCGAAAGGAGCAGGATGTCGGAGGCACCGGTCGTGGTCGTGCCGCCGACGATCCACGACTCCATGAGCGGCGGCCGGCATCCGGCCGCCGCGAAGCCGGACAGGTCGGGGGCGGCGACCGTGACGGACGAGGCGGCGGCGAGGACCGCCACGTCGTCGCCCTCGGGCTGGGCGACGAACGACGGAACACCGCGGCTCTCATCCACCCGGGGCGACGCCAGGGTGCTCTGCTGCGGCGCGGCGCTCTCGGCCGGCACACCGACCGTGACATCGGACGAACCGGCCACCGAGATGCGCTGCGCATCTACCACCGTGCGTCCGAGCGCGAGCGCCGGCCCGGCGCACACGGCGACGGTGTCGGCCGGGTCGGGCTGGGCTTCGATGCGCGGGGCCGGATGCTCGACCACGGGCCACGGCGACGAGACGGCCGTCACGACCAGCGCCGTGAAGGCGATGGCGACGGCGGTGCCGATGATGGTCCTCGTTCCGGTGGCGGCCCACCGGAACCAGCGATTGCCGCTCACAGCGCCTCCCTCGATGTCGGCCCGACGATCCGCGGCGCGTTGCGCGCCGCCCGGCGCGACGCGGCGGTGGGCACGGCGAGCAGCAGCGCGATGGCGAGCACCGCGATCTGCGTCGCGGTCACGACGCGCCAGATCTGCTCCTGCGCGCTCGTCCGCCCCGAGGGGACGGCGACATCGCCCCCGACCTTCCAGAGCACGCCCTTCGCGGTCTCCCCGACGTTCTCGAGCCCCGCGCGCTGATCGATCGATGTGACGGC
>NZ_DATMIO010000266.1:0-6588 GCF_035554235.1 Microbacterium sp. | reverse complement strand
CACTCCCAGAAGGAGGACACCTCGTCGACGGACCAGCGCCACAGGTCGCGGTACGTGGTCAGATCGACCCCGCGCTCGTCGCGCAGCCACCGCATGAAGCCGATCATTCGCGCCCGCGCGATATCCGCCTCGGTCGGCGTCCACGTGACCGCACCGGGTGCATCGGGGCTCATCGTGCGGCACCGGACTCGTGTTCGGCGCGAACGAGCTCGATCTCGTCGCCTCCTCTGACGACACGCAGGTGTTTCCAGTTGGGGAGTCGTCGTACCGCATCGACGAAGTCCGTGGCGCTGGATGCGCTCGCGCGCGGCTGCCACCCGGGGGCCGAGCCAGAGGCGAGGACCGACTCGAGCACGTCCTCGGCCATGACGAGCCGCAGCAGCAGCTCCTCTTCGTCCAGCGTTCGGCCGAACCGCTTCGCATAGTCGGCGTGCAGCTCGTCGAGCGTTCGCGAGTCGGGATCGTGCTGCAGCTCTCGCGCACGTGGCAGGGACGTCACGCGTTCGACGACATCGGGTGCGATCGGGCCAACGGGCGTGCCGAACTGGCCGAGCACGAAGCGCACCACCTCGTCGGGGATCCGCGAGTACCGGTCTTGCCCACTTCGTTCCGCGAGGACGTTCATCAGCGCCTGACTGCCGACGAACTGGCTGAAGGGCGTCACCATGATCGGATAGCCGAGATCAGCGCGCACCCGCTTGGCTTCCTCGACCACCGCGGGCACCAGCTCGACCATCCCCAGCTCACTGAGCTGACGGCGCAGCGTGCCCATCATCCCGCCGGGAACCTGGTGCACGTGGGGTCGCAGATCGAACGGCATGATGGGGCCCGGTTCCAGGCGCTGCTGCGCGGCCATCGCGCCGATGATCTCGCCGGCCTCGGCGAGCGCCGCGCGGTCGAGATCGAGGGCAACACCCGCCGCCTCGAGGTTCTGAATCGTGGCCTCCAGCTGGGGCTGCGCCGTGCCGTTGGACAGCGCTCCGATGCCGGTGTGCACAGCATCCACGCCGAGGGCGACCGCGCGAAGATAGACGAGCGGGGCCTCGCCCGTCGTGCAGTGGCCATGCAGTTCGAGCGGCTTGCCCACGACGGCATCCCTCATTCCGCTGACCAGGCTTGCCGTTCGCTCGACCGTCAGGAGGCCACCGGGATCTTTGATGTAGACCGCGTCGATGTTCGGGTCGGCGGAGAATCGACGTGCGGCGTCGAAGTAGGCCAGGTCGGTGTGCACCGGGGACTCCGTGAACGTCGTCGCGGCGACGACGATCTCGAATCCCTCTTCCTTGGCCCACCGCGCGACGGTGCTGACCGAGGCCACCTCGTTCATCGGGTCTGCGATCTGAAGCCGACGAAGCCCGTGTCGGGCCATGAGGCGCAGCGACATGCGCATCACCGTCTCGGACGCACGTTCCCAGGACATGAAGCGCATCCCGGTCGTGATCGCCGACAACGGCGTGCGTGGGGCCGCCGCCCGTGCCCGTGAGATCCGCTCCCACGGGTTCTCGCGGTGCGTCTTCGACCCCATCAGGAGATTGGTCGAGCTGGTGTAATCGATCGCGGCGAGGCCGATGCGGTCGATCGCGGCGAGGGCGGTCTCGGCCATCCCCGTGGTGACGCCGACAGCGCCCCAGAGGGATTGATTGCCATCGCGCAGGCTCGTATCGACGAATGTCAGGCGTGCGTCTTGTGACTCGGACACATCAACGCTCCTCTGCGGGTCGGTCATGCGTTCCCCAGATCTGCTCGAACCACGTGGTCGTGACGGGGCCGCCCATGAAATCGGCGTGGCCGAGCACCATCTCGTGAACGGGCAGCGTTGTCGGAATGCCTTCGATCCGGGTGCGTTCCACCGCGGACCGCAGCGCGGCGATGGCCGCGGGCCGATCCGCTGCTCGCACGATGAGTTTCGCCATCAACGAGTCATAGAAGGGCGGGAAGTCCTCGCCGGAGCCGATGTGTGTGTCGATTCGTATCCCGGGGCCGCGAGGAAAATCGACGGTCGCGATCCGGCCCGGCGCGGGCAGGAATCCGCGGGTCGGATCTTCGGCGTTGATCCGCGCCTCGATGACCACCGAGGAGGGAACCGCGGCGACCTCGGGCAGGCCGGGGTCGCGGCCGAGGGCGAGCAGGAGCTGCGCGGCGACCAGGTCCACGCCATAGGCTTCCTCGGTGACCGGATGCTCGACCTGGATCCGCGCATTCATCTCCAGGAAGACGACGTCGGAGCTTTGCGTGTCGACCAGGAACTCCACCGTCCCCGCTCCGCGGTAGCGGAGATCCCGAACGAGAGCGCGAGAGGACTCATGGAGGACTTGTCGGCGGGCGTCGTCGATGTCCGGTGCAGGACACTCCTCGATCAGCTTCTGGTGTCGTCGCTGCACCGAGCAGTCCCGATCGCCGAAGATCTTCACTCCGCCCTCGCCGTCGCCGAAGACCTGCACCTCGACGTGGCGGGCCGCACCATAAAATCTCTCCGCGTACAGGGCTCCCTCGCCGAACGCCGCCTTGGCCTCCGCCTCCGCCTGAGGAACCACTCGGCGCAGTTCGTCCTCGTCGTTGGCGAGGCGGATGCCGCGTCCGCCGCCGCCGTGAACGGCCTTCACGAGGAGGGGAAACCCGACGGCGATGCTGCGACGAACGACTTCCTCGATGTCGGCCGCGTGCGGTAGG
Source organism: Microbacterium sp. (assembly GCF_035554235.1). Taxonomy (GTDB): domain Bacteria; phylum Actinomycetota; class Actinomycetes; order Actinomycetales; family Microbacteriaceae; genus Microbacterium. The sequence continues at coordinate 3,918 of NZ_DATMIO010000266.1, read as the reverse complement.
GGCTCCGCCCGGGCCACCGGAACCCCGACTCGCACCGCGACCTCGCGCGCGCTCGCCTTGTCGCCGATCGCGCGGAGCGTCTCCGGCCGCGGACCTGCGAAGGCAATGCCTTCTGCCTCGAGCATTTCGCAGAGGAGGGGCTGCTCACTGAGAAAGCCGTAGCCGGGGTGCACCACGTCCGCGCCGGATTGCACGGCGGCCTGGGCGACGACCTCTGGGGCGAGGTACGAGGCATTCGCCGCGCTCGGCCCGATGACGACCGCCCGATCGGCACGGCGAGCTGCCAGGCTTTCGCGGTCGGCGACGCTGACGCCGACCACGGCCTCGGCACCGATGCGATGAGCTGCCTCGACGATGCGAACCGCGATCTCTCCCCGGTTGGCGACGAAGACGACGGGCCGCTCGGCACTCATTGCGTCTCGTCCACGTACGCGAGCGGCTGACCGAACTGAACCGCCTCGCCGTCGGCGACGGCGAACGACAGAATCCGGCCCGACACTCCCGCAGTGACGGGATTCATCATCTTCATCACTTCGATGATGCCGATCGTCCGGTCTGCGTCCACCTGGTCGCCCTCGGTCACGAACGGGTCGCCTCCAGGGGAGGAGGCGCGGTAGAACACGCCGAGAATCGGCGACGGGACAGGCGTTCCTGCGGGTGCGTCGTCGGGGTCGCGGGGCGCCGCAACGGGTCGTTCTTGCGCTGCGACATCGGCTTCGCTCGGCGTGCTCGTCGTCGTGCCGGAGTCGGCGCTGACGTTCGATGGGGTCGCCTGGCGGGCGCTGAGCGGCGCGCCCTTGGACAGCTGGACGGTGAGGTCCCCGAGCCGGACGGTCGCCTCGGTGAGGCCGCCTTCATCGAGGCGGGTGATCAGCTCGAGCAGCTGATCCCAGGTGGGAGTCTCGGAATCAGTCACTTGCGCGGCTCCCCGATGGCGCCCGCGAGGAATCCGAGCAGGTTGGCACCCGGCACCGGCGCGGATTTCTGCTCTTCGCGGCGCATCTTCCAGCTCGTCTCAGGCCTCGACTGCAGCAGCATCACCGCCGGCTCCCCGCCCTGTCGGCGCTCGAGTGCCCATTCGATGTCCTGAGGGCAGCCGTAATGGGCCTCGACGCGCAACCCGATCGCTGCGACCTGCTGCACCTCCTCGTCGCTGAGTGCGGCCGCCGCTCGACGCTCGGCGTCGACCTCCCGGAGCACAACGCCCCGGTGATCGTCCGCGGGAACGTATTCGTGTGCCTTCTCCGCGATCCGGCTGCTCACGATGCGGAAGTCGGCCTTCGAGACCCGGTATTCGTCGGGCGTGACCTCGCCCGAGACCACCGCCTGGCCCAGTCCGTAGCTCGCATTGATCGCGATGATCGAGCGGTCGCCGGTCGAGGGGCTCACCGTGAACGTCACACCCGCGACATCCGCCTCGGCCATCGCCTGGATCGCGACCCCGATGCGCGAGGCCGCCGCCCCCTGGGCGGCGTCCATGCTCGATCGGTAGGCGATCGCCTGCGGTGTGTACAGACTCGCCCAGCACTCGCGTACCTTCGCAACGACTTCGTCGGCGCCGACCACCCAGAGGTAGGTCTCCTGCTGTCCGGCGAAGCTTGCGACGTCACCGTCCTCATCGACGGCGGAGGACCGTACGGCGACCGCGATACCGCTGTCTCCGCCCGTGCCCCGCGCGCCGGCGACCGTCTGCGACAGCTGTGCATATGCGCCGCGGATGGCGTCCTCGATGTGCGGCGGGAGCGGTCCTGCGAGGATCAGCTCCGCGGCGCGCTGGTGCGCGCTCTGCAGTTCCGCTGGGCCCGCACCCCGCGTTCCGGTCACGACGTCCACGAGTTCGTGCCGCAAGGTCGACGCATCGCGGAAGTCCTCGAAAGCGGCGACCGTGACAGCGAAACCGGCCGGTACCGGGAGACCCGCTGCGACGAGCTCGCCCAGACTCGCGCACTTGCCGCCCACCCGCTCTCGGTCCTCCGCTCGGAGGAACGAGAAGCCGATCGTGTAGCGATTCTCTTCCATGATGCTCTTCACCTTCAGTCGAGGATCGTGACGGTACCCTTGTTGCCGTCCACGCGGATCCGCTGCCCGTTCTTGATCGTGTGAGTGCCGAACCCGGTTCCCACCACCGCGGGGAGCCCGTACTCGCGCGAGACGATCGCCGCGTGGCACATGATGCCGCCGATGTCGCACACAGCGCCCTTGATGCGTCCGAAGACAGGTGTCCAACTCGGGCTCGTGACCGGTGCGACGAGGATCTCGCCCTCCTGGACGGTGTCGAGCTGGTCGGGACGCAGCACGATGCGAGCAGGGCCTTCGGCGATGCCGGGAGAGCCGGCGAACCCCTCCAGGATGCGGCCGCCCGCATCACCGTCCTGGGCGGCGAGCCAGCGATCCACGGTCTCCGGAGTGATTCCCCACAGCATGATGGTGAGCGGCTCGTCGACCTTGTCGGGAACGGGGCCGAGCGCGGGCGGCGGGTTCCATGCATCCAGGGCGGCATAGATCTCTCGCCGGCGCTGGATGATCTCGGGCAGATAGAACCCGCCCTGGGGACGTGACCCCGATCCCCACGCCATCTGCAGATCGACCACCGCTTCTTCGACCTCCGCGCGGCGAAGATAGAAGATGTCCTCGATGTCGGCCCAGAAGCCCCATTCGACGAACTTCGCGCTGAACTCACGGACCTTGTTCCAGAACTTCGTCATGAACCAGTGCTCGATGTAGAAGTTGTGGTTCTCGACATAGGGGAACACGGTCCGAGACAGGGCGAGGGCCGCGTCGAACGAGGGGACGACATCCGGGTCTAGGAGAGACCGGTAGCGGCTCACGATCTCGTCTCGATCGGCCTGCAGTGCCTCGAGTTCACGCTCGAGGCTCTCGCCGCGACGCAGAGCGGCGACGTAGTCGTTGATCGCCTGCAGGGGAAGCGACATGTCATCGACCCAGCTCCCGTGCGAGTGATACATGCCCGATCCGTACGAGAAGTAGAACCACGGGTCGATCGCTTCATCGAGCGAGGCAAGCCACTCGCGTCCCGCCTCGCTGGAGCCGAGGGCCTCGCGCACTTCGGATTCGCTCGTGACGTCCCGGAGCAGGTCGGAGACGCCGAGCTCCTCCGCCCTTCGGGCCAGCGCGCGCAGCTCGTTGTCGGGGCGGAAGAGCAGCACGTCGATGCCGGACACCATGCGCGAGATCGTCTGATCCTCGATCTCGGGGAAGTGCTGCTTGCACAGCATGAGGAATTGAAGGTAGGCCGTGTATCCGAGGTTCAGGAACTCGGAGTGCAGCGTCCAGATGACGTCGCACGCCTCGAGCGTCCGATGGTACGCCGCCAGGAAACGATTTCCCTGGGTCGGCCCGGGTGCCGAGAGCACGTAGTCGCGCGACTCGAACTCGTCGAGGGTCGGCACCACGATGTCGTCAATGGCGCGGACCGCAGCGGTGACCCGTTTGGTCCATTCCTCGTAGAGGCTGTCCCAGTTCGCGAAGTAGTGGCCGGCTCGCACGGCGAACTCCTCGGCCCGGCGGGCCTGGGTCTCCGCATCAGGTGCCGGGACGGTGGACATGTAGGTGTAGCCGTTGATCACGCGCACCTCGAGGCCGAGGGCGGGAGGCAATGCGAACACCCGGGCGTTGGTGACGCCCGTGCCCGTGAAGGAACCGTCGATGGTGAGGTGATCGAACGGATAGGAGACTTCGGGGAAGTGCAGCGAGTTGCGGAACCAGGTCTTGGCAGAGTCCTCCTCGCGCCGCGACTCCAAGAAGAGGTTGTGGTAGGCGTACATGTCCCGCCACCCCTCAGCGCCCTCGGGAGTCTCGATCGAGTATGGCGCGGGAAAGCTGCGCTCACCCTTTGCGGTGGCGATTGGATCATTCGACATGGTCACTCCCTCGTGAACGTGGCTGGTGTAAGACGAG
>NZ_DATMIO010000265.1:0-5608 GCF_035554235.1 Microbacterium sp. | reverse complement strand
CGCACGAACCGTGTGATGGAGGACACCATGGCCGTCGTCGACGGGCGCCTGATCGACCGGCTCGGACGGCGACGAGGGCTGGAAGTCGAGCTGGACGTGTCGGTGCACGAAGGCGGACTGCGAATGGTTTCAGGACGCTGTCGGCTTCGCGTGGCCGGGATCCGGATGCCGCTGCCGAGGCTCTTCACAGTGACGCTGGACGAGCGCATAGACACGGCCCGACCTGATCGGCAGCGGGTGGATGTCCGCGTGCGCACTCCTGGGATCGGCGAGGTGTTCAGCTACCGCGGCTCGTTCGTGTACCACGTCGACGGCGCCGCGGACTGACCAGCGACGGCAGTGGGTGCCTGGCCCGTGATGCTCGGGTGGCTGTTGTGGTCGCTGTGAGTGGCCGGATGCGGCACGAACTGCCACGCGAAGGCGAACCCGCGCCTCACTCCTGACCTTCCGCGTCGGCCTCGAGAATCATGCCGATCGACGTCGCGCACGAGTCGCCCTTCCACGCCTCGAGTCCCTCCCGCACGGCGAAGCCGGCGATGACGAGCGCGGCGACCGCGTCGGCCCACCACCAGCCGAGCAGGCTGTTCAGCGCGAGCCCCGCAAGCACGGCCGCCGAGAGGTACGCGCAGATCAGCGTCTGCCTCGAATCCGCGACCGCGGTGGCCGATCCGACCTCGCGACCGGCGCGACGTTCCACGTACGAGAGCACCGGCATCACCACGACGCTGATGGCCGCGAGCAAAATGCCCACAGTGCTGTGCTCGGCCTCGACGCGGCCCACGAGCGCCGCCACCGACGCGACGGTGACCCAGGCGGCGAGGGCGAAGAACGCCAGCGCGATGACGCGGAGCGTCGGCTTCTCCCACCGTTCCGGGTCGCGCCGGGTGAACTGCCAGGCCACGGCGGCGGCGGATAAGACCTCGATGGTCGAATCGAGCCCGAAGCCGATCAGCGCCGTCGACGACGCTGCGGCGCCGGCGGCGATGGCGACGATCGCCTCGATGATGTTGTAGCCGATGGTCGCGGCGACGACGAGGCGGATGCGGCGGTGCAGCATGTCCCTGCGGGCTGGCGTCACGGCGGTCTCGGCGTTCATCAGCACGTGCACCCGTCGCCGGTGCAGCACTCCGGCTCGACGAGAAGAACGACGCGCAGCAGTTCGTCGAGGGCGGGAGCGAGGTGGCCGTCGGCCAGGCGGTACCAGGTTCGCCGCCCGTCCGGGATCGCCTCCACGAGCCCGCACCCGCGAAGGCACGACAGCTGGTTCGACATGACCTGCCGAGATACCCCGAGCGTGTCGGCGAGATCGGAAGGATTCGCCGGAGCCGTGCGGAGTGCGAGCAGGATCCCCGCGCGCGTCGAGTCGGAGAGCGCGTGGCCGAGCCGCGACAGCGCGGCCGTGTGCGTCAGGGATGCGGTGGTGAGGGGCACATCCACGACGGTACAGCAAAACGTGTACTCACGGCATCCGCTGTCACCGGCCCCGCGCCCAGGCCGAACGCGAGAGGAAGGCCAGGCGGGCGCGCTTTCCGTCGACGTCGATCTCGGGCCCCTGCTCGAATCCGAGTCGCGCCATGCGGGTGAGTGCGGCCTCGTTCTGCACGTCCGGTTCGACGATGATGCGATCGGCACCCGGCTGCGCGAACATGAATCGGGTGATGACCGCCGTGAGGCGCGTGGTGAATCCGCTGACCGGAGCACCACGGGCCCCGAGCAGGAAGTGCACGCCGACATCGCCCGGCTCCACGCGGTAGGACTGCCCCACCGGATCGTTCTCGGGCTCGTAGGTCTGCAGGAGCGCGACGGGCGTACCGTCGCGGCGGATGAGGAACGCGTGGTGCGACGGCAGCGAGTCGACGTACGCATACAGCTCGCTCAGCTCGTCGCGACCGAGGTGGCCGAGACCCCAGAATCGCGCGCGAGGCTGCGTGACCCAGGCATGCACGATGCCGGCATCCGCTTCGGGATCGAGCACCGTGATGTCGATGCGACCGAGGGCCGGGTCGATCTCGGTGAAGCACAGCTCGCCGGGCCGACCCGTCGCGAGCCGGTCGCCGCGTGCACGATCCTCGCCCCAATTCCACGAGATGTCGCGGGTCAGGCGGTCCCAGTCGGTGACCACGCGCGCAGGGTGCACCTCGGCCCAGCCGTCGAGCTGGTCGGCGAAATGGGCGGATGCCGGATCGCCCGACGCGCCGAACGGCACACTCCAGCGGCTCTGCTCCCGATCGGCGAGGTCCCATGCCCAGCGGGCCACCGACCCGCGCCAGCTGCGGCGGGTGACACCGGGCGTGGATCCGGTGCAGCGGACGGCGTCGCCGTCGCCCGACAGGGGAACGGCGAGGTCGGCGCCGGGCGCCGTCACGCCGGGCACGTCGGCCAGCACGTGCACGGGCAGGAGCCGGTGACCGTCGCCCCATCGCTCGGGGGGTGCGTCAGCCGCGGCGGCGAGCGCCGCCCGCACGATGCCCTCCGCGTCGGGCGCGATCGCGGGATGCGCGAGGAGGCGAGGGATGACCGCCGCCACCTGTGCCTCCACCGACATCCATGGATCGAAGATCGCGCCGAACCCGTGCAGTCCGGCCAGCGGCGCCAGCGCCGCGTGCCCGCACAGGCGCTCGACGAGCGCCTCGCGCCAGGCGGCGAAGAGCGCGGCCGTGGGGGAGTCGCGGTCCATCCGCGCGTCCCAGTCGCGGAGCGCGTCGCGCAAGAGAGTGGATGCCGGGGGCAGATCTCCCTCCGGCAGGAGCGAGCGCAGCTCGGACACGGCAACGAGCGTGTCGGCCCAGATCGGCTCGAGGTCGTCGGTGGTGGACGGCCGGTGTTCGTCGAGCAGCTCGCGGATGCGCCCCGCGCGGTGCGGCGACGCGTACCGCCAGCCGAAGTCGACGGCGCTGTCTGCGGGGCGCTCGTTCGCGTCGACCGCGGTGCCGACGACGACGCGCGCGGGCGGCATCCGGCGCCCCGGCACGGGCGCTTCCGACGCGCCGTCGTGGGGAAGCCTGCGCTCGCGGCGGTTCCGATCCGGCGCGCGCCCGACGGTCGCCGACAGCACGGCCCCGCGGGCATCCGCGGCGAGCACGCGGTTGACCGGGTCGCACCACCGCCCGAACGCCGCGAGCACATCCGTCGCCGAGCGGGCCCGCAGGAGCGGCAGCAGTGCCCCGATCCCGAGGTTGCCGTCGGCGTGTGCGGGCATTCGGACCGACCACCCCAGCAGCTCACCGCCCGAGGTCTCGCGCAGGTCGGTGACCACGGGCCCGCGTTCGGTCTCGATCGCCTCGACCTCCACGGCCCGTCCGCCCCGTACCAGGACGCTCGAGCGTCGCACGTCGACTCTCCGCCAGCCGTCGGGGCCCAGCGCTTGCAGGTGATCGCCCTCACGCCGAAGCCGCTCGCGGAAGACATCGACGCTGTGCGCCATCGCGTTGGTGACCCCCCACGCCGCGGAGCCGGTGTGGCCGAAGTGGGCGATGCCCGGCACCCCGGGGAACGCGAGACCGACCACGTCGAACTCATCGCACGCGAGCCGCACCTGCTGGTAGACCCCGGGCAGCTCGAAGACGCGATGCGGGTCGCCGGCGATGATCGGCAGCCCGCTCGCCGTGAGCGATCCGTGCAGCGCCCACGCGTTCGACCCGCTCGAGGGGCCGGCGCCTTCTTCTTCCGCGGCGCCTTCTTCGGCGGCGCCGAACGCGGAGACCCAGTCCTCGCCGAGGGCCAGCCGAACGCGCTCCCGCCACAGCATCGCCGGGAACGACGAGAAGAGGGCATGGGCGACGTGCAGCACGCCCAGCGGCGCCCGATCGGGCCAGTCGTCGAGCGGCACGCGGTCGCCGAAGTGCTCGTCGAGCTGCCGGAACTCCGCGGCGCGGCATCCCACCTCTCGCATGCCGCGGCGCACGCCGTCGGTGTACGCGCGCACGAATGCGCTCGCTTCCGGGTCGAGCCCCGTGAACGCCCGGCTCGCGGTGTCATCGAGGCGGGCGCGGCGGGCGAAGACGTCCCAGGCGAGGCCGGCCTCGCCGATCAGCGACGAGAGCCGCCCCTCGGCACGCAGCCGATCGACCTCGATCTGCCAGCCGCGGTCTCGCGCGGTGACATCGCCCTGCGCCCGTGCCAAGGAGAGGATGTCGGACGCGCGAACATGCGGCACTCCGAGGTCGTCGCGGAAGAGTTCGGCCACGTCAGGCGCCGGCTCGCGCCACCGCGGCGACGGGATTCGCCATCCGCCCAGCGTAGATCAGCGATTGGGACTGGTTCGCGAGGTCGACCATCTGCAGGGTGTTGCGCAGCTGCAGGCGGTTGAGGCACGAATGATCGAAGGATGCCGCGCGCAGGTCGACCCCAGACGTCAGCCCCGGGTGGTCGAGGGCGTGCTCGTCGATGCATTCCGCGACGAGGGCCCAGAACCGCTGCTCGGGGAGCGTGGCGTCGACATGCAGGATGCCGGCGAGGTGCCGGAGCACGCCATCGAAGACGTCGGTGAAGATCGCGAGTGCCTTTTCGCGATCATCGACCGGCGAGACGACGCGGCGCACAGCCTCGGGCACCGGGCGCTCGCTGAGGAGGGCGATCTCCTCGCCGATGTCCTTCATGAACACCCCCACAGGCGCGTGTCCCTCGAGGACGATGATCAGATTTTCGCCGTGCGGCATGAATGCGAGATCGTGCGCCAGAAGGCAGTGCACCACCGGGCGCAGGTAGCAGCGCAGGTACGCGCGCACCCATTCCTCCGCGGAGAGACCCGACGCCCGCACGAGCGCGGTGGCGACCGAGGCGCCGGCGGCGTCGCGGTGCAGCAGGGCCGCCATCGTGGCGAGCCGCTGGCCGGGTGCGATCAGGGGAACCGGGCTCTCGCGCCAGAGTGCCGCGAGCATCTTGCGGTGCGCGGACGGCGCCGCGGTGCGGTGGTAGGCATCGCCCGTGTAGCCGATCGATGCCCGCTCGCGAAGAACGCGGAACCCGGCGCCTCGCAGCGTCGCGTCGCCGTCGACGAGGTGCCGCACCCAGTCGTTGATCGCGGGCGTCGCGCGCATGTATGCGGGGGAGAGGCCGCGCAGGAATCCCATGTTCTGCACGGCGAGGGCGGTCTTGACGTAGTGGCGCTCCGGCCGCGAGCGGTTGAACATCGTGCGCACCGACTGCTGGGCGAGATACTCGTCGGCGCCCTCACCGAGGAACACGAGGTCGCGGCGGGCGATGTCGGTCGCGAAGGTGATGGCGATGCGGTGCTCCCACTGCCACGGGTGCACCGGCAGCAAGTGATACTCGGCGCGGTCGAGACCCAGGTCTTCCAGACGCCCGCGCCAGCGTGCGAGCTGCTCGGTTCCGAGTTCGCCCCGCACGAAGGCGCCCTCGTCGAGGCCTTCGCCGAGCGCCAAGTGGGAGAGCTCCCGCCGCGCGGCAACCCAGACGAGGCGGAACGCGGATGCCGCCTCCGGCGCGTATGCGGCGTGCTCGGTGACCCCGAACCCGATCCGGCCGTTGTTCGCGACGAACCCCGGGTGCCCCTCGGTCATCGACGCCTCGATCGTCTGGAAATCGGCGCTCGCGAGCTCGGACGCGCTGGGCCCGCCGCGGTGGGCCTCGAACGCTGCACTGGCGA
>NZ_DATMIO010000264.1:0-2421 GCF_035554235.1 Microbacterium sp. | reverse complement strand
CGGATCGTTCTATGGCGGCAAGTTCCACTACGGCGGGGGCATCGCGTTCTACGGCGATGGCATCGTGCTGCCGCGCATGCCCGCCGGCGGGCCGGTGACCGGCGTTCCGTCGGGCACGCCCACCCTCGGCGCGTTCATCTCGCAGCGAGACGTGCCATGACCGCCCTTGCGCCGGCGGCGCTCGTGTTCGCGCTCGTCTTCGCCGGCCTGTTCGGCCTCGTGATCGGATCGTTCCTCAACGTCGTCGTCTACCGCGTGCCCGCCGGCATCCCGCTGACCCGCGCGAGCCGGTGCCCGTCGTGCGACGAGCCCGTTCGACCATGGCAGAACGTGCCCGTCGTCTCGTGGCTCGCGCTCAAGGGACGCTGCGCGTCGTGCGGCTCACCGATCTCGGCCCGCTATCCGCTCGTCGAGGCGGCGACCGGAGTCGCCTTCGTGGCCGTGACGTGGCTCCTGCTCGCCTCGGCGTCGCAGACCGGGTCGTGGCTGGCGCCCAACGCCCCGTTCTCGGGAGCGACCCTCGTCGTCGTTTTGATCGCCTTCCTGTACCTCGCCGCGATCAGCATCGCGCTGATGCTGATCGACCTCGACACCCACCGTCTGCCGAACGCGATCGTGCTCCCGTCGTACGTGGTCGCCGGGGTCTTGCTGACGCTCGCCTGCCTGCTGGAGGGCGACAACGCCGCCTTCATCCGGTCGGTGGTCGGCGGGATCGCGCTCTATGCGTTCTACTTCGTGCTGCGGCTGATCCGCCCGGCCGGCATGGGCGGCGGCGACGTGACGCTCGCGGGTGTGCTTGGTCTGTACCTCGGTTACGTCGGCTGGGGTGCCCTCATCGTGGGGGCCTTCGCCGCGTTCGTGCTCGGCGGAGTCTTCGGTCTCATCCTCGTCGTCGCCCGGAGGGCCGGCCGCAGGTCGGCCATTCCCTTCGGGCCGTGGATGATCGGCGGCGCGTGGGTGGGAATCGCCGCCGGCGAACCGATCGCCTCGTGGTACCTCGGGCTCGTGGGGCTGGCGTGATGAATCGTTCGGATGCCGCAACGCGGGCGCAGCGTGGATGGGGGGCGTGACCATGGCCAGGACTGTCGTCGGGCTCGAGATCACCGAAGAGAGCGTTCGCGCCGCGGAAGTGACCATCGGCCGTGCACCCGCACTGGTCGCATACGGCGAGGTGCCGCTGCCTCCCGGTGCGGCGAAGGACTCGGAGGTGTTGGATGCGGATGCCGTCGCCCTGGCGCTCCGGCAGCTCTGGAGTCGCACGGGCATCAAGGGCAAGCGGGTCGTGCTGGGCCTCGGCAACCGGCGCATCCTGGTGCGTGAGTACACCACGCGTGCGCTCAAGCCGGAACAGTTGCGCCAGGCACTGCCCTTCCAGGTGCAGGACATCCTTCCCGTGCCCGTCGACCAGGCCGTGCTCGACTTCTACGAGATCGACCGCGGACCGCTCGAGGTCAGCGGGCTGCTGGTGGCGGCCGTGTCGGAGACCGTCGAGCAGCTGATCGCGACGCTGTCGAAGGCGAAGATCGTGGCGGACACCGTGGATCTCGTGCCCTTCGGGCTCGCCCGCGCGGTGCGCGCCCTCGCCTCTCCCGGCGAGACGGTCGCGATGGTGAGCATCGGCGATCACACGAGCTACGTCGTCGTGACCGTGGACGGGGCGCCCCGGTTCGTGCGCATCATTCCGATCGATGTGTCGACGGCTGCCACCCGGGCGCGCGAGGGGGAGGGTGAGGCGGAGCAGATCGAGGAGCGCGTGCTCGAGACCGTTCCTCCCCAGCCGGTGCGCGGTCGGGCGGCCCTCCGGAGCGCCAGCGCCCCCGACGCCCTGGTGGTCGATCTGGTGGCGCGCCTGCGCAGCACGCTGGACTTCTACGGCAACCGCCCCGGCGCCGCGCCCGTCACCACCGTGTTCCTGACCGGCGCAGGTACGGCCGTCTCGGGAGTGATGCCGGCGCTGATGGATGCGCTCGGCGTCGATGTGCGCGTCGTGCTGCCCACGGACCTCGTCTCGAGCAAGCACCCGCCGCTGGGCGATCTGGGCCTCAACCTCGTCAGCACCATCGGTCTCGCGTTGGGTCAGGACCGCTGATGGCACGCGCATCCGCGCCGGCGCTCGCCGGCATTCCCCGCGTCAACCTGATGCCGCGCCTCGAAGTCGAGCGCCGGGAACGCTCTGTACTTGTGAAGCGCTGGTTCGGTGCGGTGATCGGCGCCGTGGTCATCGTGGCTCTCGTGTGCGGGGGCACGTTCTATCTGCGGTGGACAGAGGAACGCCGCGTGGCGGCAGCGCAGGCTCAGACGAGCAGCCTGCTCGGCGAGCTCGCGAGCCTGTCGGAGGTGAGCCAGGCGATCGCGACGGTCGGCGCCCTGGAGACCTTCCGCGCCGAGGCGATGGCGTCCGACATCGGCTGGGCCCCCATC
>NZ_DATMIO010000263.1:0-2834 GCF_035554235.1 Microbacterium sp. | reverse complement strand
CGGTCGTCCTCGGCGGCACGTCGCTGGCCGGCGGTCGCGGCGGCCTCATCGGTGTCTGCTTCGGCGCTTTCACGATCTACCTGCTCCAGAACCTGCTGTCGAGCTACGAGGTCAACCCTGCCTGGCTGCAGATCGTCTACGGCGCGATCCTGATCATCGCCGTGGTGATCCAGGGCGCGCTGGTGCCCGAGGCCGGCATCGGTGGCCTGCGGGCCAGGCGGATGCCGCTCTGGCACCGCAGCCGGCGCAGGGGGTCGGGCCTGGAGCTGTCCACGATGAAGGTCGGCCCCGTCGGCGGCGGTGAGGCGGCGGTCGCCGCCCCGCCGGCCCGAGCCGGAGGGCCGATCGCGCAGGCGTGGCGCACGCTGGCACGCCTCCAGGAGCGGATCCCGCTGATCCAGCTCGCGGCTCTCGGCGCCGTGTTCGCCTACGGTGTGATCACCCTGCCCGGCCTCGGCGAGTGGGTGAGCATCCGCTCGATCCTCGTCCTGGCCGCCCTGATCGGGCTTGCGTCCTGCGGCCAGACGCTGCTGATCCTGATGGGCGGCTTCGACCTCGGGGTCTCCGGCTTCATCGTCGCCGGCGGCCTGACGGTCACCGCGCTCGCCGCGAAGTACCACATGGACTTCGGTGCGGCCCTGGCGGCGGCGCTCGTGGCCGCCGCGATCCTCGGTGGCTTCGCCGGCTACGTCTGCCACCGCTTCAGGATCAACCCACTCGTCGTGACGCTGGCGATGGGGTCGATCGTCATCGGCCTCGTCAAGGTGCAGATCGGCGAGCAGGCCAACGGCTATCCGCCGGACTGGCTCCAGAAGCTCGCCATGCCGGTGACCAAGACGTTCGGGATCGGGATCCCGCCCGCCGTGTCGATCTGGATCCTCGTCGTGGTCCTGTTCGCGATCTTCCTGCATCGCACGCGCCTGGGCCGCAACCTCTTCGCCACCGGCTCGAACCCGCGTGCGGCGGATTACGCCCTGATCAACACCCGCCGCGTATGGGTGGCAGCGTTCGCGTTCAGCGCCGTGACCTCGGCGCTGGTCGGCGTGCTCATCGGCGGCTTCGCCGGCGTCGTGGTCGACAGCGGCGGCGACGCCTACCTGTTCCAGAGCGTCGTCGCGGTGATCGTCGGCGGAACCATCTTCGGCGGGCCCGGCGATTACACCCGCACCGCCATCGGCGCGGTGTTCCTCACCGTGCTCATCACGGTCCTCATCGGGCACGGCGCCAGCAAGGCCGTGGAGGACATCGTCTACGGAGTGATCATCCTCGTCGCCGTCGCCATCTACGGCCGCGAGCGGAGGCTTCGCGACCGCGTCTGAGCGGTCCCGTGGAGAGCAACCATCAATGGAGGAGGAGGAGTGATCAAGAGAGCGAAGTGGCGTCAGCGGCCTTTGAGCCGTGCGGCGCTGGCGAGCCTCCTGACCGTGGCGGCGCTGACAGCTGCCGCGTGCGGTAGCGACAGCGACGACGGGGGCGGCGGCGGGAGCGCGGCCCCCGCGGGGACGCAGACGCAGTCCACCAAGGAGATCAACGTCAAGCCCACCGGCGCCGGCGCCGTCAAGGTCGGCACGAGCTGCGGTGACACCGTTCCCGTCGGGCCGAAGAACAAGGACGGCGTCTACAGCACGATGCCGCAGGAGCTCCAGGACATCTACTCGAGCTATCCCGACAACCTCATCGAGAGCACCTGGGCCACGAAGAAGATCACCGCCAAGCCGCCGTGGAAGATCGGCTACATCACGGTCGGCGTGTCGAACCAGTACCAGAACAACGTGCTGAAGAGCCTCAAGGAGGAGTTCGCCGCCGCGAAGGCGGAGGGCCTGGTCGAGGGCTCTCTGGTGACCAACATCCCGCCGAGCCTCCAGCAGTCGACGCCGGAGAGCCAGATCTCGGCGATCAAGCAGATGATCCGCCAGGGCGTTGACGCCATCATCGTCAACCCCGCCGACTCGGTCGCCGAGTCGCCTGCGATGGAGCAGGCCGGCGAGCAGGGCGTGCCGATCATCCTCGCCGACGTCCCGCCCGCCCCGGGCTCGAAGTACCAGACGTCGACGTGGACCCAGAACCAGGTCGAAGCCGACGCCGGCACGCTGGGCATCATCGGGAAGGGCAACATCCTGATCGTCCGCGGCATCGCGGGCAACCAGAACGACAAGGTCCTCTACAACCAGAAGGTCGTGGACCTGAAGAACTGCCCGGACATCAAGGTCGCCTCGGTGCTCTACGGCAACTGGGACAACGGCACGACGAAGCAGGTGGTGTCGCAGTACCTGGCCTCGCACCCGCAGAAGATCGACGGCGTCCTGCAGGACGGCGGCATGTTCGCCGGCATCGTCCAGGCGTTCGAATCGCGCGGCATCGAGGTCCCGCCCGTCGGCATGGAGCAGTGCGCCGCCGGTGACCTGTCGTGGTGGCTGAAGAAGATCGACACCTACAAGACCGTCGGTGGCTGCATCAACGGTCTCCAGGGCGGCTACGTGTACTTCAACACGGCGCTGCGGATCCTGGCCAACAAGGGTCCCAAGTACAACGTCCTGTCGATGCCGGCAGTGACGCTCGACAACACCAACCTGAAGGCCTACGCGCAGCCGGGCCTTCCGCTCACGTCCGACCTGGAGCTCCCGGGCCCCAAGACGGCGTGGTGCGACGACAAGTGCCTGGACGAGTACTTCAACGAGCCGGGACCGGCGACCGCGAAGTAGGGCTCAGGTGGCTGAGATCGACGAGCTGCGCGCGCGAGTGCGCGTGCTCGAGGACCGAGAGGAGATACGCAACCTGCTCCAGGAGTACCGACGCACGCTGGACGCCCGCGACATGCGGGCGTTCGCGGCGCT
>NZ_DATMIO010000262.1:0-16984 GCF_035554235.1 Microbacterium sp. | reverse complement strand
ATCGACGTCCGCCGACTCTGAAAGAGAACCGTGTCCCGCATCCTCATCTCCGCCGACGAACTCGCCGCCCTCATCGTCCGCGATCCCGGCGTGCGTCTTCTCGACGTGCGTTGGCGTCTGGACCGTCCGGACGGGCGCCCGGAATACCTCGACGGGCACATCCCCGGCGCCGTATACGTCGACCTCGATCATGAGCTGGCCGAGCACGGCGCACCGACGGACGGCCGGCATCCCCTTCCCTCCACGGCGCGGCTGCAGAGCGCCGCCCGGCGCTGGGGACTGAACGATGGCGAGACCGTCGTGGTCTACGACGACCTCAAGTCGCTGTCGGCGGCACGCGCGTGGTGGCTGCTCACCGACGCCGGCGTCGCCGACGTGCGCATCCTCGACGGCTCGCTGCGCGCGTGGACGAACGCCGGCGGCGAACTGGAGACGGGCGACATCGTTCCCGCCCCCGGCACGGTGACGCTCTCGAGCGGCCGGCTGCCGCAGCTGCGCATCGACGAGGCCGCCGACCTGGCGACCGACGGTGTGCTGATCGACGTGCGCGCAGCCGACCGCTACCGCGGCGAGGTCGAGCCGATCGACCCCCGCGCGGGGCACGTGCCGGGCGCCGTCAACCGCTTCACCGGGGCGAACGTCGATGCCGAGGGCAGATTCCTCGAGCCCGACACCCTGCGCCGCGAGTTCGCGGCCCTCGGCGCCACCGATGGCGAGCCGGTCGGGGTCTATTGCGGCTCGGGGGTCACCGCCTCGCACGCGTTCGTCGCGCTGACCCTCGCGGGCTACAGCCCGGCCCTCTATCCCGGGTCATGGAGCCAGTGGTCGAACCACCCCGACCGTCCGGTCGCCACCGGACCCCACCCCGAGGGCGCTCTCGCGTCCGCGCAGAAGGAGCAGTCATGACCGTCGAATTCATCAGCGCCGTCAACATCCGTCCGGGCGACGAACTCAACCCGCTGCCGGGGCGCGGGCTCGACCCCGACTACCTGCGCCACTACGCCCGCTCGCTGGAGGACGCCGGATTCGACTACACGCTCGTGCCGTACGGCAGCGCCGGCGCCGACTCGTTCGTCGTCGCGACGGCGGTCGCGGCGGTGACCAAGACGATCAAGCCGATCGTCGCCGTGCGCCCGAACACGGTCTTTCCCACGGTCGCCGCGCAACAGCTCGCCACCCTCGACCAGTTCTCGAACGGACGCGCCGTGGTGCACATCATTTCGGGCGGCAGCGACGCCGAGCAGGCGCGACAGGGCGACTTTCTCGACAAGGATGCGCGCTACGACCGCTCGGCGGAGTGGATCGAGATCGTGCGCCGCTCGTGGACGGAGCAGAAGCCCTTCAGCCACGAGGGCACCTACTACCGGTTCGAAGACTTCGGTCCCGGCTTCCGGCCGCACGGCGACATCCCCATCTCGGTCGGCGGATCATCGGATGCCGCCTACCGCGTCGGCGGGGCCCTCGGCGACATCTTCGGTCTCTGGGGCGAGCCCCTCGCCGACACCCGCGACCAGATCACCCGCATCGCCGAGAACGCCGCGCTCGCCGGACGCTCCGACACGCCCCGCATCTGGGTGACCTTCCGGCCGATCGTCGCGGCCACCGACGAATTGGCCTGGGAGAAGGCACACGCCCAGATCGCGACCCTCGCCGAGAACTACGCCAACGCCGGGCTCGTTCCCTACCGCGGACAGACCGGCGCCCCGCAGAACGTCGGTTCGCAAAGACTGCTGGATGCCGCGGCCCGCGGCGAACTGCATGACCGGGCGCTGTGGACCAAACCGGCCGCGGTCACCAACGCGCAGGGAGCCTCGACCGCCCTCGTGGGCAGCTACGAGACCGTCGCCGCGGCGATCCTCGACTACGTCGACCTCGGCGCGGAGCTCGTCTCGATCCGCGGCTACGACAACCTCAACGACGCGATCGACTACGGCCGGAACCTCCTGCCGCTCGTGCGTGAGGAGCTCGCCCACCGCGCCGCGACCGGCGCGCGCGGAGCGATCGTGCCGCAGCCGCCGATCATCGAGGGCGTCCGTTCGTGAGCGCCGTGGCCGCCGCGGCCCTTCGGGAGGCGCGCCTCGATGCGGACTCCCTGAAGGCCGTGACGGCGACGCTGGCGGCGCACGCACCGACCCACGACGCGGACGCGTCGTTCCCGTGGCCGGGCATCCACGCCGTGCACGAGGCCGGCCTGCTCACCGCCTCGGTGGCGGAGCACCACGGCGGCCGGGGGCTCTCGGCCCGCGAGACCGTCGACGTCTTCGCAGCGCTGGGGGAGGGCGATCCGTCCGTCGCGCTCATCTCGGCGATGACCGTGGCGCAGCACGCCTTCCAGGCCGCGTCACCGACCTGGCCCGCCGGGCTCTACGAGAAGGTGCTTCGCGAATCCGCGGAGCGGCCGACACTGCTGAACGCCGTGCGCGCCGAGCCCGAGCTCGGTGCCCCGGCGCGGGGCGGGCTGCCGGCCACGACCGCGCGACGCACCGCGGACGGCTGGTCGGTCTCGGGCCGCAAGGGCTTCGCCACCGGGTCGGAGGGCCTCGCCTATCACGCGGTGTGGGTCGTCACCGACGAAGCCGACCAGCGCGTCGGGCACGTGATCGTGCCGGGCGATGATCCCGGCATCCGCATCGAACGCACCTGGGACCACCTCGGAATGCGCGCGAGCTCGACCCATGACGTGATCTACGACGACGTGCGCGTGCCGTTCGAGAACTTCAGCGGCGCCCCGGTCGGGACCGTGCCCAACAACGGCGCCATTCCCGGGGCGATCGCGCTCGCCGTGCCGGCGCTGTACCTCGGAGTCGCAAAGGCGGCGCTCGCGGCCTTCGTCGAGTTCGCCGGCGCACGCACCCCCACCTCGCTCGGGCGCCCGATCGCGACCCTCGAACGCATCCAGACGGTCGCCGGCGAAGCCCACGCCCAGATCACGCAGGCCGACCTGGTGCTCGGCGCGGTCGCCGCCCAGATCGACGGCGGACGAGTGGTCCCCACGCCCACTCCAGGCAACGCTGGCGCGTTGGCTGGAGCCTCGGAGCGCGTGGGCCCGGCCGCGTCCCTCGGCCTCGTCAAGCTGCTGACCTCGCGCGGGGCGATCGCCGCCGTGCAGGGGATCGTCGCCGCGATCGGCAATCCCGGCCTCACCCGCAGCCTCCCGTTCGAGCGCCACCTGCGGGACGTGCTCTGCGCACGCCCGCACCCCCCGCAGGACGACGCCGCGCTGCTCGCCGCGGGCCGCTCGATCCTGCTTCCCTGACCCCCCGCTCGACGTTTCGTCTCGCTTCGCTCGCTCAACGACCAGACCCCCGCACCACATAAGAGAGGCACCACCCGCCATGAGCACGACCCACCGATTCCGAATTCCCGCGGTCGCCGCGCTGGCCGCGGCATCCGTCGTTCTGATGGCGGGATGCGCCGGCGACGCCGGGGGCGCCGCCACGAAGGCGCCCGAGGGCGACCCCGTCGCGGGCGGAGAGCTGACCGTCGAGTTCTGGCCCGACAACGCCGCGTTCGCCTGCGTCGACCCGTTCCAGACGTACTGGATCGAGCACCGCCAGGTGATCCGCAACGTCGCCGACTCGCTGACCGACCAGAACCCCGAGACCGGCGAGATCGTGCCGTGGCTCGCGACGGACTGGGAGATCAGCCCCGACGGGCTGACATACACGTTCAACCTGCGCGACGACGTCACCTTCAGCGACGGCACCGCGTTCACGGCCGACTCGGTCGTGACCGCGCTCGAGAGCGCGAAGGCCACGCTCGCCGCCGTGCCCGGCGCCTATGGCGGGGTGTACATCGCGGGCTACGCGTCGAGCCGGGCCGTCGACGCCGACACCGTCGAGGTGGACTTCTCGACGCCGAACGCGGCGTTCTTGCAGGGCACCTCCACGACCAACCTGGCCATCCTGGCCGCGTCGTCGTACGCGGCGACGCCCGAGGAGCGGTGCCTGGGCAACGTCGTGGGGTCTGGCCCGTTCGTGCTCGACGACTACACGCCGGCCGAGGGCATCGATCTCTCCAAGCGCGAGGGCTACTCGTGGGCCAGCGCGCTCAACGCACACCAGGGCGACGCCTACCTCGACGCCGTGCACATCAACTACGTCGCGGAGGACAGCGTGCGGGTGGGCAACCTCGCCAGCGGCGCGAGCGATATCGCATGGCCCCGCAACCCCTTCACTCCCGAAGATCGTGCGCTGCTCGAAAGCAGCGGCGCGGCCATCGAGAGCCGCTCGCTGCCGGGGCCCTCATCGGCGTACTACCCGAATGTGAGCGCGGGGCATCCGCTCTCGGAGAAGGCCGTGCGTGATGCGCTGCAGCTCTCGATCGACCGTGAGACGTATGCCGCAACGATCTACGGGCCGGACTATCCCGTCGTGGAGGGACCATTCGACACCACCACGCCGTTCTTCGCCAGCCAGGCCGACGGGCTCGCCTACGACCCCGAGAAGGCCGGCGAGATCCTCGACGAGGCCGGTTGGGTTCTCGAGGACGGCGCGACCTACCGCACCCGCGATGGCCAGACCCTCACTCTGGTAGCGCCGATCACGGCCGAGACGCCCGGTGACGTGCTGCTGCAGGATCAGCTGAAGCAGGTCGGCATCGAGCTGAAGCTCAGCGTCTACCAGGCGGCCGACCGCCCCGCGATCACGGCCAATGGGCAGTACGACCTGCTCGCGACCTACTACACGCGCGCTGACCCCGGTGTGCTGGCGTGGATCCTCGACGAGCGCTACGCCGGGTCGAAGGCGTTCGCGAAGAACGCGCAGACCGCCGAGACGGCAACGAAGGTGCAGGCGCTGTTCGACGCAGGACTGAAAGAAGCGGATGCCGCGGCCCGGGGCGAGATCTACTCCGAGCTGCAGGAGCTGCTGATCGCCGACGGCGTCTCGTTCCCGATCTTCGAGCGCGTGCAGCTCGCGGCGACGGCCGCGGCGGTGCATGGGTTCCGGTTCACGAGCGAGTCGTTCCTGTCGTACTACGACATCTGGAAGAGCGCGGAGTAGCCCCATGACGAGGTACGTGCTCCAGAGGCTCGGCCAGGCCGTGCTGGTGCTGTGGGCCGCCTACACGGTGACCTTCGCGATCCTCTACCTGCTGCCGGGTGACCCCGTCGCCCTGATGCTGTCGGCCAACAACATCGAGGTCGACTCGCTCACGCCGCAGGAGCGGGAGGTGGCCGCAGCCCGACTCGGGCTCGACCGCCCCCTCTGGGAGCAGTACCTCGGCATGCTCGGGGCGGCGCTGCGCGGCGACTTCGGGGTGTCGTTCGCCAAGGGCATCCCGGTCACCGAGCTGCTCGCGCAGCGCCTGCCCGGCACCCTCGCGCTGAGTGCGATCGCGATCGCCCTCGCCCTCGTCTTCGGCGTCGCCACCGCGTTTCTCGCCACCTGGCTGCCCCGGGGCCGGCTCGCCGATCTGCTGCGCCGGCTTCCCGCGGTCGGCGTCAGCGTGCCGAGCTTCTGGATAGGCCTGCTGCTGATCCAGGTGTTCGCGTTCACCCTGGGGTGGTTCCCGGCAATGGGAAACGAGGGCTGGCAGAGCCTCGTGCTGCCGGCGATCACGATGGCCATCCCGAGTGGGGCGGTGCTCGCTCAGGTGCTCGGCCGCAGCCTCGACGCCACGCTGGACGAGGGATACATCGCGACGGCACGGGCGAAGGGCCTCAGCCGCTGGGCGGTGCACGCCCGGCACGCCTTCCGCAACGCCGCACTGCCGACGCTCACGATCCTCGGCCTCCTCGTCGGCGCGACCGTGACCGGGTCGATCGTCGTCGAGACGGTGTTCTCGCGCAACGGCGTCGGCCGGCTCGCGCAGGAATCGGTGCTGGCACAAGACATCCCCGTCGTGCAGGCGATCGTCGTGCTCGCGGCCGCGGCCTTCGTGGTCGTCAACCTGCTCGTCGACCTGCTCTACCCCCTCCTCGATCCCCGCATCGCCCGAACTCCGAGAGTGAGCCGCGCATGACCGATGTGCTCGAAAAGCCCCGCGTCGTTCTCGCACCGCCCGAGACCGCGAGCGCGACCCCGACGCCCCTGCCGGCGGCATCCCACCCGCGTCGGCATCGCGGACCCGTCGTCGGGCTGCTCCGCCGCCCGGGCGTGATCGTCGCCGCCGCGATCGTCGGCTTCGCCATCCTGAGCGCCCTCGCCCCCTCGCTGTTCGCGACGTACGACCCGACGGCGACGGCGCCCGCCGCGCGCCTCCAGCCGCCGGGCCTCGCGCACTGGTTCGGCACCGACGAACTCGGCCGCGACCTCTACTCGCGCGTCGTGCACGGCTCGACCCTGACGATCGCGGCGACGGCACTGGCCATCGGCATCGCACTGGTCGCCGGGCTGGCGCTCGGCGTGATCGCGGGCTTCGTCGGCGGTACGGTCGACTCGGTGACGATGCGTGTCGTCGACGTCTTCCTCGCCATCCCCGGGCTCCTGCTCGCCCTCGCGATCGTGACCGCTCTGGGCTTCGGCACCATCCCCGTGGCCGTGGCGGTGGGCATCGGCATCGTCCCCGGCTTCGCGCGCACCACGCGCGCCGAAGTGCTGCGGGTGAAGACCCTGCCCTACATCGAGGCGGCGCGCTCGGGCGGAGCGTCGTGGGGACGCATCCTGTTCACGCACGTGCTGCCCAATTCGTGGGGGCCGGTGGCGGTGCTGGCGGTGCTCGACTTCGGCGCCGCGATCCTGGCGGTCGCCGCTCTCAGCTTCCTCGGCTTCGGCGCGGCGCCACCGGCCGCGGAGTGGGGCACGCTCATCTCGAACGGGCGCAGCTTTCTCATCACGGCACCGTGGGTCTCGCTGCTTCCGGGGCTGTTCGTCGCCCTGGTCGTGCTGAGCCTGAACCATCTGGCGAAGAGCCTCGAGGAGGTGCAGCGATGAGTGCGAACACGCCTCAGACGGGTTTCGTCATCGACATCCGCGGCCTGGCGGTCGACTACCGGCGCGACGGCCGCGTGACCCACGCGCTGCGCGGCATCGACCTGCACGTGGCGCGCGGGGAACGCGTCGCGATCGTGGGGGAGTCCGGATCGGGCAAGAGCACCGCGGCCCTGGCACTGCTGGGCCTCCTGCCGCACACCGGCCACGTGCGGGCGGGCTCGGCGAGGGTGGCGGGGGTCGAACTCGCCGGTGCGCCTGAGCGCGTCGCTCGCCGCATCCGCGGGCGCGTGGTGGGCCTCGTGCCGCAGGATCCCGCCGTCTCGCTCAATCCGACGCAGCGCATCGGCCACCAGGTCGGCGAGGCGGTGCGCCTTCGGGGCGTGCCGAAGGCGGCCGTCGACGTCGCCGTCATCGAGGCACTCACACAGGCCGGCATCGACGACCCCGTCGCCCGCGCGCAGCAGTATCCGCATGAACTCTCCGGCGGGCTGCGCCAGCGCGTGCTGATCGCGATCGCGCTCGCCGGGCACCCCGACGTGATCGTCGCCGACGAGCCGACCAGCGCGCTGGATGTCACCGTCCAGCGACGCATCCTCGACCACCTCGACTCGCTGGTCCGAGAGCGAGGCATCGCCCTGGTGATCATCACGCACGATCTCGGCGTCGCGGCCGACCGCGCCGACCGGGTGGTGGTGCTGCAAGACGGCCTGATCGTCGAACAGGGGTCGGCGATCGAGGTGCTGGCAAGCCCCGTGCACGCCTACACGAAGCGACTGGTGGCCGCCGCGCCCGGGCTGACGTCCGTCGCGCCGGGGTCGACATCCGCCGCACCGGATGCCGTTGCGCCGGGCCGCCCGCCGGATGCCGACTCTCCGGTGCTCGTGCGCTGGGAGGGCGTCGTCAAGGAGTTCGCGCCGCCCCGGGGGGCGGCATCCACGGTGCTCCGCGCCGTCGACGATGTGACACTCGAGGCGCGGGCCGGCCGCACGCTGGCGATCGTGGGGGAGTCCGGCTCCGGCAAGACCACCCTGCTGCGCATCGCCCTGGGTCTGGAGGCGCCGACCCGCGGACGGGTGCTCTTCGACGGCACCGACATCTCCTCGCTCGGCTGGCGGGCGGCGAGACCGCTGCGCCGCCGGTTCCAGCTCGTGCAGCAGAATCCGTTCGCCTCGCTCGATCCACGGTTCTCGATCGGTCGCAGCATCGCCGAACCGCTCGTCTCGCTCGGCATCGGAACACGTCAGACCCGTCACGCCCGGGTGGCGGAGCTGATCGACCTCGTCGCGCTGCCGACGGATGCCGCCCGCCGACGCCCATCGGAGCTCTCGGGCGGGCAACGGCAGCGGGCGGCGATCGCGCGAGCGCTCGCGATCGCGCCCGAACTGCTCTACCTCGACGAGCCCGTCTCGGCCCTCGACGTCTCGATACAAGACCAGATCCTGCGGCTGCTGGCCCGATTGCAGAGCGATCTCGGGGTGGGCTACGTGCTCGTCTCCCACGACCTCGGCGTCGTCGCGCAGGTCGCGCACGAAGTGGCCGTCGTTCGACACGGCCGGCTGCTCGAACGCGGACCCGCGTCGCGAGTGCTGAACGAGCCCACCCACGAATACACGCGGGCGCTTCTGGACGCCGTTCCGGGACGCACCCTCAGGAAGGCAGCCGCATGAGCCGCTACATCGTCATCGGCGCAGGCGCCCTCGGGGCATTGCTCGCCGCGCAGTGGACCACCGCCAAGCTCCCCGTGACCCTGGTCGCCCGCGGAGCGTCCTACGACGCGATCCGGAGCAGGGGCGTTCGCATACGCCGCCCCGAGGGTGATGACGTCATCGCGGTCGACGTCGTCGCGTCGATCGCCGAAGCCAAACCCCTCCCGTCCGACACCATCGTGCTGGCGGTGAAGTCGCAGGATGCCGAATCGGCGATCGCGCAGATCGCGTGGGTGCCGCTCGCCGACCGGTCGGGGGTCGTGGCCGACCTCCCCATCCTCACGCTCCAGAACGGGCTGGCCAGCGAAGACGCGGCGCTGCGACGCTTCGATCGCGTCATCGGCGTGTCGATCGGGATCCCCGCGTCTCACCTCGAACCGGGCGTCGTCGTCTCGCCGGCGAAGCCTGTCGTCGGTGTGGCGTGGATCGGCGGATACCCCTCGTCGCAGCCGAGCGAGGAAGAACGCCACCGCGGCGCGTTCGCGCTGGCGGGGTTCGCGGCGCTGATCGAGCCCGACATCGCGGCCGCCAAACGGCGGAAGCTCATCGCCAATCTCCGCAACGTCGTCGACGTCTTCGAGGCCGCCCTCGAAGAGCAGGAGCACGCCGAAGCGGCGCTGACCGAGGAGGCACGCCGGGTCTTCGCGGCGGCACGACTCGCCGTCGCGCCGCCGCCCTGGGATGCACCTCGCCTTGAGGTCGCCGACGTTCCCGGGCACGAGCCCGGACACCTCTCCACCTGGCAGAGCTTCGCGCGCGGGGCCTCGAGCGAGGTGGACTTCCTCAGCGGCGAGATCGCGCTGATCGCGCGGCAGCACGGTGTCGCCGCCCCCCTCAATGCCGCCGTCGCCCGAGAACTCGGCGCGCTGGCGGCGCGCGGAGGACGCCCCGGCGAGGTGCCGCTGCCGCCGGAGTTCGCCTCCGGCTCGCTCACCCGCGAGCACCTGCGCGCATGAGCGTGCACGCACCGCTCGCCGGCGTGCTCACCGACGCCGAGGTGCTGCGGGCGGCCTCGACCGACAGGTCCGGCTGGGCGGGCAGCGATCCGGGGGGCGTTGTCCGCCCGCGTGAGGTCGCCGACATCCAGACCCTTCTCGCTTGGGCGCACCGCACCGGCACGCCCGTCGTCGCACGGGGAGCCGGGACCGGGCTGGCGGCCGGGGCGGTCGGGGTGGCGGGTGCGATCGTGCTCGATCTGTCGCGGCTCGACCGCATCGTCGAAGTCGACGTCGACGAGCAGCTCGCGCGTGTCGAACCCGGCGTCATCACCGCAGACCTGGATGCCGCGGCATCCGCTCATGGCCTGATGTACGCGCCCGACCCCGGCAGTGTCGGCATCTCGACGATCGGCGGCAACATCGCGACGAACGCGGGCGGACTGCGGGGCGCCAAGTACGGCGTGACCCGCGACCATGTGCTCGCGCTCGACGTCGTGCTCGCCGACGGCACGCTCGTTCGCGTCGGACGCGACACCATCAAGGGCGTCACGGGATACGACCTCGTCGGGCTCTTCACCGGCTCGGAGGGAACGCTCGGCATCATCGTCGGGGCGACCCTTCGGCTCATTCCCCGCCCCACCCGCACCGCGACGGCGACCGCCTACTTCGCCGACATCGGCACCGCCGCGCGCGCCGTGACGGCGATCACCCGCTCCGGAGCCCGGCCCGCTGTGCTCGAGATCCTCGACGGGCCCACTCTGGCGGCGATCGACGACCTCGAGCGCACAACCCTGCGCGAGCGCGGAGAAGCGCTGCTGATCATTCAGACCGATGGGTTCGGTGCGGAAGAAGAGCTCGACGTTCTGACGACGGCGATCGCGTCTCTCGCCTCGCACGTGCAGACGGCGACGGATGCCGCGGCATCCGAATCGCTGCTGTTCGCGCGTCGGCGTGCGCTGCCCGCCCTTGAGGCCCTCGGCCGCACCCTGATCGAAGACATCGCCGTGCCGCGGCGGCGGATGGCGGAAGCGATCGATCGGATCGCCGCCATCGCCCGGGAGGAGGGCGTGCGCATCTTCGTGTTCGGCCACGCCGGCGACGGCAACCTGCATCCGATCATCGTGACCGAACACGCCCCGGCGGATGCTCCGGTGCCCGCCGCGGCGCTCCGGGCGGCCGACCGGATCTTCGCGCTCGCACTCGAGCTCGGCGGCACCATCACCGCCGAACACGGCGTCGGCCGGCTCAAGCGGGGGTGGGCCCAGCGCGAACTCGGACCCGATGTGCACGCGCTGCAGCGCCGGCTCAAGGAGCTGTTCGACCCCCGGGGGATTCTCAATCCCGGCAGCAGCATCTGACGCGCGGGGGGAGCTGCGCGAGCGAGGAGCCGGCGAGCCTCAGGCGGGTGCACCCAGTGCGGGTGCAGCTCGGTGCGGGTGCGCCTCAGTGCGGGTGCAGCTCAGTGCTGGTGCGCCGGCACCGCGGCATCCTCGGCGAACTTGAACGCGAGGCGGCCGTGGGCGAAGCCACCCCCTGCACGGATGGCGGTGGCGACCCACGCCGCCTCGGCCAACTCGGCGTCGGTCGCGCCGGCGCGCACCGCCTTCTGCGTGTGGCCGTCGATGCAGTACACGCATTGCGTCGTGATCCCCACGGCCAGGGCGATGAGCTCCCTGAACTTCAGCGGAATCGCCCGCCCCTCGGGAGCGAAGACCGCGCCGTCGAACTCGGCCCAGGCCTTGAGGATGTCGGGCGTCTCGCTCTTGTACACGCGCGTGTATGCGCGGTCGCCTTCGCGATCGAAGAAGTCGCTCATCAGTGGTGTCCCTTCACGGCACGGGCGGCGGAGCACCGCGCCGGACTGCCACGCTATCCGCGTGCGAAACCGCCCGGCCGCGACCATTACGCGCCGTGACGCCCGTGTGACGCCCGGTGTCGACCCGGCCGGACGCGTATCGTTCGATCGACGTACCGTCGCTTCATGACCACGATCGCAGCCAACCGTGAATCCGCGCTCACGCCGCCCTCCTTGCGCCCACCGCTGAAGATCGTCGGGGTGTCGGGTTCGCTGCACACGCCGAGCAAGACCACCGCTCTGGTCTCGGCGATCATCGACGAGGTCGGCCGCCAGGCGCGCATCGAGTCGCAGCTGATCGAACTCGCCGAGATCGGACCCGCGCTCGCCGGTGCCTTGCGCCGCGACGACCTCGCACCGGATGCGACCGAGGCGCTGCGTGCGATCGAGGGTGCCGACCTTCTCGTGGTCGCGAGCCCGGTCTACCGAGCATCGTTCACCGGCCTCTTCAAGCACCTGTTCGACTTCGTCGACCAGTACGCGCTCGTCGGTCAGCCGGTGCTGCTGGCGGCGACCGGCGGCGGTGAGCGCCATGCGCTGATCATCGAGCACCAGCTCCGTCCGCTCTTCGGCTTCTTCCAGGCGATCACGCTTCCGCTGGGGGTCTACGCCAGCACGGCCGACTTCGACGGCTATGAACTCCGCAACGAGGCAGCGATACGGCGCATCGAGCAGGCTGTCGGGCGGGGGATGCCGCTGATCGAACAGGCCGCTCAGCTGCAGATCTCGGAGTACGTGTCGACCTGGTGAGCGCTGCTTTCAATTCCTGAAAGCGGGAGGTGCTCGCCGACGGTCTCTCGGGGCGGGCTGCACATGAAGCGAATGTGCTTCTGCGCGGGCAGATCACTCCGGTACTATGCGGCGCAAGGCCGACAGGGGGAGATGGCGACATGATCCGAACTGAATCCCGTTCTGTTCTGGCGGGCTTGGCGGGCCTCGCGCTCGCGCTGCCGCTGGTGGTGGTGGTCGTGCCGGGCGCATCCGCCGCCGATGCAGCCGTGACCACGTGCGGCGAACTCTCCACCGCCCTGCAGGCGGGCGGCAGTGTCGTGCTCGGTGCCGACATCGGCACGATCAGCGCGCTGTGCCCGCCGGTCGCAGTCGGAGCGGGGAAGTCCGTCGTACTCGACCTGGCGGATCACGCAGTGTACGTCGGCACGCTCGATCCGTCGGGCGGTGCCGGATTGCTCGTTCCCTCCTCCTCGAGGTTGGAGATCGTCGGCGTGACCGGTGCCACTGACGACCAGAGCGGGACGCTGGCGGCGTTCGGAGGCGCCGGAGCCGGCATCGGCGCCGAACCCGGGACCGGTGATGCCGGGTACATCGGGATTCGCGGCGGTTCCATTCACGGCAGCAGCGCGACCGGAGCCGGGATCGGCGGCTCCGACGCGGGCGCGCTGATCCAGATCTTCGGGGGGCGGGTGGATGGCCGTGCGCCGGATCGTGCGTTCCATCCCGCCGCCGACAGCGGCGCGGGCATCGGCGGCGGCCGGGCCGGCGATTCCTCCGTCGACATCAGCAATGCCGTCGTCCGAGGCGAGTCGTGGTCTGGCGCGGGCATCGGCGGCGGCAGCGAGGGAAACGGCGTCGTGACGACCTGGACGTACGACCGTCCCCTCAGGAGCGACCGAATCGATGTCGAGGGCGTGAGCGAGCGAGGAGCCGGCATCGGTGGCGGCGAGCGCGGCGTCGGCTCTGTCCACTTCAACGCCGGTTCCGTCGTGGGCCGCTCCACGGGACCCGGTGTGGGAATCGGCGATCCGAGCGGGACCGGCACCGTTGGCATCGGAAACTGGGCCCACGTCTCGGCGACGTCGATCCGAAGCTCCCGGACCAGTGTTCTCGGCGGGTCGCTGCTTCTGCCGGACGGGGTCGCCTCGGCGACCCCGCGGCCGATCGACAACTACCGGCAGCTCGTGCCGGTGCACCTGATCGTCCGACGGAACGGCGTGCCGGTCAACGAACCGGGCCTCACGATCGAGCTGCTGGAAGTCGGGGGTGCGCCGGGATACTTCAGCACTGTTGTCGACGGGAACTTCGCATACGCGTGGCTCCGGCCCACCAGAACATCCGTCGCCGTCGAGCTCGACGGCGAACGGAAGGTGTTCTCGGTCATCGCCAACGGCGACCAGGCCACTCCGGTATACCTCGACTTCGGCAGGCTGACCCTCGAGCAGCGGATCGTCACGCGCTACCTCGATCTCGTGCACCGCATGAGCAGTGACGCCGCGATCCAACGCATCGCCGATGAACTGCGCGTATCGACGACCACCGTCCGGTTCTGGCTGCGACGGGCGGGCGAGCTCGGTTGAGGCCGGTGGCCGGCGGCGAGGCGCAGCCGGCCATCGTTCAATCGCGCTGGCTTAGTGGCCATGCGGGGGAGCGGGAATGCCCCGGCGCTGAGTTGACATCTGGATACCCTAGGGGGGTATGGTATCCGCATGAACGGTTACACGGGCAGCAAGGACGATCTGCTCAAGCGGCTGGGGCGCGCCGAGGGCCAGGTGCGCGGGATCGCGCGCATGGTCGAGGACGACCAGTACTGCATCGACATCCTCACGCAGGTGTCGGCAGCGACGAAGGCGCTCGAGACCGTCGCCCTCTCCTTGCTTGCTGACCATCTCAGCCATTGTGTCGCGGAGGCCAGCGCCGAAGGCGGACCGGTGGCCGAGCAGAAGATCCGCGAAGCCAACGAGGCAATCGCGCGCCTCGTCCGTTCCTGACCCACACACCCCTCCCTGGAGGCATGGCAAGCGGTCCCGCCTGATCGTGCATCCGCGTTCCCGCGGGCGTGAACAGTGAAGGAGCTCATAATGAGCCAGCACGACCACCAGCACACACCTCTCGCCACCCCCGACCCGCACGCCGGTCACACGCCCCCGGGACACGGTGACGCCTCGTTGGCACACGGAGCGCACGACCACGCGGCGATGAGCGGGTACGGCGGCCACGCCGGGCATGCCGGACACGGCCACCATGTCGCCCAGTTCCGGAGGCTGTTCTGGATCATGCTGATCCTCGCCATGCCGGTCGTCGGGTTCTCCTCGATGTTCGCGCTGATTCTCGGCTACCCGCTGCCGGACGCGGCCTGGGTGGCATGGGTGTCCCCGGTTCTCGGCACCGTCATGTACGTCTGGGGCGGGGCGCCGTTCCTCACCGGCGCGGTCAGCGAGCTGCGCGCACGCAAGCCCGGGATGATGCTGCTGATCGGCCTCGCGATCACCGTCGCGTTCGTCGCCTCCTGGGGCGCCACGCTCGGGATCCTGCACCACGAGCTGGACTTCTGGTGGGAGCTGGCGCTGCTGATCGTGATCATGCTCCTCGGTCACTGGATCGAGATGCGCTCCCTTGCGCAGACCACCTCCGCCCTGGACTCCCTCGCCGCGCTGCTGCCGGACGAGGCAGAAAAGGTGCAGGGCGACACCACGGTGACCGTCGCTCCCGCCGACCTGCAGGTAGGCGATGTGGTCGTGGTCCGGCCCGGTGGCCGCGTGCCCGCGGACGGACGCATCGTGCAGGGCTCCGCGTCGATGGATGAGTCGATGATCACCGGAGAATCCCGCCCGGTGCGGCGCAGCGATGGCGACCCGGTCGTCGCCGGCACCGTCGCGACCGACTCGGGTGTCCGGGTGCAGATCACGGCAGTCGGCGATGACACCGCCCTCGCCGGCATCCAGCGGCTGGTCGCGGAAGCGCAGAACTCCACCTCACGCGCACAGCGACTCGCCGATCGCGCAGCGGGGTGGCTATTCTGGTTCGCGCTTGTCGCCGCGGCGATCACCGCCGTGGTGTGGACGATATTCGGGATGCCGGATGAGGCGGTCATCCGCACCATCACCGTCCTCGTCATCGCCTGCCCCCACGCCCTGGGTCTCGCGATCCCCCTCGTGGTGTCGATCGCCACCGAACGCGCCGCCCATGCCGGCGTGCTGGTCAAGGATCGGCTCGCCCTGGAGAGCATGCGGACCGTGGACACGGTGCTGTTCGACAAGACCGGAACCCTCACCAAGGGCACCCCCGCCGTCACCGGCATCCATCCCGTCGTCCCCGCCATCACGGCGGACGAACTACTTGCTCTGGCCGCCGCCGCGGAGGCCGACTCCGAGCATCCCCTCGCGCGCGCCATCGTGACCGCCGCCAAAGCCAAGCAGCTCACCGTCGCACCCTCAACCGACTTCGCATCCTCGCCGGCTGTCGGTGTCCGCGCCCGCGCCGACGGGCACACGATCCACGTCGGCGGGCCCCACATGCTCGAGCAGGAGCACGGCGCAGAGCTGCCGGTCGCCGAGCAGTGGCGGAGCGAGGGCGCGATCATCTTGCACGTGCTCGTCGACGGGAAGGTCGCGGGGGCGCTGCGCCTGGCCGACGAGATCCGTCCCGAGTCCCGCCAGGCCGTCACCGGCCTGCATGACCGGGGTGTGCAGGTGGTGATGATCACCGGCGACGCGGAAGCGGTCGCCCAAGCCGTGGCGAACGAGCTGGGCATCGATCGCTTCTTCGCGGGCGTCCGCCCCGAAGACAAGGCATCCACGGTGAAGGCGCTACAGGCCGAAGGGCGCAAGGTCGCGATGATCGGCGACGGCGTGAACGATGCCCCCGCCCTCGCGCAGGCCGATGTCGGAATCGCGATCGGCGCCGGCACCGACGTCGCGATCGCCTCCGCCGGCGTCATCCTCGCAAGCGACGACCCCCGCTCCGTGCTGTCGGTCATCGAACTGTCTCGGGCCAGCTACCGGAAGATGAAGCAGAACCTGTGGTGGGCAGCCGGCTACAACCTGATCTCGGTGCCACTCGCCGCCGGCGTGCTCGCCCCGATCGGATTCGTGCTGCCGATGTCCGTCGGCGCGATCCTGATGTCGCTGTCCACGATCGTGGTCGCGCTGAACGCGCAGCTGCTGCGCCGGCTGAACCTGAACCCGGATGCGGTCATCCGCGGCTGACGGACCCGTGCTGATCCCACTGATGCGTCCCTGTGCTCGAGCACACTTCTCACCCACCACCTTGGAGGACCCTCATGAAGATCCGTCCCGCGGCGGCCGCCGCGCTCGCCCTCACCGCGCTTCTCGCCCTCGGCGGCTGCGCAGCCGGCAGCGGATCGGGCAGCGACATGCCCGGAATGAACCACGGCGACAGCACCAGCTCATCCGCCCGGGATGCTGACGCCAACGACGCAGACATCCTGTTCGCCCGCATGATGATTCCGCACCACGCCCAGGCTGTCGAAATGTCCGACATGATCCTCGGCAAAGACGACATCGACGAGCGTGTCGTCGAACTCGCCGAACAGATCAAAGCCGCCCAGCAGCCCGAGATCGACCAGCTCCAGAGCTGGCTCGAAGACTGGGGGTCCGACACGTCCGACATCGGCACCATGGACACCATGGACCACGGCGGCGGCATGATGACCGACGACGACATGGACGCCCTCGACGATGCAACAGGAACCGACGCGTCCCGACTGTTCCTCGAGCAGATGATCCAGCATCACGAGGGCGCGATCGACATGGCGCAGGAAGAGGTCGACAACGGGCAGAATCTGGATGCCATCCAGCTCGCCCGGACCATCATCGACACCCAGACTGCGGAAATAGCGACGATGGAAGAGATCCT
>NZ_DATMIO010000261.1:0-17862 GCF_035554235.1 Microbacterium sp. | reverse complement strand
TGGGCATCGTTCGTGCGACCAGGGCGGTCGGAGTTGTACTCGCGCTTCGGGCGCTCCTCGTACGAACGGGCGGGACGGTCGTTACCGGTCCGCGGCGGACGCGCATCGTACGTCCGGGCAGGGCGGTCGGAGTTGTACTCGCGCTTCGGGCGCTCCTCGTACGAACGGGCGGGACGGTCGTTACCGGTCCGCGGCGGGCGCTCCTCGTAAGACCGGGGCGGACGATCCGCGTTGTACTCGCGCTTCAGGCGGTCATCGTAAGACCGTGCCGGACGATCGTTGCCGTACTCCCGACGGGCCGGGCGCTCATCGCTGGAACGCGGAGGGCGCTCATCGTACGACCGCGGCGGACGCTCCTCGTACGAACGCGCCGGACGGTCGCCCTGCGCGTGCGTGCGGATCGAGCGCGACTCGTCGCGACCGGCGCGCTGAGCGGAGGTCCAGCGCTGCTTCGGCGCACCGGCGGCGGATGCACCCTGCTCCTCGGTCGCGGCGCGGTAGCCGCGGTGTCCCGCGCTGCGACTGCCGGGCTTGCTGGCGGAGGGCGCCCCGGCTGCGCGGGCGCGGTCATCCTTCGACGAGTTCAGGAACCGCGAGGGCTTCTTCTCGCCATAGCGCGGCTCGAAATTCTTGGCCGGGCGTCCGCCGGCGGGCTTCTTGTTCTTGGGCATGGTGATGTCCTTCTGGGTTGTCTCATGAGAGAACAGCACTCCGCAGATCGCACGCAGCATCGCTGCGCCGACGCCGCACATGCGGCACGGAGTAACCCGGACTATCGTCGGCCGGGGGCCATTCAACGTGATGGTCGCCGGAGCGGATTCGCTCCCACCATCGGCCCCTTGGACTCACAAACCCATCCGCGCAGCATGCGCGGTGTCCAGAGCCGACCCTTCACTCTAGCGGATGCCGCTCATCGCGAGCCTGTGAGGACGCCCGGCCGCCGGCATCCACCCCCGACCCTGGATGATGGCTTCATGGCAGAGAGCGACGCACACCCGATCACGGTCGCGATCGAGCGACGCATCGACCCCACGCGCGCCGCCCAGGCGACGGCGTGGATGCAGGCGGGCACAGATCTCGCCCAGACGTTCGAGGGCTTCCTCGGCTCGGGCTGGGTGCGCGCGGGCGAGAACAGCGACCTCTGGTACATGCTCTACCGCTTCCGCGACATCCCCACCCTCGAGTCCTGGGAGGACTCGGGCGAGCGCAGGTGGTGGCTCGAATCCGGCAGGGGCTTCGCCAGCGAGGGTCGAAGCGAGCGCCGCACGGGCATCGAGGGCTGGTTCGACGCACCGCTTGCGACGAACGTCGATACGCGGATGCCGGAGGCCCATGCACCGGCCGGCGCAGGCGTTCATGCGGAGACTCCCCGCCGCGCCATGCCGTCGGCCACGGGCCCGATCCAGCGGCCGATCCCGGTCGCACCGCCGCGATGGAAGCAGGCGGTCACGATCTGGCTCGGGTTCTTCCCGACGAACCTGGTGGCGTCGTGGCTCCTGGGCTTCGTGCCCGGCTTCATGGAATGGCCGCTCGCTGCGCGTGTGCTTCTCACCTCGATTCTGCTCACCCCGGTGATGATCTACGCGGTGCTCCCGTGGGTCACTCGAGCGCTCGGGCCGTGGCTGCAGAAATCACCCTGAGCGCGTGAGTCGGGGCCGCAGCCGACCCCTACACTGACGCCATGAGCGCAGAACCCGCGAGCCCCGTCGGCCCTACCCGCACCGACGGCGTCCTTCCCGCGCCGACGCTCCGCGTCGAGTCGGCCGCGGTCTACATCGCCCTCATCACCGGCGCGATCGGCGGCGTGTACGGCCTCATCCTCTCGCTCAGTTCGCTGGCGACGACGATCTTCATGGGCGAGCTGTCGTTCGGCATCATGGCGTCGCTCGGCGCGGGCGTGGTCGCCGCGGTCGTCGCGGCGGCCGGATACTGGGGCGCCCGGCTCCGCCCGGGTCAGGAGTGGCGTTTGGCGCTGCCGGCCTGGAAGTACACCGTCAACACCATCTCGGTCGTGATCGCGCACGTGGCACTGGCATTCCTGGCGACGTATGCGAGCTATCGCGTTCTGAGCCTGGGCTTCATCGGCCTTCCGGTCGTGACCTTCTGGGCCGTCGTGCTGATGGCCGTGACGCTCGGGCTGACGGCATACCTCGTCTTCCTGTCCGTCTCGCGCATGACGACGCAGCGCATGTCGTCGCTGCTCATGTCGTTCATCGTGCTCGGCACCCTGACGGCCATGGTGACCACGCCGGACCCCCAGTGGTGGGAGGTCCACTTCAGCCAGCTCGGCACGTTCGACGACCTCTCGAGCTGGGTCTTCAACGGCACGCTCATCGCCGGGGGGCTTCTGGTGACCACCTTCGCGGTCTACATCTCGACCGACATGGACGTGCTGATCGCCGCGGGCGGGCTTGCCAACCCCCGCTCGTCACGAATCGTCTCGGGGCTCTTCGTCGTCATGGGCATCATGCTCGCGTGCGTCGGGATCTTTCCCGTCGACGTCCACCTGGTGCTGCACAACCTTTCGGCGTCGGGGATGGCGGTGATGTTCCTGGCTCTGCTCATCGGCGGCCCGAGACTGCTGAGCGGGGTGCCGCGCACGTATTTCGTCTCTTCCTGGGCGTTCCTCGGAGCGACGATCGCGTCGGTGATTCTCTTCGCCGTCGGGTATTTCTCGCTCACCGCTTTCGAGATTGTCGTGTTCGCGCTGATCTTCGGCTGGATCGCCGTCTTCATCAGATTCCTCGCGGTAACCCGGCAATTCGAAAACCCGTGATTCCCTATTAACACAAAACCCCGGTAGATTCATCACAGAGCGCGCCTGCTGTTGGGGAACACGTCCGGAGCTAGCGGTCTCGAACTGGGGGTAGGCGGCCGCAGCCTGGGGAATCCTTCGGGGACGAGACCGTTGCACTAACGCCTCACGAAAGACCCCACTGTGGCCCTGATCGCCGTAGAGTCGCCCTTCGTTCTTCAACGCGCCCGCCCGCTGGCGATGTTCGTCCGCGCCACGACGCCGACCCAGTCTGTCGCCGCCGCCGCCGGGGTGCTCGTCCTCGGCTGCCTCGTCGCCATTCTGACCACCCCCGACCCGATGTGGTGGCACCTGCACTTCAGCCGCCTCGGGACCTTCCGGGCGTTCTCGGGGTACGCCTTCAACGCGACCATCGTGGCGGCGAGCATCATGCTCGTCGTCTTCGCTGTGCGGCTGCGCATCGAGATGGTCCGACACGTCGGCACCTCCGTGCTCACGAACCGGCGGGCGGCCCTGATCGTCCCCATCCTCGTCGCACTGATCGGCATCCATCTCTCCCTCGTCGGGTTCTCTCCTCTCGACGTCAATCTCTTCGTCCATGAGCGCGGCTCTTCGGGCGCCGTCCTGTCGTTCGCCGGGCTGCTCATATCGAGCCGCTGGCTGCTCAAGGGCATGCACCGCCGGGTGGCGCGCGCCACCCGGCGAGTGCTCGTATCGCTCGTGCTGTACGGCACTCTGTTCGCCACCGGCCTCATCAACCTCGCGGCGTTCGAGCTGATCGTCTTCACGCTCATGTTCGCCTGGCTCGTCGTCATGACGCGTCACCTGGGTGTCGAGTGCGACTCGAAGAAGGAGACCGCGAACACGACGGCCGCGGCCCGCACGCCGCTTCGCCTCCTGCAGTTCACTCCGATGAAGGCCGTCGGGCGCGTCGCGTCTGCTGCACGGGCGCTGCCGACGGAAGCCCGCCGCCCGCAGACGACGCACCCGACATCGCGACCGCCGGCTCGAGGGGGCCACTCGAGGCGTGGGCCGGCTGCCCGTCCTGATCGCCGCCGCCTCGTCGAACAGCACGCCGTTCGCGGGCGCCTTCCACGAGGTTGTACAGCGTCGGAAGCACCACGAGCGTCAGCACTGTAGACGAGATCAGACCGCCGATCACGACGATCGCGAGCGGCTGAGAGATGAACCCGCCGTGGCCCGTGATGCCGATCGCCATCGGCGTGAGGGCGAGGATCGTCGCCAGCGCCGTCATGAGGATCGGGCGAAGTCGTCGGGCCGAGCCCGCTTCGACCGCGTCGTGCACGGCCAGCCCCTTCACGCGGTACTGGTTGACGAGGTCGACGAGCACGATGGCGTTCGTGACCACGATGCCGATGAGCATAAGCACACCGATGAGCGAGGCAACGCCGAGCGGCACCCCCGTGATGATCTGCAGCAGAATCGCGCCGGTCGCCGCGAACGGCACCGAGATGAGCAGCAGCAGGGGCTGACGGAGCGATTTGAATGTCGCGACCATGACGATGTAGACGATCAGGATGGCGGCGAGCAGGGCGAGCCCGAGCTGCGTGAACGCGTCCTGCTGGTCGCTGAGCACTCCGCCGACCTCGGCGCGCGCGCCGGTGGGCAGCTCGACGCTCTCGAGCGATGCGGTCACCGTCGCCGACGCCGCCGTGAGGTTGTCGGTCGACGGCGTGACGGTGACCGTGGAGACGCGCTGACCGCGCTGCGTCGTGACCGACGTCGGCCCCACCGTCTCGTCGATCGTCGCGACCTGATCGAGCGGAATCGGACCGGTCGCCGAAGGAATCGTCAGCTGACGCAGCTCATCGAGCGTGGCGGGGGTGTTGCCGGCCGCGAGGTAGACGGTGAGCGACGCCGAGTCGATCTCGACCGTGCCGATCGACTGGGGCTGCATCGAACTCGACACGAGGCCCCCGACCGCGACCTCGCTGAGACCGAGACGGGCCGCGGCGTCGCTGTCGACCACGACGGCGATGTAGGGCAGCGCGTCGCTCAGGTTGCTCGAGACCTGGCCGATACCGTCGCCGCCCTTCAGGGAGTCCATGACATCCTGCGTCGCCGTCTCGAGACCGGCCCGGTCGGGGGCCGACACATCGATCGCGATGTCGGAGGAGCCCGCGAATCCGCCGCCACCCGAGATCGTGATCGTGCCACCGTCCTCGAGGTCGGCGACCGCATCCTGCACCTCTTCGCGCAGGGCGACCTGATCGGCGTCGTCCGATGTCGTGATGGAGTACGTGATGCCGCCGCCTCCCCCGGTGAAGGCATCGCGGAGCGCGGACCCGCTGGATCCGATCGACACCTGGACGGTGTCGATGCCGTCGATGCCCTGGAGCACGGCCTCGACCTCGGCCGCTGCGGCGTCTTCGGCCTCGAGGCTGGCGCCCGGATCGAGGTTCTGCGTCATGGTGAAGGTGTTCTGCCCTGAGTCGCCGAGGAAGTTGGTCTTCATGAGCGGGGCGAGCGCGATCGTGCCGACCAGCACGAGGCCGGCGAGCAGGATCGTCACCACCGAGTGCTTCAGCGTCCAGCGGAGGATCGGCAGATACGCCTTCTGCAGGCGCGACGGCGGCGCCGCCGGATCCTCGGGGTCGATCGCGGCCCCCTCGGCGTCGAGGATCGGCTTGCCTGGCCGGAGGAACCAGTACGCCAGCACGGGGACGATCGTGAGCGAGACGAACAGCGACGCGACCATCGCGATGGTCACCGTGAGGGCGAAGGGCCGGAACAGCTCCCCCGTCATGTCGCCGACGAACGCGATCGGCAGGAAGACGGCGACGGTGGTGACGGTCGAGGCCGAGACCGCGGTCGCCACCTCCTTCACCGACAGCAGGATCGATCGCGCTTTGTCGGCATCGCCGACGTAATGCCGCTTGATGTTCTCGATCACGACGATCGAGTCGTCGACGACGCGTCCGATCGCGATCGTGAGCGCACCGAGCGTCAGGATGTTGAGCGAATACCCGAAGGCCTGGATGCCGATGAACGTGATGAGCACGCTCGTGGGGATCGAGATGGCGGTGACGATCGTGGCACGCACCGACATGAGGAAGATCAGGATGACGAGCACGGCGAACAGCAGGCCGAGCATGCCCTCCTGGGCGAGAGCGTTGATCGACTCCTGGATGTACGGCGCCTGATCGAAGACGATCGTGAACGCGGCTCCGCCGAGTGAGTCCTCGAGCTCGGGCAGCGCCTCTAGCACGCCGGTGGACACCTCGACCGTGTTAGCCGAGGGGAGCTTGGTGACCGCGATCGTGACGGCGGGTTCTCCGTCGACGCGCGAGATCGTGGTGACCGGGTCGGACTCCTCGACGACGGTCGCGACGTCTGCGATGGTCACGAGCCCCGCCTGGAACTGGTCGGGTCCCGAGGGCACGAGCGGGAGGGCGGCGATGGCGTCGACCGACTCGATCTTCTCGCCGGTCTGCACCGTCAGCGTGCTGCCGTCCTCGGTGATCTCGCCGCCCGGAAACAGGATTCCGTTCTGGTCGAGCGCGTCGCGGATCGCCTGCGAGGTGTAGCCGGACGCGGCGAGCGCCGGCTGGTCGGGCGTGATCGTGACCCGCTGGCCGATGCCGCCGACGATCGAGGCGGCGTTGACGCCGTCGACGTCCTCGAGCTCGGGGATGACCGTGCGCTCGAGGTCGGACTGGATCGTCAGCTGGTCGTCGTAGCCGGTGACGGCCAATTGGATGACGGGAAAGTCGTCGATCGAGGCGGAGAGCACCTGCGGCTCGACGCTCTCGGGGAGCTGGCCCGAGATGCGGTTGATCGCCTGGTTGAGCTTCTGTTCCGCCGTCGCCAGGTCGGTGCCGTACGTGAACGACGCCTGGATGATCGAGGCGTTCGTCGTGCTGGTCGCGGTCGTCGTCTCGAGGCCGGCAACTCCCTGGATGGCGGATTCGATCGGTGTGGAGACGTCGTTGTTGACGACCTCGGGCGAGGCACCCGGGTACGCGGAGACGATCGCGAGCTGTGGGAACTCGATCGAGGGGATGAGCTCCTGCTTGAGATTCGTGAGGGCAAGACCGCCGAAGACGGCCGCGACGATCGTGATGAGGGCGATGAGCGCTCGGTTCTTGAGGCTCAGTACGGCGAGTTTCGACACGGTGTTCTCTCGGTGAAAGAAGGGGGTGTCGGTGGCAGAGCGCGCACCGACGATACGGTGCTGTATCCGACCCTCTCAGTATTCCACGGTCGGGATACACGAAGCTGTGCGGTTGCCGCGATCCGCCCGGGTCACGGGGTCCGCCCGATCGCGAGCCCCAGGGCCGCCAGAGCGACCGCTGCGACGAGCTGCACGCCGCCGTTGAGCGCCGCCGCCCGGTAGTCGCGACGACCCAGAGCGATCGCCGTCTCGACGGTGACGGTGCTGAAGGTCGTGTACCCGCCGAGGAGCCCGACGCCGAGCACCGCGACCCACGGTGCAGACATCAGCGCGGCGTCGGCGAGGCCCGCGAGCACGCCGATCAGGAACGAGCCCGTCAGGTTGACGATCGTGATGCCCCAGGGATACGCCCCCCGCGTGCGTGTCATGACCGCTCGGTCGAGCACGAAGCGCAGGGCCGCGCCGACGCCGCCGGCGACCGCGACGCCGACCAGCAGGAGCGGGTTCACGCGGTATCCGCCCGTCGCCCGGCGCCGAGCCGCAGCCCCAGCGCGGCCGCGGCGACGCCCGCCAGCACGCTTACCGCGGCGTACCCGAAGGCGATCCCCGCGTTCTGCTCCCACAGGCGTGCGGTGTCGCCGGCGAGCGCGCTGTAGGTCGTGAACCCGCCGAGCACCCCCGCACCGAGCAACGCGCGGGCCGCGCGGGCACGCTCCGTCTCGCGGCGCCGGCCGAGCAGCGCATAGAGCGCCCCGAGCAGCAGGGCGCCCAGCACGTTCACGCCGAAGACGGCGACGGGGAGCCCGTCGCCGGCGGGCCACAGCAGGATCGCACCCTCCCGGGCGGCGGTGCCGAACGCACCGCCCACCGCGACCAGCCCGACGTGCTGCCAGCGGAGCGGGGTCACCTGCGTCATGAACCCACGCTAGCGCCGCGGGCTAGGACAGCAGACGACGCAGGGCCGCCTCCGGAGACCCGCCGAGCTCCATCGTCTCGCCGCGCTCGTACCGCGCGAACACCCCGGGGTGGATGTAGCTGCGGCGGGCGACGGCGACCGTGTTGCCGAGCGCCTCCGCGGTCGCCTGCACGGCGAGCCGCTCCGCCTCGGCCCGCTCGCGGCCACCATCGACGGGGCCGATCCGGGCGAGTGCCTCGGCGGCGAGCACGGTGCCGCGGAGCGTGCGGAAGTCCTTGGCCGTGAAGAGCCCGCCCGTCAGCGCGCGGACATGGTCGTTGACCTCGCCCGCGGTCACCGGGATGCGGCGGCGGCCGCGCCGGTACGAGAGCAGCGGCGCACGCGGTCTGCCGACCGCGAGTTCGTCGATCGCCGTCGCAAGGTCGTCGTCGTCGACACTCAGCAGCGCGCGCTTTCCGCTCTTCGCCGGGAACGACAGAGTCACGACCGACCCGTCGATCGCGGCATCCCCCCGGCGGAGCGTCGTCAGGCCACGGCTGCCGTTGGCCTCGAGATAGCGCGGCGACCCCACGCGCGGCGCCGCCTGGTCGAGCAGGCGGAACGCCGTCGCCAGGACGCGCTCCCGCGTGAGGCCGTCGCCCCGGAGGTCTGCGGTCACGCGGGCACGCGCGCGGGGCAGGGCATCGGCGAGCAGCAGCACCCGGGCGAACTTTCCCTTGTCGCGCCGCGCTGCCCAGTCCGGGTGATACAGGTACTGCCTGCGGCCCTTCTGGTCGGTTCCGACGGCCTGGATGTGGCCGTCGGGGCGTTCCGAGATCCAGACCTGCTCCCAGGCCGGAGGAATGACGAGCGCACGGGCGCGCGCGGCATCCCTCTTCTTGGCGGACCTGCCCCTGCGGTCTATGTACCGGAATCCCGCGCCCGCACGCACCCGCCGCAGCCCGGGGTCCTCGAAGGGCGTGACCCTCGCGAGCTTCGCCACCTCAGTGGGTGCGGAGCATCGAGATGAGCTCCGCCTTGCGCTTGCCCGAATAGCCGCGGATACCGAGCTCCTTGGCGCGCTTGCGGAGCGCGTCGACGGTCCAGTCGTCGTAGTCGCCCGACGTGCCGCCGCGCCTGCCCACCGCGGACCGTCCATCACGCGCCGCCGCGTTCGAGATGCGCGCCGCCTTCTCCTTCGACGCGCCGTCGTCGCGGAGCTTCTCGTAGAGCTCCGGGTCCTGCAGCGCGCCCGATCGCCGTCGTTGCGGCATGTCGCCCTCTCCTTTCGCTCGGAGGACCCTTCGGTAGAGGTCCCGTCAGAGTCCCTTGCCGCCCGTGACGGGCAGCACCGCGCCCGACACATATGAGGCCGCTTCGCTCGCCAGGTACACGTACGCCCCCGCCAGCTCCGCCGGCTGTCCTGCGCGGCCGAGCGGGGTGTCCTCGCCGAACGTCGCCAGGCGCTCCTCGTCCCAGCCGGTGGCAGGGATGAGCGGTGTCCAGATCGGGCCAGGGGCGACCGCGTTCACGCGGATGCCGCGGGGACCGAGCTCCTGCGCGAGAGCCTTCACGAAGGCCACCTGCGCCGCTTTCGTCATCGCGTAGTCGATGAGCGAATCCGAGGGATCGAAGCCCTGGATCGACGAGGTGACGATGATCGAGGAGCCTGGCTCGAGGTGCGGAATCGCCGCCCTCGCCGTGAAGATGGGCGCATACAGATTGGTGCGGAAAACCCTGTCGAATTCTTCGGTCGAGAGGTTCTCGAGCCCCTCGCGGTCGCGCTGGTAGGCCGCGTTCAAGACCAGGATGTCGAGCCCGCCGAGTTCCCGCACCGTCTTGTCGACGATCTCGGAGCAGTACGACTCCTCGCGCAGGTCTCCCGGCAGCGTCACGCCCTTCACGCCGGCCTCCGTGACCCATTTGATGGTGTCGTCGGCGTCGGCCTGCTCTTCGGGCAGGTGGCTGATCACGACATCGGCGCCCTCGCGCGCGAAGGCGATGGCAACGGCGCGGCCGATGCCGGAGTCTCCGCCGGTGATGAGCGCCCGGCGGCCGCTGAGACGCAGCGATCCCCGGTAACTCTGCTCCCCGTGGTCGGGGGTGGGGCGCGTCTGATCGGTGAGCCCCGGCTGATCCTGCGCCTGGGCGGGGAAGCCGCCTTGCGGATGCTTCGTCGTCGGGTCTGTGAGGGCGTCGTCGGTCACGCTGTCTCCTTCGATGCGATCGGGTGTGAATCGACGCTAGGTGCACACCGGGGTGCGTGTCAGGGGGTTGACAATCCCGGCCGCCGGAGGCGAAAGGCCCGTAGCACCGCGGATCACGGCACGTCAAGCCCCCGAGGGCTCGGGCCTCGACCGCCTACCGTGGGGGTGTGCCCACCGGCACCGACCCGCATCACCCTCGCGGGAATTCGAGAAGAAGAAGGAGATACCCTCCATGAATATCCTCGCCCTCATCATCATCATCGTTGCTGTCATCCTGCTCATCACCGGAGGTTTCGTGCAGTCCCTGCAGTTCCTTCTGTGGGTCGGACTGATCCTCGCGGCGATCGCCGTCGTCCTGTTCCTCGTTCGCGCCCTCAGCGGTCGCAACAAGGTCTAGGCGCTCCCGGACGGCCCGCTCGGGCGCGGGGCCGTCCACTCGGGAAAGCTGAACGACGGATGCCACGGCCCAGGGGGCCCGCGGCATCCGTCGTTCTCTTTTTTCTCCACGAGGGCTCGCGTGGCACCAGCGGCTGTCACCCAGCGGTTGCCGGCCTACAGGTTCGCCTCGGCGTACGCGCGCAGCGCGTCGCGCACGAACGCCGCACCCTCTTCACCGCCGTAGTTGGCGCCGAAGCGCGGGTCGGCCACATACATCTCGCCGAGACCGATCACGTACGCCTTGACGTCGCCGCGGTCCGCCGCGGGAGTGCCGGGGATGCCGGTCAGCCACTGCACGTGACGCTCGGCCAGCGCCTGCGCCTCGGTGCTTCCCGCGGTGACACCGCTCTCCGCGGCCGCGATCCAGTCGCGACCCAGGTCGGCCGAGCGCTGCTGCCATGCGGCCTTCTCTTCGGCGCTCATGCTGCGCCACCAGCGGTCGCTGTCGGCGTAGGCCTTCTTGCCCCAGCGCTCCTCCACCTCGTCCTTGTACTGCGTGTGGTCGAAGCCGTCGAACATGTTCTCTGCCATGAGTCGTTCACCCCCTCTCAATGCTCGGATGGTCGATTCGACCGACGCGATCTGTCGCGCCAGCCGGTCCTGCTCCTGGCGGAGCCACGCGAGGTGACCCGTCAGGGCGTCTTCTTGGGTGTGCTCGCGAGCGAGCACGTCGGCGATCTGCGGCAGAGAGAGGCCGAGTTCCCGCAGCAGGAGAATGCGCTGCAGTCGAACGAGGGACGCGTCGTCGTAGTGGCGGTAGCCGTTGTGCCCGATCGACGACGGCGGAAGCAGGCCGATCTCGCCGTAATACCGCAGCGTGCGGCTCGTGGTGCCCGCGAGCTTCGCGATCTGCTGGATGGACCACTCCATCGGCCTGCCTCCTCTCTGTGTGTGCGTCAGATCCTGTGTGCGTGAGATCCTGTGTGCGCGATCGATGCCTTCACGCTAGATGTTG
The DNA here is from genome assembly GCF_035554235.1 of Microbacterium sp. Classification (GTDB taxonomy): domain Bacteria; phylum Actinomycetota; class Actinomycetes; order Actinomycetales; family Microbacteriaceae; genus Microbacterium. Next base: position 6,477 of record NZ_DATMIO010000261.1, on the reverse strand, counting down.
ACGCCGCGTCAATGTCAACCGTGCGTTTCCTGAGCACTCCCACAGTCGCGATATATCGTGTTATCGTTGCGGCGACGCGATATATCGCGACCCTGGAGGAACCAGGGACCTCTACAACCCAGGAGCAACCCATGGCACTCGAGAAGTGGATCATCCACCCGGGCGAGACGCGCGTGATCGACATCGATTCCGTCCGCAAACTCAAGGTCGGTCTCGTCGGCGGACAGATCGATGTCATCGGCCACGACGAGCCGGGCGCGCGCATCGAGGTGCACGGCGTGACGATAAAGGACCTTCGCATCGAGGTGTCGGGCGACGTCGTCGAGATCGATCACCCCCAGCTCGGCTGGGACAACTTCCTCGAAGTGTTCCGCAACTTCGGCACCGGCGGGCCCAAGGCCGAGATCAGCGTCGCGGTCCCCCGCAGCGTCGCCCTCAACCTCGGCGTCGTGAGCGCGAGCGCGCTCGTTTCCGGCCTCGAGCAGGACGCTCGACTCAACACGGTCTCGGGCGACATCATCGTCGACGGCCTCAGGGGCGACCTCACCGTCAACGCCGTCTCGGGCGATGTGCAGGTGCGCGAGCTCGTCGGAGCCCTGGGCGCCAACAGCGTGTCGGGTGACGTCGCCGTGACGGGGACCGTGCGCAAAGCGACCGTCGACACCGTCTCGGGCAACATGGTCGTCGACTCGACGGGTCAGGTCAGCGGCATCAGCCTGAACTCCGTCAGCGGCAACGGCACGATCCGTCTCGACGAGGGCCTCCCCGCGAACTTCGTCGTGCGCACCGTCAGCGGCCGCGTGCAGGTCGACGGTGTCGTGCGCTCCAGTTCGGGCATGACCAACTACCAGGGCTCGGTCGGCGAGCTGAGCGGCTCGTTCGTCGACGTGCGGACCAACGCGGTCTCGGGCGATCTCACGGTCCTCCGTCGCGGCGGCGCGAGCTCCCCCGGCGGTGCCGGCGACGACGCTTTCGGTGAAGGCGAGAGCGGCAGCTTCGGCAGCGGCTCTCCGGACGGATTCGGCAAGGAGACCCTGTCATGACCCCGGTCTTCTCCCACGGCGACCTCCGCCTGTACCTGCTGAGCCTCCTCGACGAGGGCCCACGGCACGGATACGACATCATGCAGGCCCTCTCCGACCGCACCGGCGGAACGTACACGGCCAGCGCGGGGACGATCTACCCGCGCCTCGCGAAGCTCGAGGAAGAGGGTCTCGTGACCAAGACCGTCGACGGCCGTAAGACCGTCTACGAGATCACCGAGGCAGGTCGCGCCGAGGTGGCGTCGCGAGCCGGCGATCTCGAAGGGATCGAGGCCGGCCTCGCCGACTCGGTGCGCCTGATCGCCGACGAGGTGCGCGGAAGCGTGCGTGAGGCGATGAAGAGCCTCCGCGCCGACCTCGCCGCGGCGAGCAGTCAGGAGCGCGCCGAAGCGAAGGCCGCGCGATCCTCGGTGCCCAGCGATGACCCGCGGCTCCTCAGCCGCGAGCAGCTGCATCGAGCGGATGCCGTGATCAACGAGTTTCGCGCGCGTGTGCGCAGCGACCTACGCTCGCACGTCGCGCGGGGCGGAACGCTCGAGAAATCCGTCGTCGACACGCTCGAGAACGCGCTCGACACCGCCACGCACGCGCTCATCCGCGGCCTCCGCGGCTGAGCGGGCGCTCTACCGGTCGGGGGCGACGCGGGGGGCTACCCCGCGTCGTCCCAGATCAGTTCCTGGTCATCCGGCACGGGCTCGCCCAGCGGCACCACGAGGATGTTGTGGCGCTGCCGGTGAGCCAGCCGCGCGGCGACCGACCCGGTGAAGAACTCGCGGACGGATTCGCCGAACCCTCGCCGGCGCGTTCCCACCACGATGAGCCGGGCATCGAGGCGATCGGCCAGGTGCTTGATCGCCATCGCGGGATCGCCCACGAGCTGGCGTGCCGTCCACTTGACGTCGCCGCCCTCGAGCAGGGCCGCCGCCTGGGCGGTGACCGCCTTATAGTTGTCGGCCCCCGGATCGATGTTCATGTCGATCGGTGCGGAATGCACGTAGCCATCGGGGTCCTCGTACGTGACGAAGCGCGTGACATCCACATGGACGACCACGAGGTAGGTGCCGTGCAGGTGCGCGTAGCGCGCGGCCTCCTTCAGCACGCGGCTCGGCTGATCGGGCACGATGCCGGCGAGGACGGCCCCGCGGAGCGCCTCGTCCTCGACCTCGGGAGCCGCGGTCGGCGACGGGTCGGCGCCCGCTCCCGACGGCGATGCGGGGGAAATGTTCGACATGCCCGACCCCTTTCACGGCACGCGGGGCGGCTCTCCCACGGCGCGGCAGAGCGCTCTGCCGCAGGTCCCGCGTGCTATTCTGAATGCTACTCTTTCCGGCCCCGAGCCGGTTTCGTCAATGCGTCGGGCGCGCCGAATGCCCGCAGCTCAACTCGTGAGGGGGGTCTCGCATGGGGCGTGGCCGTCAGAAGGCGAAGCACACCAAGATCGCGCGTGAGCTCAAGTCCTACAGCCCGAGTGTCAACTACTCCGCGCTGGAGAAGGAGCTTCACCCCGAGGGCGAAGATCTGTACGTCGACAAGTGGGCCGACGACTATTCGGACGAATACGAAGGCGAAAAGGCCTGAGCGGCGAAAAGGCCTGAGCAGCGAATAGCCCAAACGGCGAATAGCTCGGCGCGGCGAATTGCGACGGCCCAGAGCCGCCGTTCGTCCGTGTGCACCCCAGGGGTGCCTCAGCTCTGGGACCCAGCCGCCCGCGCGTGAGCCTGGGCCGCCCGCTCCCACGCGGCTTCGGCCTGCCGGCGCGCGCGACGCGCCCTGTACCACGCCCAGAACCTGTCGAGCGTGCGCTTGAGCCACGCGGCGACGCGCCGCGCCCAGTGGAACTCGGTGCCGAGGACCGCCAGGCCGAGGAAGACGACGAGCCACCCCGGTCCGGGGAGCGGGACAAGGAGCAGCCCGATGGCCGTGAGGGTGCCGCCCAGCACACCGACACCGACGCGGTAGGCCTTCTCGAGCGCGGGGTGCCGCGACATCCACGCCCTCGCCCGGCGCAGGACGCGGCGGATCGGGCGATCGGGGCGTTCGGCTGCGGCGATCTCGCCCCGGATCGTCCACTCCAGGCCCGAGGTCGCGGGCTCCGTGCTCGTGCCCGCACTCGCGTCGCGCGTTGTCATGGCGCCACGCTAACACGATATATCGCGTTGTCCCTGGGAGTATGCCGCGATCGCCACGGCGGATGGACCCCGGTATCTGCCGGGTATTCGGCGACCGCGATCGGCCCTCGGGTGGTCAGCGACGGATGTCGTCCTCGACGGCCCGCTGGCGCGAGGCGATCACGCCGGCGATCGCGGCGAGCGGGGCGGTCGCCAGGAGCACCCACAGCGGCACGGTCCAGGCCCCCGTCGCTTGCACGAGCGCACCGATCCCGATCGGGTACATGGCGGCGACGGCGTATCCGATGCTCTGCACGAAACCGCTGAGCGCGACGGATGCCTCATGCGAGCGGGTGCGCAGGTTCACCAGCACGAGCGACAGCGGGAAGGTCGCCTGACTCAGTGCCAGGAGGAACACCCAGAGCCAGGGCGCGGCCGCCGGCGCGACGATGAGGCCCAGGTATCCCACCGCCAGTCCTCCGGTGGCGATTCCGACGATCGTCTTCACGATCTTCAGGCGCGCGGTCAGCAGCGGCACGAAGAGGGAGAGCGGCAGCCCGACCATGGCGAAAAGCGACAGCAGTGCGCCGGCCTGCTGGGGCGGAACGCCGGCCACCTCGACCAGCATCGCCGGCGCCCAGGCGAACATCGTGTACGCCGTGATGCTCGATGTCATGAAGAGCACCACGATCGCCCACGCCATCGGCGACGCCCACAGCCTGCGAAGCGGCGCACCCGTCGACACGGCGGCGACCTCGTCGGCGCGGCCGATGCGGGCACGAACAAGCAGCGCCACCCACGGCACGAGCGCGACGGCGGCCAGCATCCCCCACTGCGCGAGCGCGATGCGCCAGCCGACCGTGTCGGCAACCGGCACCGCGACGAGCGGGGGCAGGAACGTGCCGACGGCCATCGCCGAGATGTACAGGGTGGTGACGAGGCCGATCCTGTCGGGGAAGTACTTCTTCACCAGCGGCGGCAGAACCACGTTGCCGACCGCGACCCCGGCGAACACCGCGACCGTGGCCGCGAGCAGCAGCACCGCGCTGGAGGCCGCGCCGCGCAGGCAGAGCGCCACCGAGAGCACGGCCATGGCAAGAACGAGCAGCCGCTCGAGCCCCACGCGCCGGGTGAGCGCGGGGGTGATGACACCGAACACGGCGAAGCAGACCGGCGGGGCACTGCCGAGCAGGCCCAGCGCGAGCGGCGAGATCGCGACATCCCGCTGGATGTGCTCGACGAGCGGCGACAGCGATGCAACCCCGGTGCGCAGGTTGAGCGCCACGAGGACGATGCCCGCGAGCGCGAGCGCGCGCCCACGCCAGAGCGGACGCGCGGTCATGAGGCCACTTTCGTCAAGACTCCTGCGTGCCCTCGACCCAGGCAAGGTACTCCTCCGAGACGGTGCCGGTCACGTATCGGCCGTCGAAGCAGCTCATGTCGAGGTCTTGCACGTCCGAGCCCTCGAGGATGGCGTCGCGCAGGTCATCGACCTCCTGGTACACCAGGTAGTCGGCGCCGAGCGCCTCGGCGATCTCGGGGATCGTGCGGTTGTGGGCGACGAGCTCCCCGCGTGAGGGCATGTTGATGCCGTACACGTGCGGATAGCGCACCGGCGGGGCGGCCGACGCGAACGTGACCGATTTGGCCCCGGCATCCCGCGCCATCTGGATGATCTGCTGGCTGGTCGTGCCGCGCACGATCGAGTCGTCGATCAGCAGCACGTTCTTGCCCTTGAACTCGCTCGACATCGCGTTGAGCTTCTGACGCACGCTCTGTTTGCGCACCGCCTGCCCGGGCATGATGAATGTGCGGCCGATGTAGCGGTTCTTGTAGAAGCCCTCGCGGTACTCGAGTCCGAGCTTGCGCGCGACCTGCATCGCCGCCGGCCGCGAGGAATCGGGGATCGGCATGACGACGTCGATCGTGCCGTCCGGCGTGTACTTGGCGATCGTGTCGGCCAGGCGCTCGCCCAGGCGCAGCCGCGCCTCGTAGACCGAGATGCCGTTCATGATCGAGTCGGGCCGGGCGAGGTACACGTACTCGAACGAGCACGGCGCGAGCTGCGGCGCGGCCGCGCACTGCCGCGTGTGCAGCTTGCCGTCGACGGTGATGAAGACCGCCTCGCCCGGCATGACATCGCGCACGACCTCGTAGTCGCCGTTCTCGAGCACGAGCGACTCGGACGCGACCATCCAGTCATAGCCTCCCGCCTCGTTCGGGCGGGTGCCGAGGATGAGGGGGCGGATGCCGAACGGGTCGCGAAAGGCCAGCAGCCCGTAGCCGGAGATCAGCGCGATGGCGGCGTAGGAGCCCTCGACGCGCTCGTGCACTCGAGTGACCGCCTTGAACACCGTCTCGGGCTCGAGGTCGAGGCCGGAGATCGAGGCCTGCAGCTCGTTCGCCAGGACGTTCACGAGCAGCTCGGTGTCGGAGCTCGTGTTGAGGTGCCGGCGATCCTTGTGGAAGAGCTCGTCGGTGAGCTCACGGGTGTTGGTGAGGTTGCCGTTGTGCACGAGGACGATGCCGTACGGGGCGTTCACATAGAAGGGCTGCGCCTCTTCTTCGTTGCCGGCGTTGCCCTGCGTGGCGTAGCGCACGTGCCCGAGGCCGATGTTGCCGAGGAGCGCACGCATGTCGCGGGTGCGGAACGCCTCCCGCACCATGCCGCGGGCCTTGGCGAGGTGGAAGATCCCGTTGCGCTCCGCCGTCGCGATGCCGGTCGAGTCCTGCCCGCGATGCTGGAGGAGGAGGAGGGAGTCGTAGATCTCCTGGTTGACGGGGCCGTGTCCGACCATTCCGACGATGCCGCACATGGGTGGTGTCTATTTCCCGTCTCGGTACGTGCCCACGAGGCGCACGGCGCCGCCGTCGACCCCCTTGGCGCCCTGCTCGAAATCCCCCTCGGGGCGGGCGCCCGTGCGCACGGTGCCCACCTGCCACGCGGCGATCCCCTCTTGCGCGAGGGCGGATGCCGCGGCCTCCGCGCGGTCGGCGGCCACCACTACGAGGAACCCGATGCCCAGGTTCCAGGTGCCCTCGCTCGATTCGAGCGTCGTGCCCGCGACATCCGACAGCACCCGGAAGACGGGGCTGGGAGACCAAGTCGAGCGGTCGATCTCGGCCCACGTGTCCCGCGGCAGCACGCGCGCCAGGTTGGCGGCGATGCCCCCGCCCGTGACGTGGCTGAGCGCGTGCACGCCGTCGCCGACCGCCGGGTCGGAGAGCAGGCGGAGCAGCGGCGCGGTGTAGAGGCGGGTCGGCTCGAGCAGCGCCTCGCCCCATGTGGTGCCGAACTCGGCGGCGTGCGAGCCGTATTGGATGCC
>NZ_DATMIO010000260.1:0-42105 GCF_035554235.1 Microbacterium sp. | reverse complement strand
TGTTGTCGACGGGAACCGGGTCGATCGCCGCCTTCGCGACCTCGGCCGCGAACTCCGACACGTTGTAGAGCTTGCCGGCCGACTCACGTCGCTCGGAGATGGCGCCGGGGTTGGCGCGCTCGAGAAGGGTCGCCGTGATCGTGCCCTCGATCATGTCGCCCGAGACGACGACGAAGCCGATGCCGCGCTCTTCGAGATCGGGGATCAGCTCGCGAAGAGCGTCCTCGCCCGCACGCTTCGACAGCGCGACCGGGAGGTATTCGGGCATGGTGGGCGTCGTGCGGATGAAGTGCGCCTGGTGGCTGGTCACGAACACGACGCGCGATCCCGGGCCGAGCAGCGGGAGCGCCGCCTGCAGGACGTTGACCTGGGCATCGCGGTTGAGCGTGAGGGCGTAGTCGTCGGCCATGCCCGACTCCATTCCGCCCGACGCGTTCAGCACCAGGATGTCGAGCTTGCCGAACTCGCGCGCCACCTCCGAGAGCATGAGAGCGACGGATGCGGCATCCGTCAGGTCGGCGCCCACGACGAGGGCACGCACACCCGACGCTTCGCGAAGCTGCGCGGCGAGCTTCTCGGCGCGCGGCGCCTTGTTGCGGTAGTTGATGACGACGTCGGCGCCGGCCTCCGCGAGATAGCGGACGGTGTCGGCGCCGATGCCGCGGGACGACCCCGTGACGAGGGCGGTCTTGCCGCTCAGCGATCCGGGTGCAAGGGGCTCGGACACGGGTGGGACTCCTCGAGGTTCGGGGCACGGAGGCCCTCTCCACACGCGGGAGGGGGCCACGTCGACCCTACCAATCGGGTGCCGTGCCGCGTGGCGTCGGGCGGGCTCGAAGCCTGCTGGGAAACGGATTCCGCGGCGGGCCGCGTGATAGGTTGACGGGCAAAGGGAGGCACGACGTGGAGCTCATCCAGACACTCGAGCAGTACGCCTGGATCGGGTGGCTCGTGCTCATCACGATCTTCCTCGTGATCGAGATGCTCACCCTCGACTTCACCTTCCTGATGCTCGGCATCGGCAGCGTGGCCGGGTTCTTCTCCGATTTGGCGGGCGCGCCCATCTGGCTGCAAGTTGTCGTCGCCGCCGTGGCCGCCGCCCTTCTCCTCTTCTTCCTGCGCCCGCCCCTCCTGCGACGGCTGCGGCGGGGTGAGGATCCCGCCAAGAGCAACGTCGAGGCACTGATCGGCCTGCACGGGCAGGTCGTGTCGACCATCTCCCGCGTCAGCGGCCAGGTGCGATTGAGCAACGGGGATGTCTGGACCGCTCGCACGCGGGCGAACGGCGAGATTCCCCCGGCCACGGCCGTGACCGTGCTCGCCATCGACGGCGCCACCGCCGTCGTGGCACCCACAGACGAGAGCACCACCGAGAGTGAGGACGACGCGTGAGAATCGCTGCGAGCGTTGACGACATGACCGCCGCCATCCCCGCGGTGATCGGATGGCTGCTGGCCATCGCGATCTTCATCTTCGTGCTCGTCGTGATCGTGCGCTCGATCCGGATCATCCCGCAGGCGAGCGCCGGCATCGTCGAGCGGCTGGGCAGGTACCACAAGACCCTCATGCCAGGGCTGAACCTCCTCGTCCCATTCATCGACCGGCTGCGGCCCCTCATCGACATGCGCGAGCAGGTCGTCTCCTTCCCGCCGCAGCCCGTGATCACCGAGGACAACCTCGTTGTCTCGATCGACACCGTCGTCTACTTCCAGGTCACCGACGCGCGCGCTGCCACCTACGAGATCGCCAACTACCTGGGCGCCGTCGAGCAGCTCACGACCACCACGCTGCGCAACGTGGTCGGCGGGCTCAACCTCGAAGAAGCCCTCACCAGCCGCGACAACATCAACGGCCAGCTCCGCGTCGTGCTCGACGAAGCCACGGGCAAGTGGGGCATCCGGGTCGGGCGCGTCGAGCTGAAGGCGATCGATCCGCCGCACAGCATCCAGGACTCCATGGAGAAGCAGATGCGCGCGGAGCGCGACCGACGCGCACTGATCCTCACCGCGGAGGGCACGAAGCAGTCGGCCATCCTCACTGCGGAGGGCCAGCGGCAGGCCGAGATCTTGAAGGCGGAGGGCGACAAGCAGGCCGCGGTCCTTCGCGCGCAGGGCGAGGCCGAGGCCATCGCGATGGTGTTCGGCGCGATTCACGCGGGAGACCCCGACGAGAAGCTCCTCGCGTATCAGTACCTGCAGACCCTGCCGAAAGTGGCGGACAGCCCTTCGAGCAAGCTCTGGATCATCCCCAGCGAGCTCACCGAGGCGCTCAAGGGCATCGCGGGCGGATTCTCGTCGAAGCGCGACATCGACGGCGGGCCCGCTTCTCCCGCTCCGTGAGCGCACACCCCTATCTCTCAGGCGGGCCGCATCCCCGAGTGCTCGCCCATCGCGGGCTGGTCACACCGGATGCCGGGCGCCACGGCATCGCGGAGAACTCGTTCGCGGCCGTCGCCGCCGCGCACGCGGCGGGTGCCGCGTACGTGGAATCAGACTGCCATCGCACGAGCGACGGAGCGATCGTGCTCTTCCACGACGAGAGCCTCGAGCGGATCACGGGAGACGCCCGTCTCGTGGCGGACGTCACCGCCCGCGAGCTCGAAACCCTCATGGAGGGCAGGGGCGGCCTCATCACCCTCGTGCAGGCCCTCGACGCATTCCCCGGCGTACGGTTCAATCTCGACGTCAAGGCCGCCGACGCGGCCGAGCCCGTGGGCCGGCTGATAGCCCCGCACGCCTCCCGCGTGCTCGTGACGAGCTTCTCGGACGTCCGCCGTCGCGCCGCCCTCGACGCGGCTGCGGCGGCGGGAGCCGGCATCCGCCCCGCGACATCGGCAGGCACCCGCACGATCCTCGACGTCGTCGCCGCGGTCTCGCTGCGATCCCGCCGGCTCGCCGCACGGGCGCTGAGCGGAATCGATGCCCTCCAGATTCCCGAGCGTCACGGGCGCCTCCGCCTGCTGAGCCCCCGCCTGCTGGATGTCGCCCACGCGTTCGGCGTGGAGGTGCACGTGTGGACGGTCAACGACGTCGATCGGATGCTCGAGCTCGTCGCGATGGGGGTCGACGGCGTCGTCACCGATCGCTCGGACCTCGCGCTCCGGGCGCTCGGCGTCGCACCCTAACCCGAACTCTCGACCCCTTCGACCGAGCGGCTGTGCATTCACTGGGAAAGAGCGACGAAGCGGCCCCGTTCGGATGATGCGCTCAGGCTAGGACGTTATACCTGGGTAGCGACGAGAGGACCACACAATGGCAGACCGCAGCCTGCGCGGCATCCGACTCGGCGCCCAGAGCTTACAGAGCGAAGAGGGCGTCGTGTTCATGGAGCGCACCCAATACACCTACGCCTGCACGTCGTGCGGGCGCGACACCACCTTGACCTTCGCGGCCGACGCTGAAGCGCCCGAGGCCTGGGAATGCCGCACGTGCGGCGCCGAGGCCGTGCTCCGCGTCGGCGACAAGACGGCGGTTGTCGACCACAGCGAAGACAAGATCCCGCGCACCCACTGGGACATGCTCCTCGAACGGCGTTCGCGCCCCGAGCTCGAAGAGCTCCTCGAGGAGCGTCTCGCCTTCATCCGTGCCCGTCGTGGCGCCGGTGAGGACGTCACCGCCCAGAAGATCGGCGCTTAGCCGACCGCAGCGTTCAGAGACGCCGGCCCCGTTACGGTCGGCGTCTCTTCGCGTCGGCGCACGCGGGCGACGATGCCGACGGCGATCAGCGCGGCCAGGGCGCCCCACCCGAGCAGCAGGTTCACCCAGGGTCCGAGCACGACCGCAGGGGTGAGTCCGGTGCGCAGTTCGACGTCGGTCAGCATGTGTCCCGCCTCGCCCGCGGCGAGTCCGTCGATCGTCGTGCCGTCGGGGGCGATCACCTGGCTGGTGCCCACCGTCGAGATGTTCACGACGGAGCGGCCGGTCTCGATCGCCCGCATCCGTGCGAACGCCAGCTGCTGGAGGTTCTCGTCGGTCTCGCGGAAGTCGGCGTTGTTGGTCTGGAACATGTAGACCTCGGCACCGTCGCGGGCGCCCTCCCAGATGACCGAGTCGTAGATGACATCGAAGCAGATCGCGAGCCCCACGCCGACGCCGTCGAGGTCGAGCAACGGCGGATTGGTGCCCGGGGTGTACTCACGTTGAATGAGGCCGATGAGATCCGGCACCAGCGCCTCGAAGAACCAGCGATCGGGAACGTACTCCCCCATCGGAACCGGGTTGCGCTTGTCGTGCAGCTGAACCGCACCCTGCCCTTCGACCCACAGCATCGAGGTGTTGAAGATGTCGTCGCCGCGGGTCGTGGCGGCGTTGACGATGAGCGGCGCAGCCACCCTCGAGGCCAGCGCATCGAGGGCCTTCGCGGTCGACGCGTTCGACAGCGGGTCGGAGTCGATGCCGCCCTCCGGCCACAGGAGCACGTCGATGTCCTTGCCGAACAGGGGCGCGGAGGCGTTCAGCTGCGCCTGGAGGACCGCGTTGGGCTCGCGGTCGTCGAAGTACCCCGATGGGCCGTTCCCCTGCACGCTGCCGACTCGCAGGGCGCCGGCCGGGGCCGTCTGCCACGCCGGTGTCACGACGAGCAGGAGGGCGAGCGCGGCGGCGGGTAGAACGGTGCGGAGGTCGCGCCAGCGGCGGGCCCGCACCCACTCGATCACGGCGGCGCAGAAGACCACCATGACGAAAGTGAGGCCGGTCACGCCCGCCCACGACGCGAGGTGAGCGAGCGGGCTCTCGGATTGGCTCATGCCGATGCGGGCCCACGGGAAGCCCGTGTATGGCCACGACCCCATGAAGAGCTCGCGCGTGGACCAGAGGCCCCCGACGAGCAGCGGGAGAATGGTCAGCTGCGCCCAGCGTGCCGGGAGCACCCGCGGCATCCATCGATACGCGAGGGTGATGGGGATGGCGCCGAGCCCCATGAACACCGTCTCGAGGCCGGCCAGGGCGAACCAGGGGACGATGCCGAGGTAGCGCGTGATCCAGGCGATGTGCACGAGGTAGAAGCAGACCCCGAAGACGAGCCCCACCGCCAGCGAACCCCACGCGCTCCGCCCGATGAGAGTGACGAGCGAGAGGCCGACGCCGACGAACGCGAGCGGCCAGATCCCCACCGACGGGTAGGCCATGTCGAGAATCGGGCCGGCGGCCGCGGCGACGAGCAGCGCCGCCCACAGCGGGAGCAGCGGCCGCACGGCGGGGGCGGGCGTTTCGGGCACGAGCACCACCCTAAGCGGGCCCGGCTGACACGGCGCTGAGCGCCTCGTCAGACACTGCTGTAGGCGACGATTCCGCGCCGCACGGAGTCGAGCGCGCTCCGCGACGTGCGCGCGAAGTCGGCGTCATCCGCAACGATCGAGAGCTGGTCGAGCAGGTCGATCGTCTGCTTCGCCCAGCGCACGAAGTCGCCCGCGGCCATGTCGGCCTCATCGAGCACGCGGTCGAGGGGAAGGCCGCGCGCCCACGAGCTCATCGCCTGTGCGAGCCCGGCCGACGGGGGCTCCGAGCCCGGCAGGTGGTGGTCCTGTTCGAGGTCGTCGAGCCGCGCCCACAGTTCGAGCGTCTCGTTCAGGGCCGCGCGGAACGGCCCGCGAGGCCACCCCCGCTCCCCCGTGCCGCCGTCGTCGCGCCGGGGCTCGTACACGAGGCAGCAGGCCAGCGCGGCGAGGGACGGCGCATCCAGGCTCTTCCACAGCCCGAGACGAAGCGACTCCGAGACGAGCAGATCGCGCTCGCCGTAGATCCGCCGCATCGTGCGCCCGGCGGGGGTGAGGCTCGTGTCGCCCTGGGCATCGACCGAGACGTAGTCGAGCGCCGCGAGCACCTCGACGACGCGGTCGAAGACCCGCGCCACCGTGCCGGTGCGCTGCTCGATCTGCCGGCGCAGCTTGTCGGCCTGTCGCTTGAGCTTCCAGTAGCGCTCCCCCCAGCGGGCGTGCTGCTCCCGTTCGGGGCATTCATGGCATGGATGCCGCTGCATGCGCTTGCGCAGCGACGCGATCTGGTGCTGCCTGCGCTCACGGGTGGCTTTCGACTGGTTCTGGTCGGCGCGGTTCTGCTTCTCGAGATCGCTCAGCTCGCGACGGATGCCGGAGTACTGGGCGTAGTCGCCGCGATCGCAGGTCATCGCCTTCTCGTAGCCGGCGAGGGACTCCTCGGCGTCGCGCACCTGGCGGGCGATGCCGACGACGGCGCGGTCGGCCTGGAACTGCGCGAACGAGGACTCGAGGATCTCTCGGGAACGCGGGCGACCGAACTGGTCGATGAGGTTGACCGCCATGTTGTAGGTGGGGCGGAAGCTGGAATTCAGCGGGTAGGTGCGGCGGGATGCGAGCGCCGCGACGGCCTGCGGGTCGACGCCCTCGGTCCATTGCACGACGGCGTGACCCTCGACGTCGATCCCTCGGCGCCCGGCGCGGCCGGTGAGCTGCGTGTACTCCCCCGACGTGATCGCCACGCGCGCCTCGCCGTTGAACTTCTCGAGCTTTTCCAGCACGACCGTGCGCGCGGGCATGTTGATGCCCAGCGCGAGGGTCTCGGTCGCGAAGACGGCCTTGACGAGCTTGCGCTGGAAGAGCTCCTCGACAACTTCCTTGAACGCCGGCAGGATGCCCGCGTGGTGCGCGGCGACACCGCGCTCGAGGTTCTCGCGCCACTCCCAGAAGCCCAGCACCGCCAGATCCTCGTCATGCAGGTTGCGGGTCCGCTCCTCCACGAGCGCCCGGATCTCGGCGCGCTCCTCCGGGCTCGTCAGGCGCACGCCCGACCTCCGCACCTGCTCCACCGCCCCCTCGCAGCCGGCCCTGCTGAAGATGAAGAAGATGGCGGGCAGCAGGTTCGCGCGGCGCAGCAGCTCGACGACCTCGGGACGATCGAGGCGCTCAATGCGCTGGGCATTGCTCGGGCGCACCGGGCGACGGCCGCCGCGGTTCGGGCGCCGGGCAGTCTCGTCGAGCTGGCGCCGGCTGGACATGCTCTGCGCACGCCGGTTCTCCTCGAAGTGCTGGCCCTTGAACGAGCGGATGCGCATCAGCTCCTGATTGACCTGCGCCGTGGCCACCCCCGCTCGATCGTCGAAGAGGGGCAACAGGTCGCTGCGCACGAGCACATGCTGCTCGAGGGGCACCGGACGGATCTCCGAGACGATCACGGCGGTGTCGCCGCGCACGGTGTCGAGCCAATCGCCGAACTCCTCGGCGTTCGAGACGGTGGCGCTGAGGGACACGAGCCGCACGGTCTGCGGCAAGTGGATGATGATCTCCTCCCACACCGCCCCGCGGAAGCGGTCGGCGAGATAGTGCACTTCGTCCATCACCACGAAGCGAAGCCCCCGCAGCGCCGAAGAGTCGGCGTAGAGCATGTTGCGGAGCACCTCGGTCGTCATGACCACGATGCGCGCGTTGCCGTTGATGTTCGTGTCGCCCGTGAGCAGGCCCACGTTCTCGTGGCCGTAGACGTCCTGCAGCTCGCGGAACTTCTGGTTCGAGAGCGCCTTGATCGGCGTCGTGTAGAAGGCCTTCTCGCCGTCCTCGAGCATCGCGAGGTGCACGGCGAACTCGCCGACGATGGTTTTGCCGGCGCCCGTCGGGGCGGCCACGAGCACGCTGCGGCCCTCTTCGAGTGCGCGGCACGCCTCGACCTGAAAGGGGTCGAGTTCGAACCGCTGGGATGCCGCGAACGCCGCGGTGACCGGGTGGCGCCGACTCTCGCCGGCGGCGGCGTACCGCTCTGCGGGAGTGGGCAAGCTCACGCGGGGGGTCCGTCGGCCAGGAGCTGGCGCTCGCGCTTGGCCCGGCGGCGGTCGAAGAGCAGAGCCACGCCGACGGCGGCGAAATACAGCACGATCATGATGCCGGCGAGCATCAGCATCGAGACGACGTCGGCGGCCGGAGTGGCGATCGCGGTGAACACAGTGATGACCAGCACGGCGACACGCCACCCCTTGAGGATCGCCTTGCCGCTCATCACGCCGGCGACGTTGAGCAGCACCAGGAAGACCGGCAGCACGAACGAGACCCCGATCACCAGCAGCAGCTTCAGGATGAAGTCGTAGTAGTACGTCGAGTCATAGAACAAGCCGGCATCCTCGGGCACGAACGACGCCATCAGTTCCACGACGTGCGGCATGAGCAGCCAGCCCACGTACGTTCCGGCGAAGAACAGCGGGATCGCGGACCCGAAGAATGCCCACGTGTACTGGGTCTCCTTGCGCGTGAGACCGGGCATCACGAACAGCCACACCTGCGCCAACCAGACCGGCGCCGACAGGATCAGACCCACCGCGACCGAGATGCGGATGCGCAGCTCGAACCCGCTCGTCACGGTGCTGAACATCAAGGTGACGAGGTCCTCATCGCCGCGGGACGCCGAGACCACGCGGATGGGTTCGGTGAGCAGGTGGATGATCGGCTCAGTGACCAGGAACGCCACGACCATGGCGACCACCAGTGCGATGACGGAGATCAGCAGACGCTTGCGCAACTCGACGAGATGCGCGCCGAGCGACATGCGCTTGTCTCGCCGCGGAGCCCCCGGTTGCGGCACCTGCAGCGGATCGGCCGTGGCCACGACCGCCCTACGGCTTGGGTTCGGCGGTGCCGCCGGAGGGCTCCGCCGGTGCGCTCACGGGTGTCGCCGTCGTCGGCGGAGCGGTCGTCGCAGCCGGCGGGGTATCGATGGCCTGCGCCCTGGGCGCCTCGACGGACTGCGCCGCGGTGGCGTCGTCCTCCTTCATGGCCTTCATCTCGCCCTTGAAGACGCGCGCCGACTGGCCCATGCTCTTGGCGAGGGCGGGGAGCTTGGCGGCACCGAACAGCAGCAGGACGACGGCAAGGATGATCAGAAGGTGCGGCCACCCGAATGCGTTGCCCAACATGGTTTCTCCTCCGATTGGCTGGCTTTCATTCTAACGCGGTAACACCGCGTCATCCGGATGCGGCGCCTGCGCGCGGCCGATCGGTACGGCGCCGTTGGTGAACATTGCGTGCTCACGCATACCGCGCGAGCCCGGCCTCGGCCCACTCCACCGCGGCCGCTCGGGCGGCTTCCGGCTCTTCGATGACGACCGCGCCCCCGCGGCGGGCGGCAAGCCGCTTGAGCGCCTGCTCGTCCGCGACGCGGAGTGTCGCGGACGACCTTTCCGGCCCCTCCTCGATCTCGGCGCTGTCGAGGTACTGGCCGAGCAGCGGGGTCAGCACGGTCGGATATGTGACGCGAATGGCGAGGGCACCGCCTTCGCCGGAGAAGACCTGCGTCTGCGGGTCGTCGTGCTGGCCCGACGGGATGTCGGTGACGACGAGGTCGCTGACCCGGTCGAGGTGGAAGGTGCGGATGTCTTCGCGCATGTGGCACCAGCCCCGCAGGTACCACTGTGCGTCGTTGATGAGCACGCGCACCGGGTCGACGGTGCGCGTCGTCGAGGACTTCGCGTCGAGGCGACGGTAGGTGAACGAGACGGCGACGCCGCGATCGAGCGCGTCCATCACGGCGGTGCGCACGCCGTCGACGGGGTCGGCGGTCAGCACGAGCTCGGCGGGCGTCGCTCCGGCGCCACGGGCGAGCTTCGCGATCAAGCCCGAGACGACACCGCGACTGGCCACGCCGGGCAGCGCCTGAGCGAGCTGCAGCCCGGCGAGCAGCGCCGCGGCCTCGCGGGAGGTCAGGCGCGGTGCGCGCTCGAACGCGACGATGTGATCGAGATCGAGCGCGAGCTCATCGTGCTCGTCGAGGAGATCCCAATCGATCCCGAAGAGGTCGTTGTCCATGCCGTTCGGCAGGCCGATCAGGGTGAGTCCCTCGGCCATCGCGCGCATGACTTCGGGCGATACCTCGAAGTCGGCGGCCGCCTGGGCTACCGGCACGGGTCCCTTCTCGATCAGGTAGGGAACCAGCGTCATGACGATGGAGACGCGATCGGAGGCGAGCAGCGGCGTCTTGCGGATCGTCATGGGGCGTCGCTCCCCCGGCCGCCGGCCGAGTGCGCGTCGATGGTGCCGCGCAGACGCGCGATGACCTCGTCGCGGAGCGCGGCAGGCTCCATCACGCGCACCTCGGGTCCGTACGATGCGAGCTCGTCGGCGAGCACATGGATGTCGACGAAGGGCACCCGGACGGTGTCACCGTCGACGCTCCCCCGGCGCAGCCGCAGCGCGGCCTCGGTGTCGGAGCGCACCTCGAGCACCGCGATGTTGCGGCGCGCGACATCCTGCAGCCCGTCCTCGGCGCGAGTTCCCGCGCCCTCCCTGAGCGTGGGGTCGAAGGCCTCGCGAGTCACCTCGACCGCGCCGGCGATGCGAGAGAGCAGGAACGTGCGCTCCTCGTCGATGTCGCGGTCGATGCCGAACACGTGCCACCGGCCCTCGAACTCGATGAGCGCGAGCGGCGCGACCCGGCGCACGCGTGGCGCATCGTCCCCGGGCTTCATGTAGGTGAAGCGCACCACTCGCGACTGCTCGTGCGCGGTCTGCAGCGCAGCGAACGACGGCTCGCGGAGGCTCACCCGAGGGGCGTAGCCGATGATCGGCTCATCGACATCGATGCCGAGCGAGCGGATCTTGCGCAGGGCGCTCGCCGCGTCGACCGACATCGAACTCTCGCTCCACACCGCCCCCGCCAGGTTGAGCACCGCGACCTCGGCCGACGTGAACTCGATGTCTTCGGGGAGCACATAGTCCGTCTTGGGGATGAGGTACCTGGCCTCGCGGAGGTCGTCGGGGTCCGCATGGTCACCAAGGGTCTGGATGGGGACCCCCAGGCGGCGCAACTCGTCCTTGTCGCGCTCGAACATCTTCTCCAGCGCGTCGGCGCTGGCGCCCTCCTGCCGCTTCTCGCGGTATCCCGAGACGCTCGAGAGCACCTGCTCCTTGGTGAGCCCGAATCGGCTCGCCATGAGCGCGACCGTAAGGCTCAGCAGGCGCTCCTCGGGCGGGATCTTCGTGGGCACGACCCCATCCTAGGGCGGGGGCTCGCGCCGGAGGCCGCCCCTACTCGGCGGGCGCGGCATCGACTCCGAGGATGTCGATCACGAAGACGAGCGTCGAGCCGGCCGGGATGCCGGCCTGCTCCTGATCGCCGTAGCCCGCATCCGGCGGGATCACGGCGAGGATCTGCGAACCCACCGTCTGGCCCTCGAGCGCCTGGGCGAATCCTTCGACCACGCCCTCGAGCGAGACGGACTCCGGCGCGCCGCGTTCCCAGGACGAATCGAACGGCTTGCGCGGCTTGCCCGGGTTCGGGTTCTCCCACGTCAGTCCCGTGTAGTGGATGCGCACCGGCGCATCTGCGGTCACGACCTCGCCGTCGCCCTTCTTCAGCAGGCGCACTACGACATCGTCGGGCGGCGTGGCGTCGGGGATGATGACGCCGGGCGTGCCATCGGGTGCCCGAACGACCGTCGGCAGGCCGTGGCCTTCGACGAACTGGTCGGCCCCGTCGGCCTTCGAGAGGTACACCTTGCGCACGTCGACGACGGCGACGGTGGACTGATCCGCGGTGAGTCCCAGCTGTTCGGCCTGGGCCTCGGTGAGTCCGTCGGGGGGAAGCGCCACGACGACCCGGCTGCCCTCGGTGGCGCAGTCCAGGAAGTCGGCGATGCCGGGAAAGGACTGCTCCCACTGCGACAGCGCCGCAACGCGGGACAGGTCGCCGTCGTAGGCGGTGGCAATGAGTTCCTCGCCCGTCTCGCCATCGAAGAGGGTGACATCGAGCACCACCGACTGCGAGGGCGTCACGATCGCATTGCCGTCGCCGGCCACTTCGTCGCGGTACTCCGTGGCGTCGGCGACGAGCGGCGTGTACATCTTGACCTCGGGCCGCTCACCGAACTCGCCCGACACGGTGATCAGATCGAGGGTCTCCGACTCGGCCGTCGCCGAGCGCGTGCACCCGTCCGAGGTCGCGGAACCGGCCGGGGCGCACCCCGCGAGAGTCAGGGCTGCGAGGGCCGAAACGGCGAGGACAGCGGGGATCTTACGCACGGGTGAGAGTCTATTCGGTCGGGTCGGCATCGAAATCCGGTGTCGCCTCGGCGATGGTCTCGGCGCCGGTGACGTCGGCGCCGGATGCCGCGATCCGGGCACCGTCGGCGGCGCGCTGCGCCTCACGAACTCGCTTGCGGAGGTTCTTGTCGGTGATGTCGCGGTCGCCCACCGCTCCCGGAGTCCAGAGCTCGACGTCGTGGTCGCCGTAGCTGCTCTTCGATGCACGGCGCTTGAGCTCGGGAAGCACGGATCCGGGCGCGAGCCGGCGCGCGGTGAGCAGGAAGCCCGTGTGCGCCACCATGCGGTGGTCGGGGCGCACGGCGAGGCCCTCGACGTGCCAGCCGCGCACCATCGTCTCGCTCGCGTCGGGCTCGGTGAAGAGCCCCGTGCCGCGAATGTACTCCGCGACACGCGAGAGCTGGGTGGCGGTGGCGATGTAGCAGAGCACCACTCCGCCTGGCGTCAACGCTTCGGCGACGGCGTCGATGCACTCCCAAGGGGCCAACATGTCGAGCACGACGCGGTCGACGGTGCCGGCGGGTGCCACCGAAGCGAGGTTCTCGACGAGGTCGCCGACCACGATCTCCCACGACGCGGGCGTGACTCCGAGAAAGGTCTCGACGTTGGCGCGCGCGACATCCGCGAACTCCTCGCGACGCTCGAACGAGAGCAAGCGCCCCTCGGGGCCGATCGCGCGCAACAGCCACAGCGCGAGCGCGCCCGAGCCGACACCGGCCTCCACGACCGTGGCGCCGGGAAAGACATCCGCCTGCGCGATGATCTGCGCGGCATCCTTCGGGTAGATGATCGCGGCCCCGCGCGGCATCGACATCACGAAATCGCGGAGGAGCGGCCGCAATGCCAGGTACTCGTGACCCGAGCTGTTGGTGACGACGGAGCCGTCGGGCAGTCCCACCAGGCTCTCGTGCTTGAGCACGCCGTGGTGCGTGTGCAGTTCGCCGCCGGTGCGCAGCGTCACCGTGTGCAGGCGGTTCTTCGGCCCCGTCAGCTGCACGCGGTCGCCGAGGCGGAACGGCCCGCTCGGCCGGGTATCGGCATCCGTCATCTCTTGACTCCCGTGTGCGCGGCGTAGAAGGCCGCGATGTCGTCGACGGTGCGTCCGTCGAGCGTCGGCCAGATCGCGGCCGCCCCCGCTCCTTCGAGCGAGACCATGTGCGGCACGCCGAGGCTCACGGCACCGGAGGCGACCGCCGAGCGGAGCCCGTTCGGCGAGTCCTCGATGGCGACGGCATCGGCCGGGTCCATCCCGAGGGCGGCGCAGGCCTGCAGGTAAGGGTCGGGGAAAGGCTTGGGGCGGGTGGAGTCGTCGCCCGCGACGATGACGTCGAACGCATCGAAATCGATCAGATCGACGACGCTCTGCGCCATGCGACGCAGCGACATGGTGACGAGGGCGGTGCGGATGCCGGCCCGCTTGAGGCTTTCCAGCAGTTCGCGCGCCCCTGGTCGGAACGGCACGCCCTTGATCGCGAGCTGGCGCATGACGTCATCCGTCAGGGTGTCGATGATGTCGTGCACCGCCATGCGCACCCCGGCGGCCTGAAAGATGCGCGCGGCGTCCTCGAGCCCCATGCCCACGAGCTGGAGGCCCTGTTCGTGCGACCACGTGCCGCCGAAGCTCTCGACGAGCGGGAACTCCGCCGCCATCCAGTACGGCTCGGTGTCGACGAGCGTCCCGTCCATGTCCCAGAGCACGGCGCGCGGAGTGGTGGCTGTCACTTCATCAGGGTACCGGCCGGGATGCCTCGGCCCGGCCGGGAGGCCGTGCGCCTATCCTGGAGGGAACCCGCGCGGCGGGAGCTGGAGGTGCAGTGGACGGACTGGGACGCAAGGTGATCGTGGCGGCGTTCGACGGCTGGAACGACGCCGGCGAAGCGGCATCGGCGGCCGTCGCGCAGTTGCGCGACGAGGGCTCCTACGAGCCCGCGTTCTCCGTGGACCCCGAGCTCTACTTCGATTACCAGTACACGCGCCCGAGCATCGCCGCCGACGGCGAAGGCAACCGCGCGCTGCGCTGGCCCGAGGCGACCCTGCACCGGCCGGTCAAGCCCGGCCGAGGGGTTCAGCTGTGGCTGCTGACGGGCGTCGAGCCGGCCCGGGCGTGGCAGGCGTTCGCCGCGGAGTTCATCGACGTCGCGCTGCGGGAGGACATCACCGGTTTCGTCGCGCTCGGCTCGATGATGTCGGACGTTCCGCACACGCGCCCCATCTCGATCTTCGCCGGCAGCGACAACGAGCGGATCCGTGACGACCTGCGACTCGAGAAGAGCACGTACGAGGGCCCCGTCGGCATCCTGAGCGTTCTCGCCCACTCGGCCGAGCGCGCCGGCATCCCCGCATCCACTCTGTGGGCGAGCATCCCGCACTACGTCGCCGGGCACACGCCCTCGCCCAAGGCAACGCTCGCCCTCCTCGATCGCCTCGAGGACATCACCGGCGCGAAGGTCGCCCGCGGCGACCTTGCCACGCAGTCGGCGGCGTGGGAGGCATCCATCGATGCGGCCGCCGCCGACGACGAGGAGATGACGGAGTACATCCGCCAGCTGGAGCGCACCCGCGACACATGGGACTCCCCCGACGCGTCGGGAGACGCGATCGCCCAGGAGTTCGAGCGCTACCTCCGCCGCGGCGGCGACGGTCCGTCGAAGCCCGGCCGCGACGAGCCGCGCCGCTGACCCTTCGACAGGCCCAGGCCCTTCGACAGGTCCAGGCCCTTCGACAGGCTCAGGGACCGACGCCCTGCATGTGTCAGTAGGGCTGCAGCACGCCCACGCTGAGCAGCACGATGAGCAGCGCACCCAGCGCGAGCCGGTAGATGACGAACGGCAGGAAGCTCCCGCGCTTCAGGTACTGCATCAGGAACGCGATCACGGCGAGGCCCACGCCGAACGCGACGACCGTGGCGACCGCCGTATCGATCGGTCCGTACGGACCGCCCGGCTCCTCGAAGCTCTGGATGAGCTCGTAGAAGCCGCTGCCGAAGACCGCCGGCACCGCCAGCAGGAACGCGTACTCCGCCGCTGCCGGGCGCGTGTAGCCGAGCGCGAGGCCGAGCGTCGTGGTGGCGCCCGAGCGCGAGACGCCCGGGATCAGCGCGAGCGCTTGAGCGAAGCCCAGCGCAAGACCGTGCGGATAGGTCAGATCGGTGAGCTCGCGCGTGCGCTTGCCGTACCTGTCGGCCGCGCCGAGCAGCAGGCCGAAAACGATCATGACGACCGCCACGAGCCACAGATTGCGGAAGGTGCCGCGGATGACGTCCTGGAAGAGAAAGCCGAGCACGCCAATCGGGATCGTGCCGATGATGATGAGCCAGCCCATCCGGGCGTCGGGGTCGTTCCGCGGGATCTTGCCAGACAGCGACCGGAACCACGCCCGGATGACCCGCACGATGGTGCCCCAGAAGTACACCAGCACCGCCGTTTCGGTGCCGATCTGGGTTATCGCGGTGAAGGTGGCACCGGGATCCTGTGCCGAGGGCAGGAACTCGCCGATGATGCGCAGGTGCGCACTGGATGAGATCGGCAAGAACTCGGTGAGGCCCTGGACGAGGCCGAGGATGATCGCTTCGATCAACTGCATGGACGGCGCCTTTCGGTGGGACGCGACGGTGCGAGGGGGAATCCGGATGCCGATGGCGCGGCATCCGGGAGGTCAGTAGCTTCGCAGCAGGTCGGTCAGCACGCGCTGCCCGAAGACGAGCGCGTCGATGGGCACGCGCTCATCCACACCATGGAACATACCGGTGAAGTCGAGGTCGGCGGGAAGTCGCAGCGGTGCGAAGCCGTACCCGGTGATGCCGATCACCGAAAGAGCCTTGTTGTCGGTGCCGGCCCCGAGGAGGTACGGAATGACCGGGATCCCGGGGTCGTGACGCCCGAGCGCCTCCACCATCGCATCGACGAGGGAGCCCTCGAACGGCACCTCGAGCCCGACGTCGCGCACGACGATCTCGATTTCGATGTCATCGCCGACGATGCGGCGGATGTCGGCGAGGGCGGCGTCTTCGGTGCCCGGCAGGGTGCGCACGTCGATGAGGGCCTCGGCGGTGTCGGGGATGACGTTGTGCTTGTAGCCGGCACTCAGCCCGGTGGGATTCGTCGTGGTGCGCAGCGTCGACCGGATGAATGCCTCGGCGGCGCCCGTCGTCTGCGCGAGGGCGTCGGGATCGGTCTCGTCGGAGCCGCTGATGCCGGCCAGCCCCGCGAGCAGCGCCTCCGTCGTCGCCGTGAGGCGCACCGGCCACGGCGTGCGGCCGAGCGCGGCGACTGCTTCGGCGAGGCGGGTGATGGCGTTGTCGGGGTGCACACGGCTGCCGTGCCCCGCGCGGCCGCGCGCTCGAAGGCGGATCCAGATGAGGGCCTTCTCGCCGACCTGGAGGAGGTACGCGCGCCGGTCGCCCACGGAGATCGAGTACCCCCCGACCTCGCTGATGGCCTCGGTCGCACCGGCGAACCACTCGGGGCGACCGGACACGACGAGGTGCGATCCCTCCACGCCGCCGTTCTCCTCGTCTGCGAAGAAGACGACGACGATGTCGCGCTCGGGCCGCTCGTCCGCGCGCAGGATGTCGGCGACGGACGTGAGGATCATGGCGTTCATGTTCTTCATGTCCACCGCGCCGCGGCCCCACAGCATCCCGTCGCGTACAACGCCGGCGAAGGGGTCGACGCTCCAGGCCTCGGCCGCCGCGGGCACGACGTCGAGGTGCCCGTGCACGACCAGGGCGGGCTTGCCGGGGTTTCGCCCGGGGATGCGGGCCATGACGTTGGTGCGGCGCGGGATGGGCTCGTAGTACTCCGGCGTGAGCCCGAGGTTTTCAAGGTACGCGCCGACGTACTCCGCCGCTTCGCGCTCGCCCTTCGCGTTTCCGCCGCCGTAGTTGCTCGTGTCGAAGCGGATGAGCTCGGCCGCGACGCGTGCGACCTCGGGAAGTGATGCGAATTCCGCGTCCCGCGCCTCGTCGTTTCGGGGTTCGGCGGGCATGCGCTCCAGGCTACCGGCGTTCGGTCGGACATTCGAAACGTGATAATGTCGTTCTTCGGTTGGGAACAGCCGAGACACCCTTTGCGCGGGTGGCGGAATAGGTAGACGCGCTAGCTTGAGGTGCTAGTGCCCGAAAGGGCGTGGGGGTTCAAGTCCCCCCTCGCGCACAGATGTGATGTCTCAGGACATCGTGAACGGATGAACCCCCGGTTTCGGGGGGTTCATCCGTTTTTGCGTTGGTAGCCGTGGGCGGGGTTGAGGGGTTATCGGCAAGAACGTGTGGATGGGTTCGGGCGTGTCACGAGCGGCCTGGCCATCCGGTGCGGTTCCAGTGTCGCGTCCTTTCGCGCTTAGCGCGGGCGTTTCAAGGCGAACGACGGTGGTGGCAGTTGCGTTGTGATTTTCACCTCGTCCATCACTTGATAGAGGCATCGAGCACGCCCCTTGCTTCAACGAGGTCGTAGATGACCCGCAACCGTTCCATGTTCTCGGACAGAACTCAGTCAGCACATCCGCCCCTGTCCGAACTACGTGCGGGGGCTCGCTTTGCCCCTACGGCCCTCCCCCGCCAGGTACTCCATCGAGCTCGTTGACGAGTTCACCAACCGACGCAGTCTGCCACCGGGACCGGCTCGCGGGTCGCTCGCAGGCAGGTAAGCACGCTGAAGCGCGCCGCCGATGCTAGCCGCACACTTCGTAAGCGATTCGACGATACCCATCCACGGTTCATCGTCATTCGGCACCACCGCCGAGATCGCTGCGACGACGGCGTCGCCCGAGCCGAAGACTGGCACCGCGATCCCGCGTGCATCCGGATGGATAAAGCCGTTCCCCACCACGAAGCCCTGCACCCTGACTTCGTGAAGCACGTGGCGAAGGCGGTCGGGTGAGGCAATGGTGTCATGGGTGAACCGCGCCATGGGTTCCCTGAGAATCTGCTCCTGAAGCTCGCGCTCACCGAAGGCGAGGAGCACGAGCCCGGACGATGAGGCGTGAAGCGGAAGCCGACCGCCGACGGTAGTGATGTTCACAACGGCATCGCGAGTGGAGAGACGTTCGAGGAATATCACTTCCGATCCGCTGAGCACGCCAAGTTGGATGTGCTGCCCTACGACCGCGTGCACCTCTCGCAGATGCGGGACCGCGATCTCGCGGATGCCGAGAGCGCCGGGGGTGCGGCAGGCGAGTTCCCACAAGCGCAAACCGAGCCGGAACGTCTTGTCGTCTCGTCTCTCCACCAGACCGTGGTGCACAAGTTCGCTGAGGAGGCGGTGACACGTGGAAAGCTGCAGGGCCGACCTTCGCGAGACCTCCGCCAGGGTAAGGAAAGGCGACTCAATGTCGAATGCCGCGAGGATGTCGAGATGGCGGCTTAGTGTGGATCGCCCATCGGACCCGTTCGCCATGATGCCTCCCCCGCGTCTTTGCAGGTGAATAGTAGCGCGACATCCTACCGTTCAACGAAATGCTTCGATTGAACGGTAGACCGGCCGAATGTCCCTTCCTAGCGAGTTACGTTTCGGACAGCTTGTCGACGATGACCCGCGGGAGGACCGATGCGACGCTACTCATCACTCTCACGACCCTGGTAGCCCGAGCGCTGGCGCTCGGCGGATGCGCTAGCACCCCGGATGAGCCGACGGCCAGTCAGGGGGACGCTCTCTCCGAGACCTATCAGGTCGGGTATCTCCCGCAGGCACACACTGCCAGCATCGTCAATGCAGTGGAGTCCGGAGCCTTCGAGGAGGCAGTTTCAGATAGCGGGCGACCCCTGCGCCGACATGCCACGGATCGCGCAGCCTTCCCTCTTACAGCATTGCCGCTGTCGCGACTGCGTGGTCGCGACAGCGGCATTGATGTACGTCAGGCGGAAGCGCCAACCCCTGTCTGGACCACACGGTACTCGCGGGCGACGTCGCTAATCGGCGACGGAGCGACGGTCACCCGAACGTGCACCTGCTCATGCGGCTCAATCCACGGCTCGCTTCGTTTACCGCCGCCGTCCTCGCCCCACACCAGCGTGAGCTGGGTGCCGGGCTCTGCCCAGGCCGCATCGACGCTGCCCAGCGACATCTGCGCCCGCTCGTTGTAGCTGTACCCCGGGTAAGTGCCGAACCCGACATGGTTGCCGTCGGCGTCGAGGATTTTGTCGTAGTGGACGCGCGCCGTGGCCGACACAGGGAGGTCGACATGCATCGCCGTCGGCCCATCGTTCACGAGCCGCTGGAAAATGTTGGTGAAGTCCTCCGGGTGCCACAGCAGGGTCACCTTCTTGCGGTGCGGCTGGTCGACAAGCCGCTCCAGCGCCTCACGTCCCACGAACTCGTGGTCGAACTTGACGATGTGGCCGTAATTCAGGTCCCACGGGGTCAGGTAATAGTCCTCGGGATCCGAGGAATAGAAGCTTCCGCCGAGCGACATCCGGGCCGAAGAGCTCTTGGTCGACAGCCATTCCCGATACTCACGCAGGCCGGGGCTGGTGTACACCGCCGAGAACGGCACAGCCCACCAACCGGATTCGATCACGGTACTGAAGTACGCGAGCGACCCGATCTGACGGAGACCGTGCTTCGTGCCAGCCTCCACAAGCGCCTTCTTCACTTTGACGCGGTCATCCCACGGTCCCGACAGCTCGAGACCCGGCACGCCACCCATGCTGTGACGCATGGCGACGACTTCGTGTCCGGCGATGCTGATCGCTCCCGACCGGAAGAACTTGATCTCCGGCAGCGAGCCTCCGTGTAGCTCCTCGAGCAGGTCGTACGCGTTGGGCCCTTCCACCTGGAAGCGGTAGACGTCGCGGCGCTTCTCCGGGTTCAGCACCCAAATGGGGTCGAGCGACACCTTCACATCGAAGTCGCCCTTCTCCCCGTTGAACTGGACCCAGTCGGTCGTCGCCGGGTTGCCCACGAGCAGCAGCTCGTTCTCGGCGATGTAATAGAGAATCGCGTCACCGATCACGTACCCCTCCGGGGAGACGGCGATGAACTGCTTAGCCGCGCCCGGCTTGAAGGTGGCAAAGGAGTTGATGCCCAGGTAAGTGAACAGTGCGAGCGCGCCGGGACCCGTCACCCGCAGGTTGTTCATGTGGTAGCTCTGATCGTGCAGCGCGATGCCCTTTCTCCACGACTGTTGCTCGTCACGCCACGTCGTGAACTCGGGCCTCACCACCTCCGGCGGCATCATGACTCCGAATATGTTGAGCGCGGACTTGGGTGGGTTCTTGAAAAGGCGATCGACGATGCTGGTTTCAGATTCCACGAGGGACTGGAGCGACTGTTGCTCGGCCATAGGCACCTCCATTGGTGAGTTCTAATTGAGAACCCAATCTACCACGGCTCAATCCTTCCTGTCACTCCTCCTCACCATCGAGCTTGTAGTGCATCTCGCGCGCCTTGACTGGTTCTCCGCAGTGATCGCACGTCATAGCAGGCGTGGACCGATGGCCGCAGAGCTTATGGAAGAGCACGACTTCCCTCGCGTCGTCACCGAGCCACTTGTCACCCCACTGCTTCATCGCCAGAAAGATGGGATACAGCTCGAGGCCCGCATCCGTCAACAGGTACTCGTAACGGTCGGGACGTTGCTGATAACGGCGCCGCTCGAGGATGCCGCCCTCGACGAGAGTCTTCAGCGTACGCGCGAGCACCGATCGCGAGAGCCCGAGAACTCGTTGGAAGTCGTCGAATCGACGCACCCGAAAGAATGCCTCCCGAAGCACGAGAGACGCCGCGCCTTGTCGAAGCAGGTCCCCGGTGCGCTGGACGGAGGTTGTACGTGATTCAGGCATGCCGTGAACCTATCAATCGACAGCGGCGAAAGCTGGGCGCCTCGGTCTATTCATGCTCGGATGCCTCGCGTTGAGGCTACGGGTTTGTCACGGTCGGTCCGTGAAGACGATGGTCTGGTTGCCGTGTCGGATGACGCGGTCCTGGGCGTGCCATTGCACGGCGCGGCTCAGGACGGCGCGTTCGACGTAGGCGCCGCGGGATTGCAGGTCGGCGGCATCCATCGCGTGGTTCACGCGCGCGACGTCCTGCTCGATGATCGGGCCCTCGTCCAGGTCCTTGGTCACGTAGTGACTGGTCGCGCCGATGAGCTTCACCCCGCGCTCCTTGGCCTTGCGGTACGGCGCGGCGCCGATGAAGGCGGGCAGGAACGAGTGGTGGATGTTGATCACCGGGACGCCGATCTGGTCGAGGAAGTCCTCGGAGATGATCTGCATGTATCGGGCCAGCACGATGAAGTCGACGTTGTCTTTGAGCAGCTCGAGGATCCGCCCTTCGGCCTCGGATTTGTCCGGCCCCTGGGAGGGGACGTGGAAGAACGGGATGGCGAAGGAGCGGACGTCTTCGGCGGTGTTGGTGTGGTTGGAGATCACCATCGGGATCGTCACCGGCAGCTCGCCACGGCGGTGCCGCCACAGCAGCTCGAGCAGGCAGTGGTCCGAGGTGGACGCGAGGATCGCCATCCGCTTCGGCACGGACTGATCGGTGAGGGTCCACTCCAGGCCCAGCGGCGTGACGGTCTCGGTCAGGTCCGCTTCGATCTCGGGCATCGCCGCGGCCAGGTCGGGACGGTGGAACACCACGCGCTGGAAGAAGTTGCCGCCGTTCGCGTCGTCGGAGTACTGGTCGAGCTGGACGATGTTGCCCTTGCTGCGGGTGATCAGCGCGCTCACCGCCGCCACGATCCCGGGTTTGTCGGGGCCGTGGACGATCAGGCAGGCGTGATCACGCAGAGCTTCGTTGTGCACAGTCATGGGTAAAGCCTGTCAGGACTGGGCGCGGGAGTACTCACGGGCCCAGTCTGCGGTCGCCAGGAGGCCGCCGAACGTGTAGAAGTGCAGCTTGACCGGACCCGCCGTCGTGCCGGCCGGAGCATCCGTGTTCTTGTCGGCGAGCATCGCCGACAGGTCGGTGACGAATTTGTCGGGACCCGCGGTGCCCATCAGGTTCGTGAGGGAGAAGCCGTACTTCTTGACGATCATCGCGTTCGCGCCGATGCCGAAGCGGCGCGCGAAGCCGAGGAGTCGCTTGATTCCCGCGGGACCGGGGGTGCCGATCCGGATCGTGCTGTCGATGCCGCGCGCGCGGACCTGATCGATCCAGGCCAGCACCGGGTCGGTGTCGAACGCGAACTGTGTCAGAATCGTCGCCTTCAGATTCTGCTGGGACAGCGAGAGCGACTTCTCCTCCAGTGCGCGCCAGAGCACTTCGTTCGAGATGTCGGGGTGACCCTCGGGGTACCCGGCGATCGAGACCTCTTTCACGCCGTAGTCCAGCAGCAGCCCGGTGCGGATGACATCGTACGAGTCCTCGTACGGGCCCTCGGGAGTGGTCGGGTCTCCGCCCACGACGAAGACGCTCTCGGTCGCTCCGACATCCTGCAGCCGCGAGAGGAACTCCTCGAGCTGTGCGCGGGAGGCCAGCCGGCGTGCGGAGATGTGCGGGACCGGGACGAAGCCGAGTTCGCGGACGGCCTGGGCGGCCGAAACCCGCATCTCGAGGTCTTCGTTGCCGAGGAACGTGACGTTGATCTTGGTGCCGGCCGGGATGCTGTCTTTGGCCTCCATGAGACCGGGCACGTCCTTGCCCGTCATCTCCAGCGAGAAGCCGTTCAGCAGTTCGAAAGCCGCGGGCTTGTTCGTTGCAGGTGCGATACGCGCCACTTGAGGCTCCTTTCGGTCGTTCAGCGCATCATCACGTCGGACGTGCGCCGCTTCCCCAGCGGCTGACGAGCCGGGAATGGTGAGTTCTCTGAGAGAATGTACTCCGACGTTAGTGGAGGGCAGGCCGGCACAGGAAGTTTCCTTCCGATCAACGGAAGGAGCGCTTTACACCGCGCTGACATTTGTGAGGCTTGGTTCCCCCGGTCAAGGAGGACAAGTGGCTAAATCAGGCGTTCGGGCAGATGAGACGCGCAACACGTGGAAGAGGGTGCTGGAGAAGTACCATGAGAATCGCGGGACGCCCCTCTCAGCGGACTATTGGTCGCCGAAGGACACCTGGTCACGGGACCGCATCCGCGACGTGCAGAACGAAAAGATCAAGGCTGTCGCGCCGTTTCTGTATGAGAACAGCGCCTTCTACCGCGCACGATTCGATCGCCTCGGCCTCGCACCCACCGACATCACATCGGTCGACTCGATGATTCGCAACTGGCCTGTCGTGACCAAGCACGAGATGATGGAGGACGCCACCGCTCATCCGCCCTACGGCACCTACTCCACCGCAGGAGATCGCGAGTGGGACGACCGCGGGTGGATGCTCTTCTCCTCTTCCGGCTCAACGGGCATTCCTCGGGTCTTCCGATACACGCACTTCGACCGCAAATACTGGGAGCAGGCGAATGCGCGAGCCCTCTACTCCGGTGGTCTCCGTCAAGGCGACAGCGCCTTCCCCATGGTGGGCTTCGGTCCGCACGTTTTCGCCTGGGGAGTGCAGTACGCACTAGCCAAGATGGGTCTGCCAGTGATCCCTGGTGGTGGGATGGACGGTACGGCCCGAGCGCGAATCATTGAGCGGTTCCAACCCAAAGTCTTGGTGTGCACGCCCTCCTATGCCCTCTACCTGGGCCGCAGCATGCAATCGATGGGCATGGACCCCGCGGACTCGTCCGTGAAGTGGATCGTTCAGGGCGGTGAGCCCTTCTCGGGCGTCTCCGGGACCCTAGAGCGCATCCAAGACCTGTGGGGCGCGACGTCAGTGGAGTTCTACGGTTGCACGGAGGCCTCGCCTCACTGCGGGGGATACTCGTGTCCCGAATACCAGGCCGGCGACGAGCCGTTCATCCATCTGATGGAGGACATTCAAGTCTGGGAGACAGTCGACCCTGACACCCTGGAACCGGTGGCTGAGGGCGAGCGAGGCATCTCAGTCTGCACGAACCTCAACTCGGAAAGCTCTGCCCAGCTTCGATTCCTGGTGGGTGACTACACGCGGCTGTCATACGAGCCCTGCGGATGTGGGCGTAATCATGTACGCGGGATGGGGTGCATGACAGGCCGATCGGATGACCTCATCAATCTGCGTGGCATCAAGTTCTTCCCGGTGCAGATTGAGGAGGCAGTACGCTCGATCCCCGGTGCCGGGGACGAGTTCCAGATTCGCCTGCAGACTCAGGAAGGTGGACTGGACACCATGATCGTGGTCGTAGAGCACATAGATTCCTCCGTTGCCGAGCGCGTCGCGCAGGAAATCCGGACGCGTTGTGAAGTGCGTTCTACGGTCGAGATCGTCGCGCCGAACACCCTCCCCAAGAGCGAGATGAAGGCCAAGCGAGTCTTCGATGAACGAGTAAAGGATTGATGATGCTCTCTAACACTTTGATTCGCCGCATCGAATGGGGGGACTGCGACCCCGCGGGCATCGTCTTCAATCCCCAGTTTTTCCGATGGTTCGATCACGGGACCACAATGCTGTACGAGGCAGCCGGATGGCCGAAACCACAGATGCTCGCGCATTTCGGCGGGGCGGGGTGTCCGTTGGTCGAGACCCGCGCGACCTTCCGTGCTCCATGTCGGTATGGCGATGACGTCGCCATCAAGACGGAGGTCGCACTCGTGAAGGATCGGAGCTTCGATATCCGTCATACGTTGACGAAGGACAATGTGATGTGCGTGGAAGGGTTTGAGACGCGCGTCTGGACCGTGGCAGACCCGGAACGCGGCCTGAAGTCGGCGCCCGTCCCCGAAGAACTGGCGGCGCGCTTCAAAGGAGACTGAGTCAGCACCTTGACTCGGTGGCGCAGTAGATGATTCTGAGTCGCTTGATCGCTGCGTGAACTGGGGGTCTGCGGCCTAGCCCTCTCTGAGGAGAATCTAGCCATCGACCCGAATGAAGAAGGCCCCCGGTGAGGGGGCCTTCTTGTTCCGGCGCCGACCCGGGCGGGTCAGCCCATCGAGACGCCGAAGAGCGAGCCGAGCGCGTAGGTGATGGCGGCGGCGCCATAGCCGATGAGGAGCTGCCGCAGCGCCCGCCGGAGCGGGGGGCCGCCCGAGAGAAGACCGACCATCGCGCCGGTCGCCAGCAGGGCGATGCCGACGAGCACGAGCGCGAGCACGACGGCGGTGACGCCCGAGAGCCCGAAGATCCACGGGAGGACAGGGACGATCGCGCCCGACGCGAAGAACAGGAAGCTCGACGCGGCCGCACTCCAGGCTCGGCCCACGACGTCGGTCGCGTCGGCGCCCTCGACGATGGGAGCCGGTGCCTTGCCGTCGTGCGCCGCCTCGACCATGCGGCGGGCACTGGCCATCGCCTCGGGGTGCCCCATGCCGCGGGTGCGGTAGACGAGTGCGAGCTCGTTGGCGTCGAGATCGAGGTCGGGCAGCACGTGATAGGCGTACCCGTTCGGTTCGGTCGCCGCGAGCAGCTCCCGCTGCGAGCGCACCGACACGAACTCCCCCGCCCCCATCGACAAGGCCCCGGCGAGCAAACCCGCGATGCCGCTGAAGAGCACGAACTGGGGGACGACGCCCGTCGCCCCGATGCCGAGCACGAGCGCGAGGTTGCTGACGAGTCCGTCGTTGGCGCCGAATACGGCCGCCCGGAACGTTCCCGAGAGCCGCCGGCGGCCGCGCGCGGCGAGCCCGCGGACGACCTCGTGGTGGATCTTCTCGTCTGCGCGCATCGCGGGCGTCGCCGCGTGATCGGTGTCGTAGGGCGAGCGACCCTCCGCCTGCTGAGCGAGGGCAAGCACGAAGATGGTTCCGAAGCGGCGCGCCATCCAGGCGAGGGCGCGCGTGCGGAGGTCGGGCTTCGGCAGGCGGGCCGGCTCGCCGTTCAGCAGCGTCAGCCAGTGCGCCTCGTGCCGACCCTCGGCGGCCGCGAGCTCGAGGAGGATCGACCGCTCCTCCCCGGTCTTGCGAGCGGCGAGCTCGGTGTAGACGCGCGCCTCGGCGCGCTCGTTGACGAGGTAGCGCGCCCAGAGTCGCCGATCGGCGGCGGTGGGTGCGGCGGGCGCGCTCATAGTGCCTCCGGGGACGGCCATGACGAGGGGGGACCCCTCAACGCTACCGACGCGCCTCGTCGCGACCCCACTCGGACCCCGGATTGTCAGTATTTCGGAGCCCCGAAGCACTCGCCATCCGATCATCCGCCCCGCGGTGTCAGTTGAAGTCGCCTCAGGTCGGGCGGATGCGGCACGAGCTGCCACGTCGCGGGTAGGGCGAGCGCCGACGTGTCAGTCGTGGTCGCCTCAGGTCGGGCGGATGCGGCACGAACTGCCACGTCGCCGAGCGACTAAGACCGTACCCGCGCCCGGAGGACGTCGATGCGGGCCTGGAGCTGGGCGACGGTCGCCTGCGCCACCGCCGGTCCCCCGCAGATGCGGCGGAGCTCGGCGTGGACGGCCCCGTGCGGCTCGCCGGCCTGACGCGCATAGAGCCCGACGAGGCTGTTCAGCAGCTGGCGCTGCTCCTTGAGCGTGCGGTGCAGGGCGACCGGCAGCGTGGATGCCTCGGCGGCCGGGTTTTGCGCGGCGCGGTGCTCGCGCGCCTGGCGGTGGCGCGATTGCCGCGCCTGCCGCTGCATGAGCAGGTCGTGCACGTGCTCGGGCTCGAGAAGCCCGGGCAGACCGATGAACTCGAGCTCCTCCTCGGTGCCGGGTTCGGCCAGCTGCCCGAACTCCTTGCCCTCGAACACGACGCGATCGAAATGCGCGAGCGACGAGATCGCCTGGTACGTGAACTCCTCGGTCAGCGCGTCAGAGGTCTGCTCCTCGCGGTTCGCGGCTTCGAGCAGGTCGTCGTCGAGGCCGTCGTCGTCCTTCTCGCCGCGATCGAGGGCGTGGTCGCGCTGGCGTTCGAGCTCGCCGGCGAGGGCGAGGAGGGCCGGCACATTCGGCAGGAAGATGCTCGCGGCCTCACCGCGGCGTCGCGCGCGCACGAAGCGGCCGACGGCCTGCGCGAAGAACAGGGGGGTGGAGGCGGATGTCGCGTACACACCGACCGCGAGACGGGGGACATCGACACCCTCCGACACCATCCGCACGGCCACCATCCACCGCGACGTGGACTCGGAGTACTTCTCGATGCGGGCGGATGCCTCGGCCTCGTCGCTGAGCACGACCGTCGGGCGCTCGCCGGTGATGTCCCGGAGCAGGGCCGCATACGCCCGCGCGTTGGTCTGGTCGGTGGCTATCACGAGGCCGCCCGCGTCGGGCACGTGCGCGCGGATCTCGGTCAGCCTCTGGTCGGCCGAGCGCAGCACCGCCGGCATCCACTCCCCCGCCGGATCCAGCGCGGTGCGCCATGCCTGCGCGTTGACGTCCTTCGTGTTGTCCTGCCCGAGGTGGGCCTCGAGCTCGTCGCCGGCCTTCGTGCGCCAGCGCATCTTGCCGGCATAGACGTGGAAGAGCACGGGGCGCACGACGCCATCGGCGAGCGCGCGCGCGTAGCCGTACGCGTAGTCGGTGCTCGACACCCGGATGCCGTGCTCGTCGGGCAGGTACTCCACGAACGGGATCGGGGCGGTATCGCTTCGGAACGGGGTGCCGGAGAGGAGCAGCCGACGGGTCGCGCGCGCGTACGCCTCGCGCAGAGCGTCGCCCCAGCTGAGCGCGTCGCCGCCGTGATGCACCTCGTCGAGGATCACGAGCGTGCGCTGATCGAGGACCAGTCGCTCGTGCACGGACGGCTTTACCGCCACCTGGGCGTAGGTGACCGCGACGCCGTGGAAGTGCCGGGCGGGCGCGGAGTAGCGGTTGGTGAACGCGGGGTCGAGGCGGATCCCCACGCGCGCCGCGGCATCGGCCCACTGCGCCTTCAGGTGTTCGGTCGGGGCAACGACGACGATGCGATCGATCACCCGACGGCGGATGAGCTCGCTCGCGAGCCGCAGCGCGAACGTGGTCTTGCCCGCGCCCGGGGTCGCGGCGGCCAGGAAGTCGCGGGGTCCGGATCCGATGCCGTCGGGTCCGTCCATCCCGAAGTAGAGGTCGAGTGCTTCGGCTTGCCAGGCGCGCAACCGCTGTGCGGTGCCCCACGGGGCGCGTTGCGGGTACGAAGGCGACAGGTGCTCGGCGGCGAACGATCCGAGATGCGGTGCTGCCTCGGCATCCGCCATGCGCGCCCCCTTCCCGTGCCCGTGCGCCGCGCGACGCACGAGGGTCAACGATAGACGAGGCGGGCGACCCCGGGGTGTCGGACTCCCGCGGTAGTCTCTGAATCGGTCACGAACCGAGGAGTCACATGTCCCTGAACGACACGGATCACGCGCCCGCCGGCGCGGTCGTGCATCCCTGGCGACGCTACGTCGCAGTCGGCGACTCCTTCACCGAGGGGATCGGCGACCCCGAGCCCGGTCTTCCCGACGGCCACCGCGGGTGGGCCGACCGCGTCGCCGAGGTGCTCTCACAGCAGGTCGACGATTTCGCCTACGCGAACCTCGCGGTGCGCGGCAAGCTCATCACGCAGATCGTCGGCGACCAGATCGAACCCGCGCTCGCCCTGAAGCCCGACCTCGTGAGCTTCTCGGCGGGCGGCAACGACGTCATACGTCCCGGCAGCGATCCGGATGCCGTTGCCGACCAATTCGAGGACGCGGTCGTGCGACTGCGCCGCGACGGAGCGACGGTCGTCGTCTTCACGGGCATCGACACGAGATTCACGCCCGTCTTCCGCAACATCCGGGGCAAGGTCGCGATCTACAACGAGAACATCCGCGCCATCGCCGACCGCCAGGACTGCATCGTCGCAGACATGTGGTCGCTCAAAGAGGTGCAAGATATGCGCTTCTTCGATCAGGATCGACTGCACCCCAATCCGCTCGGACATCACGAGATCGCGCGGATGGTGCTGCGCGCGCTGAACGTTCCCAACGACCTGCAGCCCATGCAGCCCGATCCCCTTCCCGCGACGACATGGCGCGAGGCCCGCGGAAGCGATCTCGTGTGGGCCCGGTCGCACCTGGTGCCGTGGGTGCTGCGACGCCTTCGCCACGAATCATCCGGAGACCTCATCAAAGCCAAGCGACCGGAACCCCTGCCGATCGTGACCCTCGCGCCGGGGCAGGATGCCGCGTCCGGGCGCGGCGACGGGGTCTGACCGATCCGCGGCTTCGTGCGCGTGACCGGTCCGCTCAGGCCCGCAGCGCCCACAACGTCACCGCGCTCGCCGCGGCGACGTTGAGCGAATCCACGCCTCCGGCCATCGGGATCGTGACGATCGAGTCCGCGGCCTCGAGGGCGCGCCGACTGAGCCCGTCGCCCTCCGCACCGAACACCACAGCCACGCGCTCGTGCCGCGCGGCGACGAACTCATCGAGCGTGACGGCACCGTCGGCGAGCGCGAGGCCGGCGATGTGCAAGCCCGCGGCGTGCAGCATCTCGCGGGCATCTCGCCACTCGGGCAGCCGCGTCCAGGGCACCTGGAAGACGGTCCCCATGCTCACCCGCACGCTGCGCCGGTAGAGCGGGTCGGCGCAGCGCGGCGTGACGAGCACCGCATCGGCGCCCAGCCCCGCGGCCGCGCGAAAGATCGCCCCGACATTCGTATGGTCGACGATGTCCTCCAGGATGACGACCAGTCGCGCTGCGGCGACGACCTCTGCGACGGGCGGCGATTCGGGCCGGTGCATCGCAGCGAGGGCCCCGCGATGGATCGCATATCCGGTGAGCTCTTCGGCAACCGCGGCGGGCACGACGAAAACGGGCGTCCCTTCGGGCAGCAGGGGCACGACATCCGCCGCCCACTTCTCCTGCACCAGCGCCGACCGCGGCCGGTGGCCGGCCGCGATCGCCCGTTCGATGACCTTGGCCGACTCGGCGATGTACAAACCGCCCGCGGGCTCGAGCACCCGGCGGAGGGCGACGTCGGTGAGGTCGCGGTAGTCCGCGAGCGCGGGGTCCGCGGGATCGTCGATGCGGATGATGCCCATACGGTCTCCCTCCGTCGCTCGTGCCGGTGCGTCCACTCTGCCTCATCGCCCCTCTGCCTTATCGCCCCACTGGCAGTGCCCCGTAACATCCCCGAAAACCGCGAGCCGTAGAATCACCCAGACGCGAGGGGAGACGAATCGGATGACGACCGTCACGCAGCTCGACGCCGAGGCGGCCGCCATGGTGGAGCTCGCCGTCGCCACGCTCGCGGGGCGGAAGATCGCGGTGCTCACCGGCGCAGGCGTCTCGACCGATTCCGGCATCCCCGACTACCGCGGTCATGGTGCACCCGTGCGCACCCCCATGACGGCGCAGCAGTTCCTCGCCGACGAGGCGGCACGCCGGCGCTATTGGGTCGGCAGCCACCTCGGCTGGAAGGCATTCTCTGCGGCGAATCCCAACGGCGGACACGAAGCGCTCGCGACACTCGAGGCACGCCGGATCGTCGCGGGAGTCATCACTCAGAACGTCGACGGCCTGCACCTGCGGGCCGGCAGCAGCCGGGTGGTCGAGCTGCACGGCACGATGCGCCGCGTCTTCTGCACCCACTGCGGCCAGGTCTTCGACCGGCGCGACATCGCCGCCCGCGTGGAAGCAGACAACCCCTGGATCACCGTTCCCGAGAACATCGAGCTGGCACCGGACGGCGATGTGCTTCCGCAGAGCACCGACGGCTTCGTCGTTCCCGTCTGCAGCGTGTGCTCCGGGATGCTGAAGCCCGACGTCGTCTTCTTCGGCGAGTACATCCCCGTGGAGCGCTTCCGCGATGCGGAGGCGCTCGTGCGCGCGAGCGACGCGCTGCTGATCGCCGGATCCTCCCTCGTCGTCAATTCCGGCATCCGGCTCGTCGAGCGCGCTCGCCGCCGCAAGATCCCCGTCGTGATCGTCAACCGCGGAACCACCCGCGCCGATGCGCGCGCGACCGTCAAGATCGACGCGGGCACGACCGAGGTCCTGACGTCCCTGGTCGAGTCGCTTCCCCGCTGAGGGCCCGTAGGCTCGATCCGTGACAACCCTGACGCTCGTTCGCCACGGCCAGACCGATTGGAACCTCGCGCGCCGCATCCAGGGCGCCACCGACGTTCCGCTCAACGACACCGGCCGCGGACAGGCGCGCGACGCGGCGGCAGCACTCCGCCCCGACCTGGCGCCGGATTCGACGGTCGTCGTCGCGAGCGACCTCTCGCGCGCTCGCGAGACCGCCGAGATCATCGCCGCGGAACTCGGGCTCGATGCACCGCGGCTCTACCCCGAGCTGCGCGAACGCGCCTACGGCGAGGCCGAGGGCGTGCTGGTGGAGGAGTTCCCCGAGCGCTTCGGCGGCTGGGACCGCGACAGCATCCCCGGGGCGGAGTCCCGCACGGAGCTGCGCCGGCGCGGCGTCCGCGCCGTCCGCCGCGTGGCGCGCGACGTCCGTCGCGACACCGCGCCGACGGCGGTCTCGGTCATCGCGGTGTCGCACGGCGCGCTGATCGGCGAACTCATCCGGCACGCGAGCGGCGATACGCTCCCGCTGCCCGGAGAGCGGCTCGACAACGGCTCGCTGCACCGGTTCGTCATCGAGCGCGAGAGCATCCGGCTGCTGCGCTACGCGGGTGCCGTCGTCTAGGAGCCCGCGCGACGCAGCAGTGCCCGCGCGTGCCGCAGCACGGGCTCGTCGACCATCCGGCCCTCGAACGCGAACACTCCGCGCTCCCCCTCGGCGGCCGCGAGCACGGCCCGCGCCCACGCGAGATCCTTGTCGGCCGGGCGGTACGCCGCGCGGATCACCTCGACCTGCGAGGGATGGATGCACGCGGTGGCCGCGAAGCCGGATGCCGCGGCGTCGGCCGCCTCGATGGAGAGGCGCTTCGCGTCCGCGATGTCGAGGTGCACGGCGTCGATGGCCACCTTCCCCCGCGCGCCCGCGGCGAGCAGCACCCGGGCCCGTGCCTGCCGGGCGACGTCGCGATAGCGCCCGTTCGGCTTGCGCGACGACGTGCCCCCGAGCGATGCCACGAGATCTTCCGCCCCCCACATCAGCGCCGACACGCGATCGCTCGCGGCGAGCCGCTCGGCCGCTGCGATGCCGCGGGCGGTCTCGCACAGGGCGATGAGCGAGAAGCGCTGGTCGATCGCCTTCAGCGCCTTGACGCCCTCGGCCTTGGCCACCATGACGGTGCGGTAGTCCGTCTGCGACAGCGTCGACAGGTCGGAGGCGAACTCGTCACTGCCCGGGGGGTTGATCCGCACGATCACGCGGGCGGGATCCAGATCCGACTCGATCAGCGCGCCGCGGGCGGCCGCCTTCGCGCCGGCGGCGACGGCGTCCTCGAGATCCAGGATGACGGCATCCGCCCGCTCGAGCGCTTTCGCGAACCGCTCCGGCCGGTCGGCCGGGCAGAACAGGAGGGCCGGCCCCAGGGTGAAATCGCTCACGCGCCCGCCGGCCGATCGGCGTGGGCGTCGGCGCACCACATGAGCGCCACCCGGGTGGCCGTGGCGACGACGGTGCCGTCCTGGTTGCGGCCCGTGTGCCGCATCGTCACGAGCCCTTGACCCGGACGCGAGGACGAGAGCCGCTTCGATTCGATCGTCGTCTCGGTGTACAGGGTGTCGCCCGCGAACAGGGGATGCGGAAAGGTGATGTCCGAGAGCCCGAGCTGCGCGACGAGTGTTCCCTGCGTCAGCTGGGTTACGGATGCGCCGACCATGGTCGCGAGAGTCCACATCGAGTTCATGAGCCGCTGCCCGAACGGCTGGGTGGCCGAGTACGCGGCGTCGAGGTGCAGCGCCTGCGTGTTCATCGTGAGCGCCGAGAAGAGCATGTTGTCGGCCTCGGTGATCGTGCGGCCGGGGCGGTGCACGTAGCGGGCGCCCTCCTCGAACTCCTCGAAGTACAGCCCGCGCTGCACGAACTCGCGATCGGAGCTCGCGCGGGCGGGCTCGGGATCCGGGTCGGGGGTGTGCGGCACGGTCGCCACGCTACCCGTGCAGGCCCAGCGCGCGCGAGATGACGAGCAGCTGCACTTCGTTCGTGCCCTCTCCGATCTCGAGGATCTTCGAGTCGCGGTAGTGGCGCGCGACGGGGTACTCGTTCATGAAGCCGTTGCCGCCGAAGATCTGAGTGGCATCCCGCGAGTTGTCCATCGCGGCGTCGCTCGAGGTCAGCTTGGCGATCGCCGCCTCGACCTTGAACGGCATGCCGGCGTCGCGCAGGCGCGCGGCGTGGTGCCACGCGAGGCGGGCATTGTGCACGCGTGCCTGCATCCGCGCGATCGTGAACTGGATGTGCTGGCGGCTCGAAAGCACCTCGCCGAAGACCGTGCGCTTCTTGGCGTAGTCGATCGCCGCCTCGAGGCATCCCTCGGCTGCGCCCGTCGCGAGCGCCGCGATCGCGATGCGTCCCTCATCGAGGATGTGCAGGAAGTTCGCGAATCCGCGCCCCTCCTCCCCCAGCAGGTTGCCCGCCGGGACGCGCGCGTTCTGGAACGTCAGCGGGTGCGTGTCGGAGGCATTCCACCCGACCTTGTCGTACGCCGGCTCGACCGTGAAGCCGGGCGTGCCGTGCGGCACCATGATGGTCGAGATCTCCTTGCGGCCACCGCTCTCGCCCGTCACCGCCGTGACGGTGACGAAGCGCGTGATCTCGGTGCCGGAGTTCGTGATGAACTGCTTCGACCCGTTGATGACCCACTCGTCGGCGCCCGATGACGACACCTCGCGACGCGCCGTCGTGCGGGTCGCGCCGGCGTCGGACCCGGCCTCCGGCTCCGTGAGCCCGAACGCCGCGAGCGCTCGCCCGGCCAGCAGGTCGGGGAGCAGTTCGCGCTTCTGCTCCTCGGTGCCGAAGCGGAACACCGGCATTGCGCCAAGGCTGACCCCGGCCTCGAGCGTGATCGCGATCGACTGATCGACCCGCCCGAGCGCTTCGATGGCGAGGCAGAGTGCGAAGTAGTCGCCGCCCTGGCCACCGACCTCTTCGGGGAACGGGAGCCCGAAGAGCCCCAGCTCCCCCATCCTGGCGACGACGTCGAGGGGCAGGGTGTGCGTGCGGTCCGCCTCGTAGCTGCGGGGAGCGACGACCTCGTCGGCGAAGTCGCGCACCAGGGCGGCGAGCTCGCGCTCGTCGTCGCTGAGTTCTTCGTACATGGTGGTCTCTCCTGGTTCTCAGTCGATGGATGCCGCGGCGTCGGGTTCGACGCGGGCAAGGAGCTGGTCGCGGCGCACCTGGTCGCCGATGGCGACCTCGATCGACGCGGTGCCGGCGTGCGGAGCGAGCACGGGCTGCTCCATCTTCATGGCCTCGATCGTGACGAGGCGGTCGCCGGGCGCGACGGCTGCGCCGTCGGCGACGTGCACGGCGACGACCGTGCCCGGCATGGGTGCGAAGAGGTCGGGATGCGCCGCCGCGATGTCGCCGTCCAACGCGGCGAGGCGGCGCTCGAGCGCCTCCCGGCGGGTCAGCGGTGTGAGGCGATGGGTGGCGCCGTCGGCGTGCACCCACACGGCGCCGTCGGCGTCGATCGCGACCCGTGCGCCGTCCGCCACGCCCGCGGCGCCGGTCACCAGCTCGCCCGCGTCGGTCGCGAAGCTCTGGGTGGCAGGGCGCGGTGACAGGCCGGGGCGCCAGCCGGACCCCGTCATCCACAGGGCGCTCGCGGGCGGTGTGCGACGGTGAGACATGGCATCCCGTCCGAAACGCGGTGCATCGCGCCGTGTTTCGGACGAAACGGCGTTTCTCACGCACGCCGCCGCCGCCGCGGCCACGGCCGACGCGGTGGGGGCCGGCGCCGTGAACGCCGGCATCCGGTCGATGAGGCCCGTGTCGAGGTCGCCCGCGCGTACGGCGTCATCGGCGGCGAGCGCCCTCAGGAACGAGATGTTCGTGTCGAGGCCGAGGACGACGGTCTGCGCGAGGGCGAGGTCAAGCCTCTCCAGCGCTTCGGCGCGATTCCCGCCGTAGGCGATCACCTTGGCGATCATCGGGTCATAGTCGGAGGTCACCCGGCTTCCGGTCTCGACGGCGGAGTCGGTTCGCACCCCCGGCGCCGGGTGCCAGGCGAGCACGGGTCCGCTGGCCGGCAGGAAGCCCCGCTCGGGGCATTCGGCGTACACCCGCGCCTCGATCGCGTGGCCCGTCAGCCGCACATCCTGCTGCGTGAACCCGAGCGGTCGGCCGGCCGCCACCCTGAGCTGCAGCTCCACCAGGTCGAGGCCCGTGACGAGCTCGGTGACCGGGTGCTCGACCTGCAGGCGCGTGTTCATCTCCATGAAGAAGAACTCCTCCGGACGCGCACCCGCCACGATGAACTCCACGGTGCCGGCGCCGCGGTAGTCGACGCTCGCCGCCGCGGCGCACGCGGCCGCACCCAGTCGCTCGCGCGTGGTGGCGTCGACGATGGGCGACGGAGCCTCTTCGATGACCTTCTGGTGGCGACGCTGCAGCGTGCACTCGCGCTCGCCCAGGTGCAGCACCGTGCCGTCGGCCGCGGCGACGACCTGCACCTCGATGTGCCGCGGGCGCTCTATCAGCCGCTCCAGCAGCAGGGCATCGTCGCCGAAGGCCGAGATCGCCACGCGCCGGGCGGTCGCCAGCGCCTCGGGCAGTTCGGATGCCGCGCGCACCACCTGCATTCCCTTGCCCCCGCCGCCGGCAGAGGGCTTGATCAGCAGCGGATAGCCGACGGCGGCCGCGGCATCCGCGATCTCTTCGTCGGTGAGGCCCGTCGCGTCGATGCCCGGCACTACGGGCACGCCGCTGCGGGACACGTGCGCCTTCGACCGGATCTTGCCGCCCATGACGTCGAGGGCACGCTCCCCCGGTCCGATGAAGACGACGCCGGCGTCGTGGCACGCCCGCGCGAACGCGACGTTCTCGGAGAGGAACCCGTAGCCGGGGTGGATGGCCTGGGCGCCGGCATCGCGAGCGGCGGCGAGGATCGCGTTCGCATCGAGGTACGAGAGCGCGGCGGC
Source organism: Microbacterium sp. (assembly GCF_035554235.1). Taxonomy (GTDB): domain Bacteria; phylum Actinomycetota; class Actinomycetes; order Actinomycetales; family Microbacteriaceae; genus Microbacterium. The sequence goes on along the minus strand of NZ_DATMIO010000260.1, from coordinate 6,290 downwards.
CGGGGGGCCGATGCGGTACGCGGCATCCGCTTCTCGCACGTGCGGTGCGTCGGCGTCGGCGTCGCTGTAGACGGCGATCGAGCGGATGTCGAGACGGCGGAGCGTGCGGATGATCCGCCGGGCGATCTCCCCGCGATTGGCGACGAGGACCGTGTCGAAGATCGGGCCCGCGTCGACGATCGGGACCGTGTCGACGATCGGGACCGTGTCGGGCATCGCAACCGGTTCATTCACGTCGCTCACATCCGGAAGACGCCGAAGCGCGGTTCGGGCAGGGGCACGCGCGAGACGACATCGAGAGCGAGCCCGAGCACGTCGCGCGTGTCCAGCGGGTCGATCACGCCGTCATCCCACAGCCGCGCCGTCGCGTAGTACGGGTTGCCCTGGCTCTCGTACTGGTCCCGGATGGGTTCCCGGAACGCGGCCTCGTCGTCGGCCGACCACTCCTCGCCGCGCGCCTCGAGCTGGTCCCGCTTCACCGTGGCGAGCACGGACGCGGCCTGCGGCCCGCCCATCACGGAAATGCGGCTTGCCGGCCAGGTCCACAGGAACCGCGGCGAATACGCCCGCCCGCACATCGAGTAGTTGCCCGCGCCGAACGAGCCGCCGATCACGACGGTGAGCTTCGGCACCCGCGTCGTCGCGACGGCGGTGACCATCTTGGCGCCGTCCTTCGCGATGCCCCCGGCCTCGGCATCCCGCCCCACCATGAACCCCGAGATGTTCTGCAGGAACAGCAGCGGGATGCCGCGCTGGTCGCACAGCTCGATGAAGTGGGCGCCCTTCTGCGCCGACTCGGCGAACAGCACCCCGTTGCTGGCGATGATCCCCACGGGGTGTCCGTGGATGCGCGCGAAGCCGGTCACGAGCGTCTCGCCGTAGAGACGCTTGAACTCGTGCAACTCGCTGCCGTCCACGATCCGCGCGATGACCTCGCGCACATCGTAGGGCTGGTTCACATCGACCGGCACGACACCGTAGAGCTCCGCAGGATCGACCGCGGGCGCCGCGGGGGCCGAGACATCCCAGGCGGGCGCGAGAGGCGGCGGCAGGGTCGCCACGATGTCGCGCACGATCTCGAGGGCGTGCTCGTCGTTCTCGGCGAGATGATCGACGACCCCGGACGTGCGGGCGTGCAGGTCTCCCCCGCCGAGCTCCTCGGGCGTCACGATCTCGCCGATCGCGGCCTTCACGAGCGGCGGCCCGCCGAGGAAGATCGTTCCCTGGTTGCGGACGATGACGGTCTCGTCGCTCATCGCGGGGACGTAGGCGCCCCCGGCCGTGCACGAGCCCAGCACTGCGGCGATCTGCGGGATGCCCTGCGCCGAGAGCTGCGCCTGGTTGTAGAAGATGCGCCCGAAGTGGTCACGGTCGGGGAACACCTCGTCCTGCTTGGGCAGGAACGCTCCCCCGGAGTCCACGAGGTAGATGCACGGGAGGCGGTTCTCGAGGGCCACTTCCTGCGCGCGGAGGTGCTTCTTGACGGTCATCGGCAGATAGGTTCCGCCCTTGACCGTGGCGTCGTTGCACACCACCATCACGTGGCGCCCGTGCACGAGTCCGATGCCGCCGATGACCCCCGCGGCGGGCACCTCGTCGTCGTAGAGCCCGTTCGCCGCGAGCGGGGCGAGTTCGAGGAAGGGGCTGCCCGGATCGAGCAGGCGCTCCACCCGCTCGCGTGGCAGCAGCTTGCCTCGGGCGACGTGGCGCTCGCGCGAGGCCTGGGATCCGCCGAGGGATGCCGCGGCCAGCCGTTCCCGCAGCTCGGTGGCGAGTGCGGCCTGGGCATCGCGTGTGCGCGCGAAGGCCGCGTCGTGCGAGACGCCGCTTGCGAGGGTCGTCATGCTGCTGCGGGTCGGCATCCGGTCTCCGTCGACGTCACGATCTCATCACGCGGCTTGTTAGCCGCGCAGGCACCCGGTTAGTGTTCACTAACTGAGCTCTCAGGTTAGCGAGGATTAACTGAAATGGCAAGTGCCCCCACGGGACGCGAGCGCGCGAAAGCCGACCGGCAGTCCGCCCTGGTCAGGGAGGCGGCCCGCCTCTTCGCCGAACGCGGTTTCTCGGGCGTGAGTCTCGAGGAACTCGGCGCCGCGGTCGGGATCAGCGGCCCCGCCGTCTATCGTCACTTCGCCGGCAAGCAGGCGCTCCTGGGCGCGATCCTGGTGCGGGTCAGCGAGGGGCTGCGCAATGGGGGCAGTGAAGTCGTCGGCGCGGGTGGCACCGCAGAAGAGCGCCTTGCCGGCCTGGTGCGCTTCCACGTCGACTTCGCGCTGACCCAGTCCGACGTCATCCGCGTGCAGGACCGGGAGCTCGCGAACCTCATCGATGAGGACCGGCACGCGGTGCGCCGGCTGCAGCGGGAGTACGTGGAGACCTGGGTGCGCGTTCTCGCGGAGGCGCACCCGGACTCGAACGAGCGGGAGCTCCGCGTGCGGGCCCATGCGTGCTTCGGGCTCATCAACTCCACGCCCTACAGCGTCCGGGGACTCCGCGACGCCCCCGACGAGCAGACCGTCCGCGGGCTGCTCGAGACGATGGCGCTCGCCGCGATCTCGTAGCGAGGCGCACCCCGCCCACCGCCAGTACCCTGGGGCGATGGTGAGCGACGACGAAGAAGCGCGCGGAGCGGATGCCGCCGGCGCCGACGCGGCCGGCGTGGCGTCGCGGCGGGATTTCCTGAAGGCGGGAGGCCTCGCGGCCGCCGGGCTCGTCGTGGGCGGCACGGTGGGGGCGGCGGCCGGCGCGGGCATCGGGCACGCGGCCGGCTACCGGGAGGGCGCGCTCGACTACGGCGCGCTCTCCCCGCGGGAGGTTCCCGGCTTCGACCACGTGGTCGTGCTGATGGGCGAGAACCGCTCCTTCGACAACCTTCTGGGCTGGCTCTACACCCCCGACAACCTGCCCGAGGGCGAGACATTCGACGGCCTCGCGTTCGGGGACTATTCGAACCCCGACCCGAGCGGTCGCCGCGTCTCGGCGCACGTCTACGAGGGGCCGACCGACATCGTGATGGGGCTGCCCAACCCCGATCCCGGCGAAGAGTTCCCGCACGTCAACACCCAGCTCTTCGGCACGGTGGATCCGGCATCCAACGCCGACCTCTGGGTGGAGTCGATGGCTCCCCCGTACAACGCACCCGCAGCCGGGGCGGCCGCGACGATGGAGGGCTTCCTCAAGGACTACTACATCAACATCGAGCGCGCCCGTCAGGGCACTCCCCCCGAGCCGTTCGAAGCGGACGACATCATGGGCGGCTTCTCCCCCGAGATGCTGCCGGTGCTGTCCACCCTCGCGCGGGAGTTCGCGGTCTTCGACGCGTGGTTCGCAGCGGTGCCGTCACAGACGTACTGCAATCGGTCGTTCTTCCACGCGTCGACATCCCACGGGCACGTCACGAACAAGCACGGCGGCGGCTACGACAAGTGGCTCGACGCGCCCGCAGCCCCGACGATCTTCAATCGCCTCGACGAGGCGGGGGTCTCGTGGAAGGTGTATTACGACGAGCAGCAGCTCGTCTCGCTGACGGGCGTCATCCACGCCCCCGTGCTCGAGACGCAGTGGCGCACCAAGCACTTCGGCTTCATGAGCGAGTTCTACGAGGACGCGAAGAACGGCGATCTCCCCGCCTACGCGTTCATCGAGCCGCGGCTGGTGTACAACCACAACGACTTCCATCCGCCGTTCGGAGTGTTCCGCACCAGCCAGGTCGATGGCAGGCCCGTGCTCGATTCTGCCGTCTCGGACGTGCGGGCCGGTGAGGCCCTCGTCGCCGACGTCTACAACGCCGTCCGCAAGAGCGCGACGCCGGACGGATCCAACGCGCTCAATACGCTGCTCCTGATCACCTTCGACGAGCACGGCGGCACCTATGACCACGTGCCGCCGCCCAGCGCCACCCCGCCCGATGCCGACGCCCCGCCGGGAGAGATGGGCTTCGGGTTCGACCGACTGGGAGCGCGCGTGCCGGCAATCGCGGTCTCGGCGTACACGCGCGCCGGGACGATCGTGCACGACGAGATGCACCATGGATCGGTCATCGCGACGCTGTGCCGCCAGCACGGACTGAGGCCGCTGACGCGGCGGGATGCCGGAGCCAACGACCTCTCCCCGGTCATCAACCTGCAAACGCCCCGCGACCCGCGGCTCTGGCCCGACGTTCACCCGATGTACGTGCCGGCGAACCCGGAGGCGAGCAATGCACCGGATCCCAGCCAGCATCCGCATAGGGACAAGCCCCTGAGCCCACCCGGAAAGGGGCTCGTCGGAATGCTCCTCGCGCGGTACGGCGACGGCACAGAGCCCGAGCCGGAGACCTACGCGGACGCGTACCGCGTGCTTCAGCAGCATGGTCTGGGCCTGTTCTACCCGAAGCTCGCGTAGCGCTACTCCGCAGCCGAGGGGGGCGAGTCGTTCCCGGCCCCGAGAAGGGCGTCGCGCGGAAGGTGTCGAGTCGTCTCTTCGATGACGGCTGCCGTGGCGCGGAGGGCTGGAAGGTACTTCTTGAGCTGTGAGACTCGAAAGGCCTCCGTCACGATCGAGAGCGACGCGGCGATGTGTCCCAGATGGAACACCGGCACGGCAATGGCGCTGGCACCTGCCCGCACCTCTTCAAGGCTCTGCGCATAGCCGTCTTGAGCGGCAAGCGTGAGTTCGCGCTCGAGGAGTTCGCGATCCACATGAGTCTCACGCGTCAACCGCTGAAGCGGCTCCGCGAGATAAGCCCGCTTGATCCACTCCGCCTCGAACGCGAGAAGCACCTTTCCGGCAGCGGACGCGTGCAAGGGGAGGCGTGAGCCGACCTTCGACATCCTCGCCGCTTGCCGGTCGCCGTGCGCACGCTCGATGAGAAGGGAGTCGCGACCTTGGCGGACAGATATCAGAACGCTCTGATTCGTTATCGCCGCGAGGTCCTGAACCCGCGGCCTCGCGGCCTCCCGCAGCTGGCGTCCGGCCTTTTGCGCCAGCTCCCACAGTCGAATCCCGACTTGATAACGTCCACTCGACGTGCGCTCCAGCACGCCGAAGGATGCGAGCTCGGCCACCAGGCGATGCGTCGTCGAGATCGGCGTCCCGCTGCGCACGCTGATCTCAGCGAGGGAGAGCGAGCCAGGAGCCGACTCGAACGCCTCGAGGACGCTGATCACTTTCGATGTGACCGTTCGCCCAGGTTCCCTGCTTCCGCCTGCCACCCTGGATCACCTCCCTGCCGGCACCGTGTTCCGGGAGTTCAAGAGGGGCGCGAGAACCGTCGAGAGATCGAACATCGAGTCGACGATATGGTGCGGCGATGCTTCGCCATCGGCGGCTTCGGCCTGCGCCCGACTCGTCATGCCAGTGGTGATCAGAATCGCCAAGGCCCCATGACGTCGTGCCATGCTGCACTCGAGCGTCAGGTCATCACCGACGATCAGGATCTCGTCGGGTTCCGCCGACAGCCGTCGCGCGATCTCCGTCATCGCCGCGTCGGCGGGCTTCCCGACGAGCTCGTAGGGCACGCCGGTCACGTGCTGCAGGCCGACAGCGATGAAGCCGGAGACGCCGACATTGAGCCGACCGCGAGATGCGAAGGCCGGAGCGTCGGAGGTGCAATACAGGGCCGCGCCTCCGTGGAGCGCTTCTGCGGCGGCCTGGATCTTCGCGCGCCCGAACTCGGTGTCCCAGCCCACGACCACGGCCGCGACGTCCTCCGCCTTCCGCGAAATCGCCGATTCGACATCCATCACGTCGATGCCCGCGGCGAGCAGCGGCCCTGTCACGCCCGTGCCGCCGAATGCCAGAACGCGGCCACCCGGATGCCGGTCGCGCAAGACCTGGGCGGCAACGATCGCGGGGGTGAGGACCTCATCGTCACGGACATCCAGCCCCACCCGGCGGAGTTCATCGGCGATGGCGGTGGGAGTGCGAGAGCTGCCGTTGGTGAATACGACGATCGGAATCTCGGCCGCGCGAAGCTCTCGGAGCAGTTCTGCTGCTCCGGGGAGGGCTGTGCCGGACTCCCCGCTGGGCTTGTCGGAGAGCACCAGGCATCCGTCGACATCGAACATGATGCCCTTGATCTGCTCCACGGCCGGACCGGACCTGGCATCTGCTTTCGCACCGATCATCGGCGGACCTCCTTTGGGCGTGTGCCCAGTTTGCCTGATTCTGCAGCCATCGCCTCTATGATCATTCCGCTCAGTGGGAGCCACCCCCTCCCTCTTCGACGGAGCAGAATCCTGCGAAAATCCTGCGGCAGCTCCGGACCATTGAAGTCAATCCCATCCAGTGGAAGAGTGCGGCTACGGTCG
>NZ_DATMIO010000259.1:0-3811 GCF_035554235.1 Microbacterium sp. | reverse complement strand
GTCAAGACCACACTCGCCCCGGGCTCGAAGGTCGTCACCGACTACTACGAGAAGGCGGGCCTCACGCAGGACCTCGAGGATCTCGGCTTCTACACGGTCGGCTACGGCTGCACCACGTGCATCGGAAACTCCGGACCCCTCATCGAGGAGGTTTCTGCCGCCGTGCAGCAGAACGATCTCGCCGTCACCGCGGTGCTCTCGGGCAACCGCAACTTCGAGGGTCGCATCAACCCCGACGTGAAGATGAACTACCTGGCGAGCCCGCCGCTCGTGATCGCGTACTCGATCGCCGGGTCGATGAACTTCGATTTCGAGACGGACGCCCTCGGCAAGGACCAGAACGGGAACGACGTCTTCCTCCGCGACATCTGGCCGGACTCGGCCGAGGTTCAGGCGACGATCGACTCCTCGATCAACAAGGGGATGTTCGACACGCAGTACGCGAGCGTCTTCGAGGGCGACGAGCGCTGGAAGACGCTGCCGACGCCCACCGGTGACGTCTTCGAGTGGGACGCCCGGTCGACCTACGTGCGCAAGCCCCCGTACTTCGACGGCATGACGATGGAGCTCACGCCCGTGACCGACATCGTCGGCGCACGCATCCTCGCGACGCTCGGCGACTCGGTCACGACCGACCACATCAGCCCCGCGGGCAACATCAAGGCCGACAGCCCCGCCGGGCACTACCTGGACGAGCACGGCGTCGACCGCAAGGACTACAACTCGTACGGGTCGAGGCGCGGCAACCACGAGGTCATGATCCGCGGCACGTTCGCGAACATCCGACTGAAGAACCAGCTCCTCGCCCAGTTCAACGGCGGCAGCGGGGTGGAGGGCGGCTACACCCGCGACTTCACGCAGAGCGGTGGCCCGCAGTCGTTCATCTACGACGCGAGCCAGAACTACCAGGCCGCTGGGACGCCGCTCGTGATCTTCGGCGGCAAGGAGTACGGCTCGGGTTCGTCCCGCGACTGGGCGGCCAAGGGAACGAGCCTGCTGGGAGTCAAGGCGGTCATCACGGAGAGCTTCGAGCGCATCCACCGGTCGAACCTGATCGGAATGGGCGTCGTGCCCCTGCAGTTCCCCGCCGGCCAGAGCTGGGCGTCGCTCGGCCTGGACGGCACCGAGGTCGTCTCGATCGAGGGCCTGGCGGAGCTGAACGAGGGCGTGACGCCGAAGACCGTACGCGTGACGGCGGCCCCGAGCGAGTTCTCGGCCGCGGGCAAGGAGACGGTCGCCTTCGATGCGATCGTGCGCATCGACACCCCCGGCGAGGCGGACTACTACCGCAACGGCGGCATCCTCCAGTACGTGCTGCGTTCGCTGGTCTGATCCACGGACACGAAGGGCCTCCGAAGACGTCGTGGTCGGGGGCCCTTCAGCCTGCCAGGGATAGACTGGGCACCGGCATCCGGGTCTCGGAATGCCTCCCCGCAGGGGCCCTGACGACGGCAGAGAGAGACGGATGGCGATCCTCCCGAGCATCACCGGGCCTCAGGACCTCAACGCGCTGAGCGTCTCGCAGCTCCAGGAGCTCGCGGCCGAGATCCGCGCCTTCCTCATCGAGAACGTGTCGCGCACGGGCGGTCACCTCGGGCCGAACCTCGGGGCGGTCGAGCTCACCCTCGCGCTGCACAAGGTCTTCGATTCGCCCGCCGATCCGATCATCTTCGACACGGGCCATCAGTCCTACGTGCACAAGCTGCTCACGGGCCGCCAGGACTTCTCCGGGCTCCGCGCGCGCGGAGGTCTCGCCGGCTACCCGCAGCGCTCCGAGAGCGCGCACGACGTCGTCGAGTCCTCGCACGCCTCGAGCTCGCTGAGCTGGGCCGACGGCGTCTCGCGCGCGCTCACCCGTACCGGACGGGCCGACCGGCACGTCATCGCGGTCGTCGGCGACGGCGCCCTCACCGGCGGCATGACATGGGAGGCGCTCAACAACATCTCCGATGACAACGACCGCAACCTCGTGATCGTCGTGAACGACAACGGGCGGTCGTACGCGCCCACGATCGGCGGGATGGCGCGCTACCTCAACCGGGTGCGCACCGGCGCCACCTACCGGGACTTCTATCGCGGGTCCGAGAGCCTCTTCGCCAAGTTCGGTCCCGCCGGCCGGGCCGTCTACCGCGGAGTCCGCGGAGGCACGCACGGCTTCCTGGCGCGCTTCACCAACAACGCCGCGCTGTACTCGAACCTCGACATCAAGTACCTCGGCCCCATCGACGGCCATGACCTCGAGGCGCTCCTCGAGACCCTCGAGCTCGCGAAGTCGTACGGAGCGCCGGTGATCGTGCACACGATCACCGAGAAGGGGCGCGGGTACCAGCCCGCCCGCGACGACGAGGCCGACCAGTTCCACGCGGTGGGCAGGATCGACCCCGAGACCGGGGGGCCGCTCAGCGCGTCTCGCCCCGCCTGGACGGATGTCTTCGCCGAGGAGCTCGTCGAGATCGGCTCGCGCCGCCCCGATGTCATCGCCATGACCGCGGCGATGCTCCGCCCGACCGGCCTCGCCCCGTTCGCGGAGCGCTTCCCCGACCGCGTGTACGACGTGGGCATCGCCGAGCAGCACGCCGTCGCGTCCGCGGCGGGCATGGCCTTCGGCGGACTCCACCCCGTCGTGGCCGTCTATGCGACATTCATGGGCCGCGCGTTCGATCAGGTGCTGATGGATGTCGCGCTGCACCGCGCGGGAGTCACCTTCGTGCTCGACCGGGCCGGCGTGACGGGGCCCGACGGCCCGAGCCACCACGGCATGTGGGACCTCGCCATGCTGCAGATCGTCCCCGACATCCGCATCGCCGCCCCCCGCGACGCGGCGCGACTGCGGGAGCTCCTCTCCGAAGCGGTGGCGGTCCCGGACGCGCCGACCGTCATCCGCTTCCCGAAGGGCGATGTCGCCGCGCCGATCGAGGCGGTCGAACGCCTCGACGACGGCGTCGACGTGCTCGCCGCCAGCGATGCCCGCGACGTGCTCCTCGTGGGCATCGGGCCGTTCGCCCACCTGGCCCTCGACGTCGCGGCGCGCCTGCGCGCCCAGGGCATCGGCGCCACCGTGATAGACCCCCGCTGGGCGATCCCCGTGCAGCCGTCGGTCATCGAGCTCGCGGCATCCCATCGTCTCGTGATAACCCTCGAAGACGGCATCCGGGTCGGCGGCGTGGGCACACGCGTGCGGCAGGTGCTCCGCGAAGCGGGTGTCGACACGGCCGTCGACGAACTCGGGCTTCCCGACGAGTTCATAGACCACGCGACGCGCGAGCAGATCCTCGAGGATGCCGGGCTCACGGCCGCCAAGATCGCCCAGGACGTCGTCGCGCAAGTGCTCGGCACGCGGATCCCGGTGGCGCGGCAGGCCGAGCACGACGCGGACTGGCTCTCGGGTATGACGACGGGGTCGATCCCGACGCGCGACGGCGACTCCTAGGGCGGGTCCTCCGCCGTCACGCCCGCACCTCCGCGGCGAGGTCGAGCAGCTCCCGCAGAGGTGCGCGCAGCAGCGGCAGGCGGATGAGCGGCAGCGCGATCCGGAACAGCCTCAGCCCGCGATCGAGCAGGCGCCGCGAGCGCTCCTGCCCCGGGGAGGCGTCGTATACCCAGAACAGCGCCAGCAGCAGATGACCGAGCACGAGCACCGCGGGCAGCCCCTCGGCGAGCTCTGACGGGAGCGGGCTCTTCTTCGACCCCGTGACGGCTTCGCGGAAGAGGCCCTCGACGACATCCCGGGCGGGGCTCGACTCCTCCGAGAGCGGATTGATCGGGGAGCGCGGGGAGACCGCCGCCGACAGGAAGCCCGGCGCGAAACGGT
>NZ_DATMIO010000258.1:0-11351 GCF_035554235.1 Microbacterium sp. | reverse complement strand
TCCGTCACGCAGTATCTATCGGCGCTCTCGGCATCGAGACGATCGCCGAGCAGATGATGCCGGGGTTCCCAGATCTGTCCGACGAGTTCTACGCCACGTGGCACGCCTGGGTGGAGCAGTACGGATTCGTTCCCACAGCGCATGACATGTTCGCGGAGACGAAGCTGTACCGCGATCGCGACCGACCGACCGACGAACTGGTCGACGACCTCACGCGCGATATCGATCACACCCGCAAGCTCGGAGCAGGGATCATCCGGATCCTCGCCACCACGCCGCCTGAGGTCGTCGATCTCGCCGCCGGATACGCGGGCGAGAACGGTGTGCGACTGCTCACCGAGATCCACTCGCCCCTCCGGTTGGAGAGCCCCTGGTTCGACTCACACATGGCGAACGCGGAGAAGTGGGGACCAGGCGTCGTGGGCTTCATGCCCGACCTCGGCATCTTCGTACGACGCTTTCCACGGATCATCGCCGAGCGCGCGCTGCGCGACGGGGCCGATCCGGGCATCGTCCAGCGCGCGGTGGCCACGTATGACGATGGAGGGGATGTCGCAGCGCTGCTCGAACAGGTAGCATCCGGCACTCCCTCGCCGGCGGAGCTACGTATCGCGATGGCTGCGGGGCAGTACACGAACGAAGATCCGCGGGCGCTGCTGGCGTTCATGCCGTACATCGGGCACATCCAGGCCAAGTTCTACGAAATGGTCGATGACCGCCACGAGTTCTCGATCCCGTACGACGAGATCATCGCAGTTTTGAAGGAAGGCGGCTACGCCGGGTACCTCAGCAGCGAGTATGAAGGCAACCGGCACATCCAGGACGCCTTCCCGGTGGACAGTCGAGAACAGCTGCGGCGACATCACGCGATGATGTCAGGGCTTCTGGGTGAAGGGCAGGACAGCGATGTTTGACCGGTACATGATCGTCGAGGACTCGCTCCAGGATGCCGTGGACGACGGCGGCACCATCATCGGATTCCGCTTCCTCGCGCGTTGCGCGTACTACCGGCGCCTGATCGTGTCGATGGTCGAGGATCTCGAGATCACCGTGGACGATGTCCCCATTGCGCGCGACGCCATCCGCCTGAACGTCGCGGGAACGGGTCGCAAGACCCTCGACGACCTCGCCGGCACATACGACGTCGCATGGGAATTCGGCGAGCCGGCGGAGGTCGTCGTGGTGGGAACCGTCCTCGACGAGGGGGAGCATGAGTTGCGGCTCACGGAGCGGTTGCGGATCTCCTACGCTCCCGCTCCGACCGTCACGACGACGTCTCAGCGTCAGGGGCTCAGCCGGCCTTGAGCACCGTGAGCACCTTTAGCAAGTGGGACTACGAACTTATGCAAGAATCGCACGTGCCCTCCGCTGGATTCGCTTCCCGGGTCGATGTCGCCGACTCTCGGACGTCCGTCATGGCCATTCTCAATCTGGTGCGCTCCGGGCGCGCAGTCACGAGACCCGAACTCGAACAGGGGACCGGACTCAGCCGCGCCATGGTGGCCCAGCGCGTGGATCAGCTGATCGAGCTCGGCCTCCTGTCAGAAGGCGAGCTCGGCGCGTCGCGTGGAGGACGCGCTCCGCGTACCATCCGGTTCAACAGCGAGCGCGGCATCATTCTCGTGGCCGCGTTCGGCGCGCGTCACATTCGCACCGGCATCTCCGACCTCTCCGGACGCTTTCTCACCCGCCTCCATACCGATTGGAACATCGCCGACGGACCGGGACGCAGCCTGGGCCGGGCGGTTGAGATGCTCGCGGAGCTGCACGCGGGGCTGGTCGAGCGAGCACCCGTCTGGGGGCTGGGGATCGGCGTACCCGGGCCGGTGGACGCGCAGACCGGCCAGCTGGTCGCGCCCCCCAATATGCCGGGATGGGATGGGGTGGATGCCCGTGCAACACTCGCCGATGAGTGGGACGCTCCGGCATGGGTCGACACCGACGTCAACCTTCTCGCCCAGTCGCAGAGAGCGGTCCGCGCTGCGGAGGGGGTCGAGAATCTGCTCTACCTGAAGATGGGCACAGGAATCGGCGCCGCGGTCATCGGTGAGGGCAGACTTCTGCGTGGCGCCACCGGCGCGGCCGGCAACATCGGGCATGCCGCCTTCGGCGGCTCCGACATCCGCTGTCGCTGCGGAAAGACCGGCTGCCTCGAAGCGGTCGCGAGCGGATGGGCGCTCGGCGCCGAGGCCGAACGGCGGGCCCGCGCCGGAGAGGGTCCCCTCCTGCAGAAGATTCTCGCGGAGACCGGCGAAGTGTCCCCTCTCGACCTCGCGACCGCCGCGAGAGACGGCGATTCCGTCGCGATCGAACTCATTCAGCGTTCGGCGAAGTTCGCGGGGCATGCGCTGGCGATTCTGGTCGACACCGTCAACCCTTCGCATGTCGTCATCGGCGGTGCGCTATCCACCTCCGGCGAGCTCTTCCTCGCGAGCATCCGCTCTTCCGTCTACGAGAAGTCCCTGCCCCTCGCCACCAGGGATCTCGTCATCACCCGATCCCCTGCGGACGAGTTCGAGCCGCTTCGCGGCGGTTCGGTGATGGTCCAGCAGGGCCTGTTCGAGCAGACCTTCCTGAACTGGTTCCAATCCGGCTCGCCGGTCGCGAAGTAGCGCGGACCGCGCGCATGCCGGCAACCTTCCGCGCGTTCTCCTCCCCCGCATTCGGGATGTGGATCGGCTCGCTCTTCATCTCCGCGCTCGTCATGTGGATGCAGATGACGGCCCAGGACTGGCTCGTGCTCACCGTGCTCACGGACCACAACGCGCTCGCGCTCGGGGTCGTCGTCACGGCCCAGTTCCTGCCGCAGTTCTTCGTGTCACCCTTGGCCGGTTCGATCGTGGACCGCATGGACCGGCGCAAGATCCTGATCATCGTCCAAGCGATGCAGGCAGCCATCGCGACGACGCTCGCCATCCTCACCCTGACCGGTCTCATCGAATACTGGATGATTCTGGTGACGGCGTTGCTGCTCGGCTCGATCGCCGGCATCGAGGGAACGGCACGCCAGGCGTTCGTCGTCGATCTGGTCGACAAGGACCTTATGACCAACGCGGTCTCGCTGAACGCGGCGGCGTTCAACTCCGCTCGGCTCGTCGGGCCGGCCGTCGCCGGGCTCCTCGTCGCCTGGGTCGGCAGCGGCTGGGTGTTCGCCGTCGGAGCGATCGGGGCGATCGCCGCGATCCTTCTGATGATCCGTACGCGCGCACTGAGACGCCCCGCGGCCGATCGGCACGCGGACGATCGGGGAGGAGTGTGGAGCGCGGTGCGCTACGTCGCCGGGCGGCCCGACATCCTCATGCTTCTCGTCGGCGTCTTCCTGTTCAACTGCTTCGGCTTGAACACTCCCGTCTTCCTGGCCACCGCCGCGACGACGACCTACGGCGTCGACGCGGACGGCTTCGGCCTCCTCACCGCCTGCATCGGCCTCGGCGCGCTGGTCGGCTCCCTGATCACCGCGTCGTTCAAGCGATCGTCCTACGCCATCGTCATCGCCGGGTCGGCGGGCACCGCCGCGATCGCGGGCGTCGCTGCGATCGCGCCCACCTTCGGCTTGTTCGCAGCCCTCATGGTTCCCCTCGGTCTGGGGTTCATGCTGGTCGTGACATCGATCAACGCCCGGGTCCAGATGTCGGTCGCCGACTCCATCCGCGGAAGGGTGATGGGCATCTATCTCGCCGTGTTCATGCTGGGCGGGCCCGCGGGCGCCCTGATCTTGGGCGCTGTCGCCGACGGGTTCGGCGCACGGTCGGCGATGGTGTTCGGCGCGTGCGCGGCCGCGCTCGCGGGCATCGTGGTGACCGGTCTCGCGCTGGTTTCGAGTCGGCTGCAGCGGCGAAGCGTCAGCCCCAGGTGGGCGCACGAACCCGGATCTCTCGCGACGTCGGCGGGTCCCTAGGCGAGAGGGCCGGCCAGCGGGGGCGCCTCGCCCCCCGCATCCCGAGCCGCGGCATCCCGAGCCGCGGCATCCTGAACCTGCTCGGCGTCGCGCCCGGCGCCGCCCGCCCGGCGCGCGGCCCGCACGGCCCCGACGCTCGCGGCGATGACGAATGCCATGCCGACGATCTCGAGCCAGGTGAGGGTCTGCCCGAGGATGAGGAGCCCGGCGAGCGCGGCCGTCGCCGGCGAGAGGCTCATCAGGATGGCGAACGCCGCGGCCGCGAGGCGTCGCAGGGCGATCAGCTCCAGAGCGTAGGGGATCGTCGACGAGAGCACGGCCACGGCCGCGCCGAGCCCGAGGATCTCTGGGCGCAGCAGCGCCTCACCCGCGGAGAGGATGCCCAAAGGGAGCGCGAGCAGCGCGCCGAAGGCCATCGCGAGGGCGAGCCCGTCGAGCTTCTGGAACGCGCGACCGACCTTCGCCGACGCGAGGATGTAGAACGCCCAGCTCGCCGCGGCACCGAGGGCGAACAGCACGCCGACCGGGTCGAGGCGATCCCAGCCCCCGCCGCCGAGGGCCAGCACCCCGAGCAGCGCGAGCCCCGCCCACAGCCACGCCGACCGCGCACGCGCGACCACGATCGAGAGGGTGAGCGGCCCCAGCACCTCGATCGTGACGGTGATGCCGAGGGGCAGGCGTTCGAGCGCGAGGTAGAAGAGCCCGTTCATGACCGCCAGCACGGCACCGAATGCCGCGACGGCGAGCCAGCCGCTGCGCCCGTGCCCACGCAGGCTCGGCCGCGCGATGGCGAGCAGGATGACGGCGGAGAAGGCGAGCCGGAGCAGGACCATGCCGAGCGCCCCGACCTCCGGGAAGAGGAGGAAGGCGATCGCGGCGCCGATCTCCTGGCACGCCAGTCCGGCGACGACCAGGACGACCGCGTAGCCGGGCGCCCGGGTCGTCGGCGCCCGGGTCATGGGCGTCGCGTCACGGGATGGGGCAGACCGCGGCCTGCGTGACGGCCTCGTGGTACTGCTCGGCGGTCCAGGGCAGCCCGAACTCCGGCGCGGTCTGGCCGCTCGCGGCCGGCGCCTTCGAGGCGATCGCGGCGAGCTCCCAGGCGAGCGAGGCGCCGAGGCCGGCGCCGGCCGCACTGTTGTTGAGCACGACGGCGACGGTCATGCCCGTGCCGGGGTCGGAGTAGACGGCCGTGATGTAGCCGGGCATCGTGCCGTGCTGGCCGATGAGCGAGCCCGCGAGGAACGCGCCGCCCGTCGACTGCAGCCACGACGGGCCATCGGCGCTGACCGGAAGGGGTGCTGCCCAGCGGTCGGGCTGGCCCTCGGGCGCGAGCGCGCCGGCGGCGAGCGCCTGGGCGTACCGGCCCAGGTCGGTGATCGTGGAGGTGACCCCCGAGTCGGTGAACCCGATGCTCGACGAGAGAGGCGTGATATCGAGCGGCTCGGTGCAGTTCATGACCCCATCTGCGCCGGGCAGCGAGTGGTGCCCCAGGAGCACCGGCTCGGTCTTCGAAGGGGTCGCGGCGGCGGGGCGCGGGAGGCTGGAGCTCACCATGTCGAGCGGCTCGAACACGTACTGGTCCAGCAGCGCGGCGGCGCTCTTGCCCGATGCGCGCTCGAGCGCGAGGCCCAGCAGGATGTAGGCGGTGTCGGAGTCCCGGTAGGGCGAGTTCTCGCCGGTGAACTCGGAATACCCGAGCCCGAAGCTCGTCAGCTCCCTGGCGCCCCATACCCGCTTCGGGTTCGTCAGCCACTGGGCCTGCAGGGTCGGCTGGTAGGAGCCGATGCCCGAGGTGCCGTTGCAGAGCTCGAGCAGCGTGACGCCCTCGAGGTCGGGGACGCCCGTCACGTACTCGGAGACGCTGTCGTCGAGCCCGACGACACCGTCCGCGGCGAGCCGGTAGAGCACATCGCACGTCATCGGCCGGGTGGCGTCGGCGATGCGGAACACCATGTCGGCGTCGACCGGCGTGGCGTCGATCGACGACTCGGTGCCGAGGCCGGTGACCCAGGTGCCGCTCCAGGGCACCCAGACGCCGACGATCGCCCCGGATGCCCCGGCGGCGGCCATGGCGTGGGTGACGGATGCCTCGAGCTGGGCGCGCGTCGCATCGGGCAGTGGTCCATCGACCTGCGGCGGCGTGGAGATGGCGACGGATGTCTCGGGCGCGCAGCCCGAGAAGGCCAGGGCCAGGGCCGCGAGGCCGGCGACGACCGCGGTGGCGCGCACCTGCCGACGGCGCGCGGAGGCGCGCGCGGACGCGCTGCGTGCCCTCATCGTCACCCCCCGGTGCTCGTCGTCCGAGTCTATGCGTTACCGCTCGGCATCCCGTTATCGCGCACGCGTACTGTTATCGAGTGACTCACACATTCGACGAAGCCACTGTGACCGCCGTGCTGCGGCACATGAACGGCGACCACGCCGATGACAACCTGCTGATCGCCCGCGCTTTCGGCGATCCCCTCGCGTCGGGATCGGTCATGGTGGGCTTCGACGGCGACGGGGGTGAGTGGACGGTGTCGATGGCGGATGCCTCGACCGTCGCTCTGCGCGTGCCCTGGCCGGGCGGTCCCATCACCGAGCGCCCCGAGGTGCGTCGTGAGATCGTGGCCCTCTACGACGACGCCTGCCGGGTTCTCGGAACCGAGCCTCGCCCGCACGCGTGACACGGGGCTGCGGCGCAGGTTAGGTCACCCTTAGAATGGCGCCATGACCAATGTGGTGCCGTTCTCGTCTGCACTTCGCGAGCGCTCCAGCGGAGCCCACTCCGGCAGTGAGGGCGCGGGGTTCATGTCCGACCTCATCAAGGGCGAGGGCACCCGCGACGACTACGTCGCGCTCGTCGCACAGCACTACTTCATCTACGAAGCGCTGGAGTCGGCGACGGAGCGGATGCGCCACGATCCCGTCGCGGCGGTCTTCATCAGCGACAAGCTGACCCGCCTGCCCGCCCTCGAAGCGGACCTCGAGTTCTTGGTCGGTCCGGAGTGGCGCGACACCATCGGGCCCCTCCCCGCCACGAAGCGGTACGTCGCGCGCATCGCCCAGGTGGCGGCGACGTGGGCGGGCGGCTTCGTCGCGCACCACTACACCCGGTACCTCGGCGACCTTTCCGGCGGACTGTTCATCGGACGCCTCATGCAGCGCCGCTTCGGGTTCGAGACGAACGGCGTCGGCTTCTACCTCTTCGACGACATCGCCGACCCGAAGGCCTTCAAGGAGGTCTACCGCGAACAGCTCGACGCCGTGCCGTGGGATGACGCGGAGAAGGAGCGCGTGATCGACGAGGTGCTGCGCGCCTACCGCTTCAACACCGAGCTCTTCGAGGATCTCGAGCGCGCGAAGCGCGCGGCCGTCGCGTAGGCGCGGGCCCGGGCTATCCGATGCTCGGCTGGATCGGCGCGGCGCGGCCGCGCATGAAGCGCTGCACGTCCGGGTCGACGCGGATGTCGCCGGGTCGCAGCGGCCGCGAAAGGTACAGCCCCTCGATCGACGTCAGCCGGCTCAGGGCAACGTACGTCTGCCCGGGCGCGAACGCGCCCGAGCCCAGGTCGATGACGGCGCGATCGTACGTCTTCCCCTGCGACTTGTGGATCGTGACGGCCCACGCGAGGCGCAGCGGAAACTGCGTGAACTCGGCGACGATCTCGCGCGTCAGCTTCTTCGAGCCGGGATCGTAGGCGTAGCGGAACCTCTCCCACACGGCGGGTTCGACGTCGAACTCATGGCCATCGACATCCACCCGCACCGTCCCGCCGGCGATGCGGATGACGGTGCCGATCGTGCCGTTCACCCACCGCGGCGGCTCACCGAACACCCCGGTGTCGTTGCGCAGGAACATCACCTGGGCGCCGACCTTGAGCTTGAGCTCGGCATCCGCGGGATAGCTCGCCTCTCCCCGCCCGAAGTCACCGCTGATCTCGGCGTTCGCCGTCTGCTCACGGCCGGGGAGCGCGGCGAGGTGGCGGCGGTTGATGCTGTTCACGATGTCGTTGCGGGTCGCGAGGGTGATGATCGGCGACTCGGGATCGTCGGGGGGCGTGCGGGCGCCCGCATCGTTCAGGATGCCGGCGATCTCCGCCGTCACGACCCCGTGGCGCACGGCGTTGAGCATCGACTTGAACGCACCATCGGCCTGGCGGTGGATCTCGACGAGCTCACGGATGTGCAGATCGGCGCCGTAGCGGCCGACATCCATGATGCCGTCCGACCCGTCTGTCGAGGCGCCCGCCCAGACGTGCGCGTCGAAGAACCAGAACGAGCGGTAGTGGTCGTTGATGTAGCGCAGCTCGTCGCCGCGCGGCGGCACGGGCGCGAGTTGGTAGGGGTCGCCGAACATGACGACCTGCACGCCGCCGAAGGGCTCGGCCTTTCGGCCGCGGGCCTGGCGGAGCGCCCGGTCCATCCCGTCCATCAGATCGGCGTTCACCATCGAGATCTCATCGATCACGAGGGTGTCGATCGCGTTCAGGATCTTGCGCGTCGCGTCGGACTGGTCGATCTCGCTGTCGGCGATCAGCCCGATCGGCAGCCGGAACAGCGAGTGGATCGTCTGGCCCTCGACGTTCAGCGCGGCGACTCCGGTGGGGGCGCACACGGCGATCTGCTTCGATGTGTGCCACGCCAGGTGCTGCAGCAGCGTCGACTTTCCGGTTCCGGCGCGTCCCGTGACGAAGACATGCTCCCGCGTGTCCTCGATGAGGCGGAACAGGGCCTCCTGCTCCGCCGAGAGGGCGGGTGTGTTCACGGGTTCCTCACCGACGACGACGTCCCCCCATCGTAAACGGGTCGCTCCGGGCGCGTCGTCGCGTGTCGGCGGTCGATGACTCCTCGTCGGCGCTCTCTAGACTGGCGTCATGAGCCAGGGGGCGAGCGACGTGCAGCCGGGGGCTGTGGCGACGGTCCCCGATGCGGCCTCCCCTGCCACGACTCCGGCACCGCAGCCGGCCCCCGCACAGCGCCCGCTCGCGGTCGATCTGACGATCATCGCGCTCATCGTCGCCGCGCTGCTCGGCGCGTGCGTGGTCGGTGGCATCGCCCTCTACCGCGCCATGTACAGCCCTTCGGCCTTCGTCGAGCGCTACGTGGGAATGCTCGCGGCGGGTCGGGCCGCCGATGCCCTGCTGGTGCCGGGCGTCGCGATCGACTCGGCCCAGCTCGAGAGCGCCGGGCTCCCGACCTCGGCCTCCGACGCGCTCCTTCGCCGCGACGCGCTCGCGCCCCTGACCGATGTGACCGTCGTCTCCGAGACGGGCGACGGAGACGTCATCGAGGTCGTCGTGTCGTACTCGGCCGCCGGCCACTCGGCCAGCACGACGTTCGCGGTCGAGCGCAACGGCTGGATCGGATTCGTCCCCACATGGCGTTTCGCGAAGAGTCCGCTCACGGTCATCGACCTGACGGTCCGCGGATCCATGCGGTTCGAGGTGAACGGCTTCGATGTCGACAAGCGGCAGGTCTCGAAGGATGGCGCCGAGGCCGCCGCGCTCGACGCGGTGCCGCTCCTCGTGTTCTCTCCCGGCCTCTATGCGGTGTCGGTCGACACCGCGATCTCGGCGACGCCCGGTGTGCAGGTGCTCGCCGATGCGCCGCTCGCCGACGTGCCGATCGACATCCAGGCCGAGCCGACCGAAGAGTTCATCGGGGTCGTGCAGGCCCGGGTAGAGGAGTTCCTCTCCACGTGCGCGACCCAGCAGGTGCTGCAGCCGACGGGCTGCCCCTTCGGGTACTACGTGCAGAACCGCATCGATGAGCCGCCGGTGTGGACGATCACCACTCAGCCCACGGTCAAGGTGACGCCGAACGGCGCGGACTGGGTGATCCCTCCGGCGGAAGCCGTCGCGCACATCGAGGTCGACATCCGCTCGCTCTTCGACGGCAGGGTGAGCCACGTCAGCGAAGACGTGCCGTTCTTGGTCGACGGCACGATCGTGGTGCTGCCCGACGGAACGGCGTCGATCAGCATCGGCGGGCCGACCGAGCCATAGCGGCCGGCGCGGGGGCGCCGGCGACTACCGCGCCGGGCCCCGGGCCTGCCGCAGGGCGTCGCGCTCGGCGAGCGCGGCGAGCGTGGCGTTGTACTCCTCGAGCTCGGTGTCTCCCGTGCGGTCGGCGTGCCGGTCGCTTCGCCGCTGGGCGCGGTCATCGCTCCGGCTCCACTGGATCGCGACCGTGATGGCGAGGACCAGGGTCGGCAGCTCGCCGATCGACCACGCCACGCCGCCCCCCGCGTACTGGTCTTCGAGGGGTGTCGCGCCCCACGTGCGGCCCATCGCCCCGAACCACTCGGCGACCATCAGCCCGCTCTGCATCATGATCGCGATGCCGAAGAACGCGTGCATGGCCATGACCCCGATCAGCACGAGCAGGCGCCCCGCGTAGGGCAGGCGGTAGGGAATGGGGTCGATGCCGATCAGGGTCAGCACGAAGAGGTAGCCCGTGATGAGGAAGTGCGCGGTCATCCACTCGTGGCCGAGGTGGTCGTACAGCGACCAGCGGAACAGATCGGTGAAGTAGAACGTCCACAGCGACCCGACGAACAGACCGGCCGCGACGAAGGGATGGGTCAGCACGCGCGATACCGGCGACTGCACGGCCCACAGCATCCATTCACGGCCGCCGCGGGTGCCGTCATCGCGCTTGCGCGCCGCGCGCAGCAGCAGGGTGACGGGGGCGCCGGCGACCAGAAGCAGCGGAATGCCCATCGACAGGAGCATGTGGCCGACCATGTGGATGCTGAAGAGATAGTCCTGGTACGCATTGACGGGCCCGCACGTGACCCAGAAGAGCAGCGCGAGCCCGGCGCACCAGAGGAGCGTGCGGTACACCGGCCACCCGTCTCCCCGGCGGGACAGCCGCCGCACGCCGGCGAGGTAGAAGAAGACGCCGAATGCCGCGGCGAGCGCCCACAGCAGGTCGATGTCCCACGACGTGAACCAGCGCTCGAAGGTCAGCTCCGGCGGCAGCGGGGCTCCGGTCAGCACTTCGGCGGGCGAGCCGATCTCGGGGAGGGCCGACGTGCCGGGCGGGGCGGTGCGGGCGAGTGCGGCGGCCGCGCCGCTGGCGATCCCCATGAACGCCAGCTCGAGGGCGATGAGGCTCCAGAACCGCCGGGACGCCTCGTCACTTCGCGGTTCCTGAGCCTGCGTCGTCCTGAGCTTGTCGAAGGGTCGAACGGCGCCCGGCCCCGGCGCGGCATCCCGGCCCAGCGTGCCGATGAGCCGGAGGCGGTACCACGCGCCGAGCAGGCCGAGCGCGAGCAGGGCAGCGACCTTGACGAGCACCAGCAGCCCGTAGGGGGTCGCGAGCTTGTCCCACGCGCCGACGCCGATCGTGGCACGCGCAAAACCCGAGATCGCCACGACGACGAAGGCGACGAGGGCGATGCTCGAGTAGCGGGTGAGGATGACGGCGATGCGCTCGCGCGACACGACGGGGCGCACCACGATCA
>NZ_DATMIO010000257.1:0-12572 GCF_035554235.1 Microbacterium sp. | reverse complement strand
GTCGTGCCCGTGTCTTCGTGCCAGTGCCGGGTCTCCTGAGTGATCGCACCGCCGTCGGCGAGGATCGCCGCCTGGCGCTGGATCTCGTAGCGAACGGCGCGCTCCACCGAGCGCATGGAGTTCACGTTCTTGGTCTCGGTGCGCGTGCCGAGCTTCTCCTGGCCACGCGGACGGAGCGACACGTTGGCGTCGCAGCGCAGGTTTCCGCGCTCCATCCTGGCGTCGGAGATGCCGAGGGAGAGCACGATGTCGCGGATCGTCTGCACGTACGCCTTCGCGAGCTCGGGTGCCCGGTGTTCGGCGCCGAAGATCGGCTTGGTGACGATCTCGACGAGCGGCACCCCCGCGCGGTTGTAGTCCACGAGCGAGTACTCCGCGCCCTGGATGCGGCCGGTCGAGCCGCCGACGTGCGTCAGCTTGCCGGCATCCTCTTCCATGTGAGCGCGCTCGATCGAAACCGTGACACGCGTGCCGTCGACCAGTTCGACATCGACCGATCCCTCGAACGCGATCGGCTCGTCGTACTGGGAGATCTGATAGTTCTTGCCGAGGTCCGGGTAGAAGTAGTTCTTGCGCGCGAACCTGCTCGAGGCGGCGATCTCGCAGCCGAGCGCGAGGCCCAGGCTGATCGAGAAGCGCACGGCCTGCTCGTTGACGACCGGGAGCGACCCGGGCAGGCCGAGGCACACCGGGGAAAGGTTGGTGTTGGGGTCGGCCCCGAAGTTGTTCGGTGCCGCCGAGAACATCTTGGTCTTGGTGTTGAGCTCGACGTGCACCTCGAAGCCGAGCACGGGCTCGAAGAGTTCGAGCGCCTTGTCGAAGTCCATCAGCTTTGCCTTGGCCATGTCAGGCTTTCCCTCCGAGGATCGGCGCCCGCTCGAGAAGCGGCCCGCCCCATTCGGCGACGAGCGCCGCCTCGAGCGCCGCACCGACGCGGTAGAGGCGCGCGTCGTGGTGCGCGGGTGCGAGGAACTGGATGCCGACCGGCAGGCCGTCCTCGGCGGCCAGTCCAGAGGGGATCGAGATGCCCGGGACGCCCGCGAGGTTCGCGGGAATCGTCGTGACGTCGTTCAGGTACATCTGCATCGGGTCATCGATCTTCTCGCCCAGCTTGAATGCCGTGGTCGGGGCCGACGGGGTGGCGATGACGTCGACCTGCTCGAAGGCGGCGTCGAAATCTCGCTGGATGAGCGTGCGCACCTTCTGGGCGCTGCCGTAGTAGGCGTCGTAATAGCCGGCGCTCAGCGCATAGGTGCCGAGGATGATCCGGCGCTTCACCTCGTCGCCGAACCCGGCATCGCGCGTCGCGGCCATGACATCCTCGACCGTCGCCGATGCGTGCGGGGTGACCCGCATGCCGAAGCGCACCGAGTCGAACTTGGCGAGGTTGCTGGATGCCTCGGCCGGGAGGATCAGGTAGTACGCGGCCACGCCGTACTCGAAGTGCGGGGCGCTGATCTCGACGATCTCGGCGCCGTGCGCCTCCATCATCGCGAGGGCGGCGCGGAAGGATGCGGAGACGCCCGGCTGGAAGCCGGCATCGGGCAGCTCCGAGACGACGCCGACGCGCAGGCCCTTGAGCACGTCTCCCCGGGCGCCCTCACGGGCGGCGTCGGCGAACGACGGCCACGCGTCGCGCAGCGAGGTGGAATCGAACGGGTCGTGCCCGCCGATCACATCGTGCAGCAGTCCCGCGTCGAGCACGGTGCGGGTCACGGGGCCGACCTGGTCGAGGCTCGAGGCGAGCGCGATCGCGCCGTAGCGGCTGACGCCGCCGTACGTGGGTTTGAGCCCCACCGTGCCCGTGACGTGGGCGGGCTGGCGAATCGATCCGCCCGTGTCGCTGCCGAGGGCGAGCGGCGCCTCGAATGCGGCGACCGCCGCGGCGGAGCCGCCGCCGGAGCCGCCGGGGATCCGGTCGAGGTCCCACGGGTTGTGCGTGGGCCCGTAGGCGGAGTGCTCGGTCGAGGAGCCCATCGCGAACTCGTCCATGTTGGTCTTGCCGAGCGGGACGAGGCCGGCGGCGCGGCTTCGCGCGACGACGGTCGCGTCGAACGGCGACATGTAGCCCTCGAGGATGCGCGAGCCGCTCGTGGAGGGCATGTCGGTCGTGACCAGCACGTCCTTGATCGCGAGCGGGACGCCCGCGAGCGGGCCGAGCTGCTCGCCCGCCGCACGGCGGCGGTCGATGTCGGCCGCCACGTCGAGGGCGGCGTCGCTGACGTGCAGGAACGCGTGGATGTCGCCGTCCACCTCCGCGATGCGCTCGAGGTGGGCGCGCGTGGCTTCGACGCTCGAGATCTCGCCGGCGGCGAGCTTCGCGGCGAGGTCGGCGGCGGTGAGACGGATCACTGCTCCTCCCCCAGGATGGCGGTGACGCGGAATCGTCCGTCGGCCGAGTCGGGCGCGTTCTGCAGAGCCTGCTCGAGCGTGAGCGTCTGGCCGATCACGTCGGGGCGGAAGACGTTCTGGAGGGGGATCGGATGGCTCGTCGCGGGGACGTCAGGCGTTGCCACCTCGGAGACCTTGGCGATGTTGTCGACGATGACGTCGAGCTGGCCGGTGAGCCGCTGCACCTCCTCCTCGCTCAGCTGGATCCTGGCGAGCACGCCGAGATGGCGCACGAGTTCGGGGGTGATTTCAGACACTGGTCCATCTTACGAGCGCGCTCCCGGTCCACCGACCGTCGCCCGACCGAGGTTCCCTCCGATGAGCGCTCCCCGCCGACCCTGGGCGGCCGCTTCACCGTCATAGGCTGGCTGGGTGACGAAGCCGTACGACCCTCCGCGCCCCTGGATCGACAGCTACGCCGAGGGCGTGCCCGATGACCTCGCCGAGGTGACGGGCAGCCTCGTCGACATCGTGCGGGGCTCTGCGAGGGAGTTCCCCGACGCCGCGGCCCTGGAGTTCTTCGGACGTGAGATGACCTACCGCGCGCTCAACGATCAGATCGAGCGCGCAGCGGCGGCGCTCAAATCCCTCGGCGTCGCAGCGGGCGATCCGGTCGCGATCATCCTGCCGAACTGCCCCCAGCACATCGTCGCGTTCTACGCGGTTCTGCGCCTGGGAGCGGTCGTCGTCGAGCACAACCCGCTCTACACGCCCCGCGAGCTTCGCAAGCAGTTCGAGGATCACGGTGCCAAGACGGCGATCGCCTGGAGCAAGGTCGTGGAGGCCGTCCAGGAGTTTCCGGCCGACCTCGCCGTCACCAACCTCATCAGCGTCGACGTGACCCGCGCGATGCCGTTCACGATGCGCGCGATGCTCCGCCTTCCGGTCGCGAAGGCCCGCGAGGCGCGCGAAGCCCTGCATGCGACGGTGCGCGGTGCCATCGAATGGGAGCGGCTCACGGCATCCGAACCCCTCCCCTCGTCGCACCCGCTGCCGGCGACCGATGACCTCGCGATCATCCAGTACACCAGCGGCACCACCGGCACTCCGAAGGGCGCCGCCCTCACCCACCGCAACCTGCTCGCAAACGCCGCGCAGGCGCGGGCGTGGGTGCCCGGCATCCAGCGCGGTCCCGGATGCGTCGTGTACGCCGTCCTGCCGATGTTCCACGCATACGGCCTCACGCTGTGTCTCACTTTCGCCATGAGCATGGGAGCCCGGCTCGTGCTGTTCCCGCGGTTCGATCCCGACCTGGTGCTCGCCGTGATGAAGAAGCGACCGGCCACCTTCCTCCCGCTCGTGCCACCGATCGCCGATCGCCTGCTGAAAGCGGCCACCGAGCAGGGGGTGTCGCTGCATGGCACCGAGGTCGCGATCTCGGGTGCGATGGCGTTGCCGCACGAACTCGTCGTGCCCTTCGAGGCCGCGTCGGGCGGCTTCCTCGTCGAGGGCTACGGGCTCTCGGAGTGCTCCCCCGTGCTCATGGCGAACCCCGTCGCCGACAACCGCGTGCCAGGGACGGTCGGGCTGCCGCTGCCGGGCACGGAGGTGCGGGTCGTCGATCCCGGTGACCCCACGAAGGATGTCGCGGCCGGCGACCGCGGCGAGCTGCTCGTGCGCGGGCCGCAGGTCTTCCAGGGCTACTACGGCAAGCCCGAGGAGACCGAGAAGGTGTTCGTCGACGGGTGGTTCCGGACCGGTGATGTCGTGACCGTCGACGAGGGCGGGTTCGTCCGGATCGTGGACCGCATCAAGGAGCTCATCATCACGGGCGGGTTCAACGTCGCCCCGACCGAGGTCGAGATCGCCCTGCGGCAGCACCCGCAGGTCGAGGACGCCGCCGTCGTCGGGCTGCCGAGCGAGCACTCCGGCGAGGAGGTTGTCGCCGCGATCGTCGTCGCCCCCGGGGCGGAGATCGATGTGGAGTCCGTCCGCGAGTTCGCCCGCGGCATCCTGACGCCCTACAAGGTTCCGCGCAGGATCTTCGTGGTCGATGAGCTGCCGAAATCCCTCATCGGCAAGGTGCTTCGTCGCCAGGTGCGCGACAGCCTGCTCGCCCTCTGATCGGGCTCGTAGTCCGCGCCGGGTCAGCTGCCCGCCAGGCCATCCCGCGCGACGGCCACCGCGTAAGGGTGGAGCGACGCCGCGAACACGCCGGCCGCGACAGCAGGGTCCCCGTCCATCACCGCGCGCGCGGCCGCTTCGTCGTCGGCCTCGAAGATCGTGATGCCGAAGGTGTCGGCGTGCTCCTGCGTGCGGCCGGCGAGGATCAGGACGCCACGCTCCTTCAGGTCGACCAGATACCGGAAGTGCGCACTGACGATGCGCTGCTCGTCGGCCGTCGGATCCGCAACCATCTCGGGGCGGGTCGGAACGATGCGGTACAGCCACTGAGCCATCGCCTGCTCACCCCGCGTCGGTCGCGAGGTCGTCGAGGGCGGCCGGTCCGCGGGTGACGAGGATGTGGAACTGCGCCGCGTCGATGATCCGCACGCCGAGCTCTTCGGCCTTCGCGAGCTTGGAGCCCGCGCCCGGCCCCGCCGCGACGAAGTCCGTCTTCTTCGAGACGCTCGATGCGGCCTTGCCGCCGGCGCCCAGGATCGCCTCCTGCGCGCCCTCGCGGCTGTAGCCCTCGAGCGAGCCGGTCGCCACGACGGTCAGCCCGTCGAGCACTCCTCCGGCGGCGTTCGCGGCGCCGGGACCGGGGTGTCCGGGTGTCGCGAGCTGCGCGCCGGAGGCGGCCCAGCTGTCGACGATCTGCCTGTGCCAGTCCACGTCGAACCAGTCGATGAGCGAGTCCGCGATGATGCCGCCGACGCCCTCGACCGCCGCGAGCTCGTCGCGCGCGGCGGCCCGGATGGCATCGAGCGATCCGAACCACTGGGCGAGCGCGCGAGCGGCGACCGGCCCGACGTGCCGGATCGAGAGCGCCACCAGGAAGCGCCAGAGCTCTTTGGTCTTCGCCGCCTCCAGGTTCGCCAGCAGCTCGAGTGCGGATTTCGACAGCACGAAGCGCTCGTCGCCGTCGAAGGGGCCGCCGGGGTCGAAGGGCTCGGTCTTCTTGCGGAGCCGCCGGAACGGGGAGCGGGTATCGGGGGCGCCGTCCTCGAGCAGCCGTGGCAGCCCCGTCTCGGCGTCGCGGACGATGACATCGATCGGGAAGAGCTGCTCGGCAGTCAGAGCGAAGAGCCCGGCCTCGCTCTCGAGCGGAGGGCGCTCCGGCCGCACCGGCTGCGTCAGCGCCGCGGCGGAGACCTCGCCGAGACCTTCGACATCGAGCGCTCCGCGCGAGCCGGCGTGCTCGACGCGGCCGCGCACCTGCGCCGGGCAGGAGCGGGCGTTGGGGCACCTCAGATCGATGTCGCCGTCCTTGGCCGGAGCGAGCGGCGAACCGCACTCGGGGCACGAGGTGGGCATCACGAATTCCCGCTCGGAGCCGTCGCGAAGCTCGACCACCGGCCCGAGCACCTCGGGGATCACATCTCCGGCCTTGCGCAGCACGACGGTGTCGCCGATCAGCACGCCCTTCGCCTTCACGACATCCTGGTTGTGCAGCGTCGCCTGGCGGACGATGCTGCCGGCTACCTTGGCGGGCTCCATGACCGCGAAGGGGGTTGCACGGCCGGTGCGCCCCACCGACACGACGATGTCGAGCAGCTTGGTGTTGACCTGCTCCGGCGGGTATTTGTACGCGATCGCCCAGCGCGGCGCGCGGCTGGTCGCACCGAGTTCGGCGTGCAGCGCGAGTTCGTCGACCTTCACGACGATGCCATCGATCTCGTGCTCGACGGAGTGCCGGTGCTGCCCGTAGTGGCGGATGAACTCATCGGCGGCCGCGGCCGAGTCCGTGACCCGGTAGTACTCGCTCGTCGGCAGTCCCCACGACTTCAGCAGCTCGTAGATCTGGCTCTGCGTGGCGACCGGCGGCGCGGGCCATGCGCCGATGCCGTGCACCGTCATCCGCAGGCGCGAGAGGCGCTGATGCATGGCGTCGAGCTGCCGCTCGTTCTTGCCCTCGGTCTTCTGGCGGAGCGACCCGCTCGCCGCGTTGCGGGGGTTCGCGAAGAGGCGATCGCCCATCGCCTCCTGGTACGCGTTGAGCGACTCGAAGTCGGCGACGTTGAAGAACACCTCGCCGCGCACCTCGACCAGCTCCGGGTGCCCGTGCCCCGCGAGCCGCTGGGGGATGCCGGCGATGCGGCGCACGTTCTCGGTGACGTCCTCGCCCACGCGTCCGTCTCCGCGGGTCGCCGCCGTGGTGAGGCGGCCCCGCTCGTAGCGCAGCGACAGCGCCAGGCCGTCGATCTTGAGCTCGCAGAGATAGCGCACCGACCTGCCCGCGTCGCGCTCGACCTTGGCCGCCCACGCCGTGAACTCGTCGTCGCTGAAGACGTTGTCGAGGCTCAGCATGCGCTCGGCGTGGGTCACGGGCGCGAAGAGCGTTCCGGAGGCGGCGCCGACGCTCAGCGTCGGTGAATCCTGGCCTTGAAGCTCGGGATGCACGCGCTCGATCGCCTCGAGCCGATGCATCCACTCGTCGTAGGTGGCGTCGTCGACGACGACTGTATCGCGCCCGTAGTACGCGTCCCGGGCATCGAGGATCTTCGCCGTGAGCGACTGGGCCTCAGCGCGCGCCTCGTCGAGCGTCAGGTCAGTGAGTTCGGATGCATCGCCGTCTGCCACCCGGTCAGTCTAGGCGCGCGTCAGCGAGCCGGGGGTGTGGGGCGGAGCCCCACAAGGGGGCGCGTCAGCGAGCCGGGGGTGTGGGGCGGAGCCCCACAAAGGGCCCTCACAGAGCGACAGGAACCGCCGACACCGTGGTGTCGATCGTGAACTGGCCGAGCACGCGGGTGCCGTCGTAGAGTACGGCGGTCTGACCGGGCGCCACGCCGTCGAGCGGGCTCTCCGGGGTCACCGTCAGGTTGTCGTCGCGGTGCACGGCGAGCGCCGGAACGGGATCGGCGTGCGCACGGATCTGCACGTGGCACGGGAACGAACCGAACTCCGGGGCGCGCCCGGCCCACGAGAAACGCGAGCCGGAGATCTCGGCGATCGCGAGGGCTTCCTTGGGACCGACGACGACGGTGTTGGAGACCGGACGGACCTCGAGCACGAATCGCGGCTTGCCGTCATCGGCCGGCACGCCGAGCTTGAGCCCCCGGCGCTGACCCACCGTGAACGCGTGCGCCCCCTCGTGGGTGCCGACCACGGCACCGGAGCGGTCGAGGATCTCCCCCGTCTGGGCCCCCACGCGCTCGGCGAGCCAGCCGCGGGTGTCGCCGTCGGGGATGAAGCAGATGTCGTGACTGTCGGGTTTCTGAGCCACGCTCAGCCCGCGCTCGGCCGCTTCCGCGCGCACGAGCGCCTTGGAGGGCGTGGAGCCCAGCGGGAAGTAGGTGTGCGCGAGCTGCTCCGCGGTGAGCACGCCGAGCACGTAGGACTGGTCCTTCGCCCCGTCCGACGCGCGGTGCAGCTCGAGCCCGTCCGCGCCCTCGACGAGAGTCGCGTAATGGCCCGTGCACACCGCGTCGAAGCCGAGCTCGATGGCGCGCTCGAGGAGCGCCGCGAACTTGATCTTCTCGTTGCAGCGCATGCACGGATTGGGGGTTCGTCCGGCGGAGTACTCCGCCACGAAATCCGCGATCACGTCGTCGCGGAAGCGTTCCGAGAAGTCCCAGACGTAGAACGGGATGCCGAGGCGATCGGCGGCGCGGCGAGCATCCATCGCGTCCTCGATCGTGCAGCAGCCGCGGCTGCCCGTGCGGAGCGTGCCCCCGGCGCGGGAGAGCGCGAGGTGCACGCCGACGACGTCGTGCCCGGCATCCACGGCGCGCGCAGCGGCGACGGCGGAGTCGACTCCACCGCTCATGGCTGCCAGGATGCGCATCCATCCAGTCTACGAGCCGTTCCCTGTGCAGGCAGGCCCCGGCGCGAAGGGCCCCGGTGCAAGGGCCGACGCGAAGGCCCGTGATGCGAATGACTCAGGCCCGTCGCGACGCGCGGGCGTACGCCTCGGGCATCGCGGCGACGACGGCGTCGACATCCGCGTCCCCCGACGTGCGCCCGAGCGTGAACCGCAGCACCGAACGCGCGTCCTGCTCGGATCGTCCCATCGCGATCACGACGTGCGAGGGCTCGGGCACGCCGGCCTGGCACGCGGAGCCGGTGGAGACCGCGATCCCCTCCCGGTCGAGCAGGAACAGCAGCGACTCCCCCGCCGCGCCGGGGAACAGGATGTGCGCGTTGCCGGGAAGCCTCTCGACGGGATGCCCGAGCAGCTCCGCCCCCGGAACGACGTCCAGAATGCCGCGCACGAGTCGATCGCGGAGGCCGGCGAGCCGCGCGCTCTCTGCCTCCCGCTCCGCCTCGGCCAGCTCGGCCGCCACCGCGAATGCGGCGGCACCCGCGACATCCTGAGTTCCCGCGCGGAGCGCGCGCTGCTGACCACCCCCGTGCAGAAGCGGAGTCACCGCCGCCGATCGGGAGACGACGAGGCCGCCGACGCCCACCGGGCCGCCGATCTTGTGCGCGGAGACGCTGAGGGCGACGAGCCCGGCGGCACCGACAGCGTCGCCGCGAAGCGCGGCGAATCGCACGGGGATGTGTCCCAACGCCGCGACGGCGTCGAGGTGCAGGGGAACGCCCGCCCCGGCCGCCGCGGCCGAAAGGGCGCCGCAATCGTTCAGCGACCCGGTCTCGTTGTTCGCGGCGAGAGCGGTGCCGAACGCGATCCCCGGGCCCTCCATCGCGGCACCGAATGCACTCGGGTCGATGCGCGCGTCACGGTCGACCCCGACCGGAACGACACGTGCCGCGTCGTGCGTCGCCAGCCAGTGGACCGTGTCGAGCGTGGCGTGATGCTCGCCATCGGGCAGCACGACGCCGTCGCCGCGCGCTCCCCGCGACCACCACAGGCCCTTGAGGGCCAGATTGATCGATTCGGTGCCGCCGGAGGTGAGGAGCAACTCGATCGCATCGCACTGGAGCACCGCGGCGATGCGCTCGCGGGACTCCTCGAGGAGACGACGTGCGGACTGGCCCCCGCCGTGGATGGAGGACGCGTTTCCGACGGCTCCGGATGCCTCGATCCAGGCCTCTCGTGCCTCGCTCCGGAGGGGCGTGGTGGCGGCGTGGTCGAGATAGACCTCCATGCCACCCTCCCCGCGTAACCTCGGCGACTTTTGCCCTTACTACTGTAGAGCGCATGGTTTGCCCGGAACCCTCCCCGATCCTCGCCCCCGAAGCGGGCATTCTGCGCCCGGCGCTCGATGATCTGGGCGTGCGCCTGCACGACGGCGGCGGCACGCTGCGCGTCTGGACCGAGCACGCCGACGCCGTCGAGCTCGAGATCTTCGATGACACCGATCTGGACTGGACCACCGACTCCGTTCCGCTCGAGCCGCTGGGCGACGGGGTCTGGAGCGCATCGACGCCGCTCCTGCGGCCGGGCACTCGTTACGCCATCCGCGTCTCCGGCGCGCACGCTCCCGGCAACACGTTCAATCCGCGCACCCTCCTCATCGATCCTTATGCGCGTGGACTCGTGCAGAGCAGCTATGACGCGTGGCGGTCGGTCGTCGTCGCCGACGGCTTCGACTGGGGCGGGGTCGCCAAGCCCCGCGTGCCCATGGATCGCACGATCATCTACGAGGGCCACGTGAAGGGCCTCACCAAGCGTCACCCGCGCGTGCCACCCGCCCTGCACGGAACGTACGCTGGCCTGGCGCATCCGGCCATGATCGAGCACTTCCGATCGCTCGGGGTCACCACCATCGAGCTTCTGCCGATCCACGCGTTCCAGACCGAGCCCCGGCTCCTGCAGCATGGGCTCGCGAACTACTGGGGCTACAACACTCTGAACTTCTTCACACCGCACACTCCCTACGCGAGCGAGCAGAGCCGCCGCGAGGGACCGGAGGCCGTGCTCCGGGAGTTCAAGGGGATGGTGCGCCTGCTGCACGAGGCCGGGCTCGAGGTCGTGCTCGATGTCGTCTACAACCACACCGCCGAAGAAGGCCTGGGCGGCCCGCGCTCGAGTCTGCGTGGCATCGACAACCGCTCGTACTACCGGCAGCACGAGGACGGCGCCTACATCGACGTCACCGGATGCGGCAACAGCCTCAACACGTCCCACGACGCGGTGGCGCGGCTCATCCTCGATTCGCTCCGGTACTGGGCGAACGATGTGCAGATCGACGGCTTCCGCTTCGACCTCGCGGCCACGCTCGGGCGCGACGCGGCCCACACCTTCACTCCGGATCACCCGCTCCTCGAGGCCATCCAGAACGACCCTCTGCTCGCGGACACCAAACTCATCGCCGAGCCGTGGGATGTCGGGATGGGCGGATGGCAGACCGGCAACTTCGGCAAGGGCTGGCACGAGTGGAACGACCGCTACCGCGATCGCGTCCGAAACTTCTGGCTGAGCGATGTCGACTATGCCCGGCGCGCGTCGAGCGCACCCGTCGGCATCGGCGGCTTCGCCACCCGGCTCGCCGGCTCGGCGAACACCTTCGACGCCGAACGCGGCCCGCTCGCCAGCATCAACTTCGTCACGGCGCACGACGGATTCACGCTGCGCGACCTCGTCTCGTACGACGTGAAGCACAACCTCGGCAACGGGGAGCAGAACCGCGACGGCGCCGACACCAACCGCTCGTTCAACCACGGCGCCGAGGGCCCGACCGACAATGCCGGCATCCTGGCCACACGACGCAAGGCGATGCGGAACCTGCTCGGCACGCTGCTGCTCTCAGCCGGCATCCCGATGCTCACCGCCGGCGATGAGATGGGGCGCACGCAGCGCGGCAACAACAACGCGTACTGCCACGATTCGCCGCTCACCTGGCTGGCGTGGGACACGGCGCCGTGGCAGGACGACCTTCGCGCGCACGTGCAGGCGCTGACCCGGCTGCGTCGCGAGAACCCCGCGCTGCGCCCCATCCGGTTCGCGCGGCTCGGCGAGCCGACGCCGAGCGCATCGGTCATGGAATGGTACGACGAGAACGGCGACACCATGTCGATCGAGCGGTGGACGGACCCGGCGCACCGCACCCTCCAGTACGTGGCCTCGTCGACACCCGAGACCGAGGAGTTCAACCGGATCCTGCTCATCGTGCACGGCAACGAACGGCCCGTCGAGGTGCGCCTGCCGGCCATAGCCGGGGTCTCCCGGTTCGTCTCGCTGTGGTCGAGCGAGGACGAACGACCGGGCGCCGAGGTCATCGAGTTCGCCCCCGGCGATGTCGTACCGCTGCGCGGGACCGCCATGCACCTGTTCCGGGCGGGGTAGCCACCGGCGCACCATCGGGGTAGCGCTGAGGAGGCCTCTGTCCAGGGCCCGCGCGATCCTGTCGAAGGACCCGCGGCCACGGTAGGTTCGGGATGTGGCTACATCGACGACGCGCACGAAGTCCGTACCCTCCGCCTGGCGCAGCGCGACCGCCATCCCCGTCCGGCGGGTCCTCGATGCCCAGGGCACGCGCGACACGGCGACGGGGCGCATCCCGCTCGTGCTGCCCCGCCCCGCCGTGCCGGGCGGCGGGTTCCGGCCGAAGGCCTTCGCCGGTGAGATCGTCCCCTTCATCGTGACGGCATTCCGCGAGGGTCACGACCGCATCGGCGTGCACCTCCGGCTGTTCGCTCCCTCCGGCGACGAGTCGCTGCACCGGCTTCTTCCTGCCGGAGATGGCTTCGACCGCTGGAGCGCGCTGGTCGCGCCCCTCGAGCAGGGGATCTGGTCGTTTCGGTTCGAGGGCTTCGCCGATGACTTCGCGACGTGGCAGCACGCTGCAGACGTGAAGATCGAGGCGGATGTCGACGTGGGGCTCATGCGCGAGAGCGGCGCTCTGCTCTTCGATCGCGCGTCCCAGCAGAAGGACCGGCCGGTTGCCGAGCGACGCGCTCTGCAGGGCGCTGCGGCGGCCTTCCGCGACCCGCAGGTCAGCGACGAGGTCGCGCTCGGCATCGTCCGCGACCCCGCGATCGCGGCGTACTTCGCGGCGCGCCCGCTCACCTCGCTCGCGACGGTCGGCGCGACCCACGAGCTTCTCGTCGAGCGCGAGCGTGCCGGCGTGGGCGCATGGTACGAGTTCTTCCCCCGATCGGAGGGCGCGCGGCGCCTCAAGGACGGGTCGATCAAGAGCGGCACCTTCCGAAGCGCCGCCAAGCGGATTCCGGAT